>VGYR01000215.1 GCA_016872925.1 Planctomycetota bacterium
GTCGTTGAAACAATCACAAGTCGTGCTCCGTGACACAGGCGAAACGACGTGCGGCCACCGCCGCCCGCTTGCCTTTCGACGACTCACCGCAATACTTGTGCCGCTCTCAGAAGATGCGATTGCCCTGCGTCGGCTCCGGACCGGCTACTGTTCCATGACCTCGGACTCCTTGGTCTTGGCGAGGTCGCCGACGACGCCCTCGAACTTCTTGGTCAGCTCCTGCACCTCTTCCTTGCAGCGGTCACAGTCGTCTTCCGTGAGGCCGCCGTCCGATTTCTCGACGTCGGCCGCCTTGTTGCCGTCGCGGCGGACGTTACGGATCGCGACCCGTGCCTCCTCGGCGAGTTCCCGGATCCGCGCCGACATCTTCTTGCGGACGTCCGCGGAGAGCGGCGGGATCACGATCCGGATCAGTCGTCCATCGCTCTGTGGATTGAGCCCCAGGTCACTGGCCTGGATCGCCTTCTCGATGTCCTTGATGGTGCCCGGATCGAACGGCCGGACGACGATCTGGTTTGGCTCGGGAGCCCCCACGCTCGCCAGCGCCTTGATGGGCGTGGGGGAACCGTAGACCTCGACACGGAGGGAATCGACCAGGCCGGGGTTGGCACGCCCCGTGCGGATGCCCGTCAGCGCGTGACGAAACACGTCCACGGCCTTCTCCATGCGTTCTTCGGCGTCGAGCAGGATGTCGTCCACTGGCATCGGCTGGCCTCCTGGATTGCGGCGATCCGGAGTATACGCGGTGCTCCCGCGTGGGCGGGCAGGCCGCCGGGAAACCCGCTCGCGCCTGCGTCGGGGGCACGTCGAGCGTCAGCGCCGCTGGCCGACGATCGTGCCGAGCCGCTCGCCGGCCACGGCCCGCTCGATCATTCCCTCGCGACGGTAGTTGAACACGAGGATCGGCATCCCGTGCTCGGCACACTGCGAGATCGCCGTGCCGTCCATGACCCGCAGGTTCTGCTGGATCACCTGCTGGTACGTCAGGTTGGCATACAGCACGGCGTGCGGATTCTTCTCGGGATCGTCGGAATAGACGCCGTCCACGCGGGTCGCCTTCATGAGGATGTCGGCGCCGAGTTCGAGGGCCCGCTGCGCCGCGGCCGTGTCGGTGGTCACGTACGGGCTGCCCGTGCCCGCCGCGAGGATCACGATCCTGCCCTTCTCCAGATGCCGGCGGGCCCGGCGGCGGATGTACGGCTCGGCCACGCCGTCCATGCGAATCGCCGTCATCAGCCGCGTCTGGGCCCCGAGGCTCTCCAGCGCGTCCTGCAGCGCCAGGCCGTTGATGACCGTGGCGAGCATCCCCATGGAGTGGGCCGTCGCCTCCTGGATGGCGGTGTTGCCGGCGGTGAACGAGCCGCCGCGCAGGATGTTGCCGCCGCCGATCACGATCGCCAGTTCCACGCCCTTCGCGGCGGCCTGCACCGTCTGCCGGGCGATGTGGACCACCTCGTCCATCGAGATGCCCCGCTCGCCATGCCGGGCGAAACTCTCTCCCGAGAGCTTGAGGAGCACCCGCTTGTACGGTGTCAGATCCATCGGCCTTCTCCCGCACCGCCCGACGCTTCACACCGCAGCGGCCCGCTCCCGGTCGACATCCGGAAAGCCGGGGGCGTTGGCCTGGGCGGAGCCCGCCGCGTCACTCGCCCAGCTTCCAGTTCTCGACCGACTTCACCTCGAGCCCGGCCCCCTTCGCCAGCTGGCCGACGGTCTGCTTGTCGTCCTTCACGAAGGGCTGCTCCAGCAGGACGCACTGGCTGAAGAAGTTCCGCAGCCGGCCCTCGATCATCTTGGCGATGATGTTCTCGGGCTTGCCCTCGCGGCGGGCCGCTTCGGAGAGGATCTCCCGCTCCTTGTCGACCACGGCCGGATCCAGGTCCTCCTTGCGGATCGCCTGCGGCGCCAGGGCCACCACGTGCATCGCGATGTCCTTGGCGACCTCCGCGGCCTGGGGCCCGGACACGTTCCCGGTGATCTCGATCAGCGAGGCCTTCGAGCCGTCGTGATGGGCATACCCGCCGCAGGCGGCATCGATCCGCTTGATTCGGGAGAGGTCAAAGACTTCCCGCATCCGGTTGAAGAGGTCGTCCTTGAGTTCGCCCAGCGTGCGGTCCGGGTGCGACACACTCTTCTGGCCGAGCAGGTCGGCCGGGGTCTTCGCCCCCGCGCCGAGCGCCAGCGTCTTGGCGATCTCGTTGGCCAGGTCCTTGAAGTCCTGGCTGCCCGCCACCGGCGGGCTCTCGCACTTCAACTCGATGATCGTGCCCACGCCCTTCGCCGGATCGGTGTAGACGGCGAGCCGGCCGCAGGAGGTCTCGCGATCCGCCCGCAGCGACTGCGTCTTGTTGCCCTGCTTGCGGAGCCACTCGACCGCCTTGTCGGTGTCGCCGCCACACTCCTGGAGCGCCTTCTTGCACTCCATCATGGGCAGGCCGGTCTTCTCCCGGAGCCCCATCACGGCGGCGGCGGTGATCTCACCCATGGCATGATTCTCCAGCGAGGAACAGGAACCGGGAACGAACGAGCTGCTCGGTCAGCGTGGCCATCCGCAACCCGCCGAGCCGAGGACCTTCCCGCGGCACCGCGGGGCGACCGTTCGGAGACGCGTTGCGAGCCGGTCAGACCTTGGGCTTCTGCGGCACCGACCGCTTGGCCACCATCGGGCGGGCCTTGGCCTTCGGCTTGCCTTCACCATCGCCCTCGGCGCCCTCGGCGGCGGCCTGGGCCTCGGTCGCCGAACTGGCCTTGCCCTCGAGGACCGCGTCGGCGAGCCGGGCGGCGACGAGTTCGATGGAGCGGATGGAGTCGTCGTTGCCCGGGATCGGCAGGTCGACGAGGTCGGGATCGCAATCGGTGTCGATCAGGGCGACCGTGGTGATGCCCATCTTGCGGGCCTCGTTGACGGCGTTCTTCTCCTTCTTCGGGTCGAACACGACGAGGCACTCGGGCAGCCGCGACAGCGTGCGGATGCCGCCGAGATTGCGGAGCATCTTGCGGTGCTCGCGCCGGAGGGAAGACTGCATCTTCTTGGAGTAGCTGCCGAACGCCTCCGACGGGATCAGCGCCTCGAGTTCCTCGAGCCGCGCGAGGCGGTTGCGGATCGTGCGAAAATTGGTGAGCGTGCCGCCGAGCCAGCGGTCGCTGACGTACGGCATTCCGCAGCGGGCAGCCTCGCGAGACACCGCCTCCGCGCCCTGCCGCTTCGTGCCCACGAAGAGCACCAGACTGCCCGTCGATGCGACCTGCTTGAGGTACTTCCGGGCCCGCAGCAGGCCGCGGATCGTCTCCCGGACGTCGATGATGTGGATCAGGTTGCGGCGGCCGTGGATGTAGGGACGCATCTTCGGATTCCACCTGCTGGCGCGGTGGCCGAAGTGCACACCGGCTTCGATCAGTTGCTGGGCCAAGACGGTCGACACGCTAACTCGCTCGTTGGGGGCACGGGGAGGGGTCGGAGCCACGATGCCCCGAGCATCACAAACTATCGGCTTTTTCGCGGCGATGTCAACGCGCCCCGCAGCCCTGCGGCCGCTGCACGCTTCCCGAGCCCGGTGGGGCCGGCGGAGGCTTGAATGCGGGGGTCGTGGCTTACTAGACTCCGCGGGGCTTCCGCGGCGGCGGCACCCTCCCGGCGGCCGCCGATCCGACCCCCGAAATTCCGCCGCGAGCCTCCCATGCGCCACGTCGTTTCAGCCACCGTCCAGAACGTTCCCGGCGTGCTGGCGCACGTGTCGGGAATGCTGGCCTCGCGGGGCTACAACATCGACAGCCTGGCCGTCGGCGAGACCGAGGATCCGCGGTTCTCACGGATGACGTTCGTGCTCCGCGGCGACGACCGCGTGCTCGATCAGGTGCGCCGGCAACTCGAGAAGATCGTGACCGTCGTCCGGGTCGACGACATCAGCAGCCGCAACTACGTCGAGCGCGACTTGATGCTGATCAAGGTGGCGGCCCCCCCAGGCACGTCCCGCACCGAGGTCAAGGAGCTCGCCGAGATCTTCCGCGGCCGCATCGTCGACGTCGCCGCGGACAGCGTGATCGTCGAGATTTCGGGCACGGAGAAGAAGCTCGAGGGCTTCATCGAACTGGTTCGGCCCAAGGGCATTCTCGAGCTGGTCCGCACCGGCCGGATCGCGATGGTCCGGGGGAGCCCTCCGACCCGCGAGGTCACCGAGGCCGCCGACGGAGCCCGACCGGCCGACTCCGCGCCCGTGGGCGAGTCCCTCGCCTGACGCATCCGCGACGCACTCGATCAACCCGTCCGCCCATTCCCCCCGGAGCGATCCCTTGGCCGCCACGATCTACTACGACGCCGACGCCGACCTCAAGGCCCTCGACGGCAAGACCATCGCCATCATCGGCTACGGCTCCCAAGGGCACGCCCAGGCCCAGAACCTCCGCGACAGCGGCCTGAGGGTGGTCGTCGCGCAGCGGCCGGGCGGTCCCAACTACGACCTGGCGAAGAAGCACGGCTTCGAGCCCTTGAGCGTCGAGGAGGCCGTCAAGCAGGCCGACGTGATCAACATCCTCCTGCCGGACGAACTCCAGGGAGACGTCTACCGCCAGTCGATCCGCCCGAACCTGAAGAAGGGTGCGGTCTTGATGGCGAGCCACGGCTTCAACTTCCACTTCGGCCAGGTCGAGCCCCCTCCGGGCCACGACATTCTGCTCGTCGCGCCGAAGGGACCCGGCCACCTCGTCCGCAGCGAGTACGTGAAAGGCGGGGGCGTACCCTGCCTGATCGCCCTGGGCCCGGGCGCCAGTCCTGAGACCAAGAAGCTCGGCCTGGCCTATGCCAAGGGCATCGGCGGCACCCGCGGCGGCGTGATCGAGACCACGATCGCCGAGGAGACCGAGACCGATCTCTTCGGCGAGCAGGCGGTGCTCTGCGGCGGCGTCTCGGAGCTCATCAAGGCCGGCTTCGACACGCTCGTGGAAGCCGGATACCAGCCGGAGATGGCCTACTTCGAGTGCCTCCACGAGATGAAGCTGATCGTCGACCTGTTCTACCAGGGGGGCCTGGAGTACATGCGGTACAGCGTCTCGAACACCGCCGAATACGGCGACTACACGCGGGGCAAGCGGATCATCACCGAAGAGACCCGCAAGGAGATGCGGAAGATCCTCGAGGAGATCCGCTCCGGGCAGTTCGCCCGCGACTGGATCCTGGAAAACCGCGCCGGGGCCGCGATGTTCAAGAGCACGCGGCGCCGGGAACGGGAGCACACGCTCACGGAGACGGGTCGGCGGCTCCGCAAGATGATGAAGTGGATCGAGTCCAAGGAAGTGTGATCGCCCCCGGCCGGCGGACGGATTCCCAGACCAGGCAGGATTCCAGATGACACCCGAGGAATACGAGGCCCGCAGCCTCTACGACCTGCTCCAACCGGGCGACCGCGTCGAGGTGATCCACGGCGTGCAGGTGGGATCGTCGGCGACCTGGTCGACGAAGACCACCGGCCGCGTGCTGCGCCGCGAGCGGCGACGTCATGGGCTGCACTTCCGCCGCAGCGGCGACGACAAGGTCTACAGCGACGTGCTGATCCTGGCCCGCGACGACGGGGAGCTCACCACGGTCACGATGGACGAGTTCACGCGGCTCCGCAGGGTGTAGCGAGCGCCGAACGGGAGCCTCGCGGCGGGGAGGCGATGGCGGAGTCGGTGCGAATTTCCCGGAGGAGCGCGGGTTTTCAACCCGCAGCGCACCCGGCACAGGTTGGAAACCTGTGCTACTCCTTGAGCAGCCGCCTCGCTGCCGCGACCTCGTCGGCCGCCGCCGGTTCGTCCTCGAACTTGTCGACGAGTTCCTCGAGCACCTCGTGCCGCTCGGTGATCGCCACCACCCTCTGCATGGCCTGCCCGGAGGCCTCCGCCTGCATCGCTTGCTGCTGCAGCCTGTCCGCCGAGTTCAGCATCGCCCGCGCTCGCTCGGCAGGCGTCAGGGCTTCCTGCTGCCGCAACTGATCCTCCTCCTTGATTCGGGCTTCGACGATTCCGACCTGTCGCTCCGCGAGTTCCCGCCAGGTGGCCTCATCGGGATTCTCGACCACCCAGCATGGGTCTTTGCCGGCTGCCGCCTGGAAGTCGGCGGCGTGCTCTGCTGGTATTTTCACGATCAACTCTTTGAGCTTCGCCACCGTGTCTCGCAGGTCCTCGCTGCGGATCGCCCCGAGATACAGTCGTTCCGCCGGTGACTTCGGCTTGTAGGTCGGAAGCCTGCGGCGGGTTCGTTTCTGGAGCATCTGCAGCGCTCTGTCCCGGCCCAGGAACCGCACCTCGGCGACCCTCGGATCCTGCGGATGCACCCTCAAGAAGCGCTCGATCGCGTCGCATGGATTTCTCAGGTCGTGCACGTTGTCGAGCATCGCGACGATCGTGGTGAAGTCGGCTTTGGGATCGGGATAGAGCCACGGCCGCAGCACGAACCACCAACCGGCGCCGACGACGGTCGCGATGACCGCCAGCGCCCCGGCACCCTTCAGGAGGTTCTCGAGAAAAGCTTCTCGCTTCCTCTGCGCCAGGGCACGCTTCCGCTGCTCCTCGACGGTCGTGTAGGTCGAATCGCTGCGGCCGGAACCGTCCTCCCCGCCGGCGCCGCCCGTCGCGACGCTCACTCCACCACGGCCATGGCCGCCATCGCCCGGCCGCATTCCCGACTCGTCTGCCACGGTGGTCGCGTTGACCAGGCCGGTGGGCCGCCGAGCGGGCCGTGCGACCTGCCCGGGGGGCATCGCGAGCGTCGGCGGCAAGTCGTCGGGCAAGGGCGGCGGCGGGCCACCGTCGATCCGAGTGCCACCCCCTCCCGGGGAGTCGCCCGGCTGTCGAGGCTGGGTCGTGGGCGGCTCCGGCAGCGACGCGATGGCCGCGAGTTGCCGCGCGACGGTGGCCACGTGCTGCGGCCGGGACTCGGGCGGCTTCGCGAGCAACGCGTCGATCAGGTCGTCGAGTGCCGGCGGCACGTCGGGCACGAGCGTGGCGATCCGGGGCGGACGGAGCGACTTCTGCGCTTCCACGACGTCGGCGACCGACCCCTGGAACGGCGGCTTCCCCGCGAGCATCGCGAACATCACCAGCCCCAGCGAATAGAGGTCCGCCCGGTGGTCGACGAGCAGTCCCGTCGCCTGCTCGGGAGCCATGTACTCCGGCGTTCCGATCACGATGCCGGCGCGGGTGTGGCCCGTCTCGCCGAAGAGCTTCGCGATCCCGAAGTCGGTGAGCTTGACGTGGAATCCGCCTCCGGGAGCCGGCGGAAACATCAGGTTCGCCGGCTTCAGGTCGCGGTGGACGACCCCCTGATCATGCGCCGATTTCAGCGGCGGCAGGATCTCCTGGACGATCAGAACCGCGTCTCGCCAGGTGAAGCGTCGACCGGACTTGAGCAGCTCCTCGAGCGTCCGGCCGGGCACGAACTCCATCACGAAGAAGGGCAGGCCGTCCTGCATGCCATCGCCGATCATCTGGGCGATGCCGGGGTGCCTGAGGTTCTTGAGCGTGGCGATCTCGGCCTGGAACCGCTGGCGGATGCCCTTGTCGTGGGCGAGGTGCAGGGGCAGCGTCTTGACGGCAACGGACCGGCCGGTGGCCGGGTCGACCGCCTCGTAGACGGCCCCCATGCCCCCCTGACCAAGAAGCCTGATCACGCGGTAGGGGCCGAACTGGGAATGCTGCATCGCACGTGCTCCGCACCGCCCCTGTGCCGTGCAGCCTAGTCCTTATCCAAGCGAATTTGGACTTGCGCGATTCGCGCTGAGCGCATAAAAAAACTCGAAATCCCCGACGAATCGCTTGATTTCGGTTGGCGCCACTTCAAGCGACTCGCCACTCCATGAGGAGTTTC
>VGYR01000216.1 GCA_016872925.1 Planctomycetota bacterium
GTCGCTTGAAGTGGCGCCAACCGAAATCAAGCGATTCGTCGGGGATTTCGAGTTTTTTTATGCGCTCAGCGCGAATCGCGCAAGTCCAAATTCGCTTGGATAAGGTCTAGTCGTCGAGGCCGAAGTAGCGCTTCCAGAACTCCGCCCCTTCCGGGCCGGGCTCCGGCGGCTTGGCGTCGGGGCTGACGCGGCCGCGTGCCCGGCGTGCCTCGCGGGCGTCCGCCAGCCACTGCTCGCACGACACGGCCTTCGCCCGGCGGCGGCGGGCCGCGGCCTGGAGCCGCCGGTCGCTCGAGACGACCACCAGATGGGCCGGCGCGTGGTCGTCCTCCACGAGTTCCTCGATCAGCGAGTCGGCGTCGGGGTACTCGCGTGCGAACCAGACCCGCAGGCCTCCGTGGGAAAGCCGGGCCGGCAGCCCGTCCGGCGCCTCCGCCGCGTCGAACACCACGATCGCGTCGCCGGCCCGCTCGCCGAGCAGGTCGACGAGCATGTCGAGCAGCGCGGTCCGCGACTGCTCGAACCCGCGGGACCCCCGCTCCCGGCCGAACACACCCGACGCGTGCAGCAGGTTGTAGCCGTCGACGATCAGCGTCATTCACGCCAGCCGGTGCTTGACGCGGCCCCCCACGATCGTGGCCACCGCCCTGCCCTGCAGCGTCCAGCCGTGGAACGGCGAGTTGACGCTCTTGGAGCGGAACTCGCTCACGTCGACCGTCCACGTCAGGGCGGGATCGATCAGGGTCACGTCGGCGACGGCGCCGGGCCGGAGCGTTCCACGATTGATGCCCAGGATCCGTGCCGGCAGCGTGCTCAGCGCCTCCACGAGCCGCGGCCAGCCGAGCCGGCCCGTGTGGACCAGCCGCGTCACGGACAGCCCGAGGGCCGTCTCCAGGCCGAGGATGCCGAACGGGGCGCGGTCGAGTTCCAGCATCTTCTTCTCGCGGGCGTGCGGGGCGTGGTCCGTGGCGATGCAGTCGATCGTGCCGTCGACCAGGCCCTCGATGATCGCCTCGACGTCCGCCGCCGTCCGCAGCGGCGGGCTCATCTTGAAGTTCGAGTCGAAGCCGCGCAGGCTCTCGTCGGTGAGGGTGAAGTGGTGCGGGCAGGCCTCCGCCGTCACCCGGATGCCCTTCCGCTTCGCCTCGCGGATCAGGGCCACGCCCCCGGCTGTCGACACGTGCATCGCGTGCAGCCGGCCCCCGGTCACCTCGGCGAGGGCCACGTCGCGGCCGATCAGCACCTCCTCCGCCGCCGCTGGCATCCCGCCGAGCCCAAGCACGAGCGACACGAGCCCCTCGTGCATCACGCCGCCGCGCGAAAGTTCCAGCACCTCCTCGTGGGCGAGGATCGGCTTGTCGAACATCCGGCAGTATTCGAATGCCCGCCGCATCAGCTCGGCGTCGTACACCGGGGCGCCGTCGTCGCTGAAGGCGACGGCCCCCGCCTCCACGAGCTGGCCGATCTCCGCCAGCTCCTTGCCCTCGCGGCCGCGGCTCACGCAGGCCACCACGAACACGTTGCAGGTGTCGGCCCGGGTGGCCTTCTGGTGGATGAACTCGACCGCGGCCTGCGTGTCGATCGGCGGCTCCGTGTTGGGGATGCAGGCGACGCTCGTGAACCCGCCGGCGAGCGCCGCCCGGGTGCCGGTCTCGATCGTCTCGTCCTCCTCCCGCCCCGGCTCGCGCAGGTGGACGTGCATGTCGACGAGCCCGGGAGCCACGATCAGGCCGCCCGCGTCGATCGTCTCGTCGGCCCTGCCGAGTGGCTGCCCGCCCCCGTGCCCCACCGACACGACCTGGCCGTCGCGGACGAGCAGGTCGTCGACCCGGTCGATGCCCTGTGCGGGATCGACCACCCTGCCGCCGCGGATCAGGAGCGTGCCCATCAGAAGCTCCTCGCCGCCGCGCCCGTCCGTGGGCCGCAGGTCAGCCAGAGCACCGCCATCCGGACGGCGAGACCGTTGGCCACCTGCCCGAGAATCAGCGACTGCGGGCAGTCGGCCACCTCCGCCGTGACCTCGACGCCGCGGTTGATCGGGCCCGGGGCGAGGATCAGGAGATCCTTCTTGGCCCGCTTGAGCCGGTCATGGGTCATCGCGTAGAGGTGGGCGTATTCCCTGACCGACGGGAACGGCCGCGTGTTCTGCCGCTCGAACTGGATCCGCAGCAGGTTGAGCACGTCGCATCGCGGCACGATCGCGTCGAGGTCGTGCGAGACCTCGACGCCGAGTTCCCGCCAGCGGTCGGAGACCAGGGTAGGCGGCCCGCAGAGGATCACCTTGGCGCCGAGTTTGACCAGTCCCCAGAGGTTCGACCGTGCCGTGCGGCTGTGGGCGATGTCGCCGACCAGTCCGACGGTCGCGCCGGTCAGGTCGCCGAGGCGCTCCTTGATCGTGAAGATGTCGAGCAGCCCCTGCGTGGGGTGCTCGTGCGGGCCGTCCCCGGCGTTGATCACCCCCACCGAAAGCTGCTGGGCGAGCAGGTGCGGCGTGCCCGGGGTCTGATGGCGGACGACCACGGCGTCCACCCCCATCGCCTCGAGGTTCTTGGCGGTGTCGATGAACGACTCGCCCTTGGAGAGGCTGCTCGACGACGCCGAGAAATCGATGACGTCGGCGCCGAGGCGACGGGCGGCGAGCGCGAAGCTGGTCTTCGTGCGGGTCGAGTTCTCGAAGAACAGCGTGACGATCGTCTTGCCGGCCAGCACCGCGAGCTTCCGGCGGCAGCCGCCGGTCGCCTCCTTGAAGAGCGTGGCGGTGTCCAGCAGCGTGGCGATCTCGGCCGGCGAGAGCCGTTCGAGGTCGAGCAGATGCCGATGCGTCCAGTGCGCCGGAACGGTCTGCTGGTCGAGGACTGCGGTGGTCATCGGTCGCGGAACTGCCGGAGGACGCCCGCTCGTGGGGCCTGGGGACGGCGCAGCGGCGGAAGTCTAGCAAAACGCCGCAGTTTCGCGGGGCGCGCGGCACGCGAGTTGGGCTTGTCCCCGTGGCCGGCCGGCTCCTACCTTCCCGGCGGATTTCAACGACTTCCCGCGGTCTGGAGGCAGCTCCCCGCGGCGGTCATCGGCAGCCCCCCGCAGCGAGAGCCAACGTGGGATCGAGTCGAGCCTGTTTGACGCCGTTGCTCGTGGCGGTGCTCGCCACCGCGGGCGGGTGCACGTCGGCGATCAGCACCGCCTACCTGAGGGACGCCCTGTGGGACGGATCCGACCACGCCGCCGAGGAGGCGTCCCGGGTCGAGGACGACGCCGCGGCGGTCCCCGCGGCAGGCTCCACGGCTGATGTGGTGACTCCAGCCGTCGGTGACGAGCTCGATGCCGAGCGGCGCGAGGCGGCGATCGACGAGGCCGTCGCGAGGCTCTCCCGTGCCGGCCACCTCGACACGGCCGCCAAGGCGGCGCTGGTGCAGACGCTCCAGCAGACCGCCCCGGAGGACTGGCCGGTCGTCGTCGACACCTTCGCGGAATCGCTGGCGGCGACGGCAAGCACGCGACCCGACGGGTCGCTGGAGGCGGCCAGCGCCGAGGCCAGCATCCCGGACGGGTCGCCGCCCGGTCCCGCGCTGACCGACCTGGAATCCGAGCGGGGCCCCCGGGCTTCGCCCGACGCGATCGCGCCGGAGCCCCCCGTCGACCAGACGCCGGTCATGCACGCGGTCGTTCCTCCGGCGCCGCTGCCGCCACCGTCGGCGGCGGAGGGCGTCGACGAGGTCGGCGTCGAAACGCCGACCTCGGCCGCGATCGGCGAGGCGCGGGCTCCCGTGGTCGAGTCGCCATCCGCCGCCGTCGAGCCGGTGCAGGAGTTCGCGGTGCGGCACGCCTGCTTCGCGAAGCGGGTGCAGGGTTGGGGCGTGGTCGACCGGTTTCCCGAAAGCCGCTTTGCGGCCGGCCAGGAGGTGATCGTCTACGTGGAACTCGACCACCTCTCGGCGGGCGAGTCGCCGGCCGGACACACGACCTGCGTCGCCGCGGCGCTGCGGCTCGTCGACGACGAGGAACGGACGGTTCATGAGTGGACCTTCGAGCCGATCGTGGAGACGTGCCCGACGCGACGGCACGACTACTTCGCCCGGTACGTGATCCGGATTCCCGCTGCCGCGCCTCTCGGCGGCTGCCGGCTCTCGATCCGGGCGGTCGACACGCTTGCGGGACGCACCGCGGCGACGGACTTGCCGCTGGAAGTGGTCTCGCCGCAGGTTGCCGCCCGCTGAGCCGGCTCCCGTGCCGGTCGGACAGGTCCGGGCGGGTAGGATGGCGACCATCAGGGCCGCCCCGCAGAGGCACGCCGGTGTCGATTCTCCGCACGGAGCAACTCGAGAAGACCTTCGCCGCCGGTGAGGCGGAGGTCACGGCCGTACGGGGCGTCGACCTGACGGTCGCACCCGCGGAGTTCGTCGCGATCACCGGGGCGTCGGGTTCTGGCAAGAGCACCCTGCTCCACATGCTCGGCGGGATCACGCGGCCTTCGTCCGGCCGCGTGCTCCTCGAAGGGGTCGATCTCGCCGGCCTGTCCGACGACGCACTGGCCGCGATCCGCCGCCGGCGGATCGGCTTCGTGTTCCAGCGTTACAACCTCCTCCCCGAGCTCTCGCTGGTGGAGAACGTGGCGCTGCCGCTGGCCCTCGATGGCGTGGCTCCGGCGGCGGGTGAGGCGGCTGCCCGTGCGGCGCTCGAGGCGGTCGGCATGGCCCATCGCGCGACCCATCGCCCCGACGAGCTCTCGGGCGGCGAGCAGCAGCGGGGGGCGATCGCCCGGGCCCTCGTCACCGCGCCGGCCGTCGTGCTCGCCGACGAGCCGACCGGCGCGCTCGACTCGGAGAACTCCGGCCGCGTCGTCGAACTGCTTCGCCGGCTCGTCGACGGCCGGGGCCAGACGGTCGTGCTGGTGACCCACGATCCCTCGGTCGCCGGCGCCGCCCGGCGGATCGTGCGGATGCGGGACGGCAGGATCGAGTCCGACTCGGCGGTGGGCGGCCGATGAGGCTGCGCACCCTGCTCCTGCGGCAGTGGCGGAACCGCCCCGGCCGGCCGCTGGCGGCCGCCACGGCCGTGGCGGTGGCGGTGGGCGCGGTGGTCGCCACGTGGGCGGGCGCCGACGCCTCGCGGGCCGGCTACCGCAGGCTGGCCGCCGAGCTTGCCGGCGTGCCCGTGATCGACGTGACCTCCCGCGACGGCGGCCGGTTCGCCGCTGCGGCGGTGCCCAGGCTCGTCGACCTGCCGGGCGTGCGTGCCGTCGTGCCGCTGTTCTATCGGCCCACGCTGCTGCGGGTCGGCGAGAGCAGGCTTCGGGAAGTGGCGGTGGGCGTGGACGCGGGGGCGCTCGCCCGTGCCGGACTGCTCGCGCTCGAGTCGGGCGAGCCGTGCGTCGACGCCGACGAGGTCGTGCTCGATGCCACGCTCGCCCAGGGGCTCGGCGTCGGTGTCGGAGACGACGTCTTGTTCTTCGCCCGGCGGCGGATCGCGCGCATGCGGATCACCGGCCTCGCCGCCACGTCGTCGCTGCGCTGGTTCGCGGAGGGGGCCACGGTGGTCGTCGACATCCAGGCCCTCGAGGCGATGTCGCTGTCGACGGCCGAGGTGGACAGGGTCCGCGTCGTGGTCGAGGGCGACGGCGACCGGGCGGCCGTCCTGGCGGCGGTCTCCCGACGGCTGCCCGAGGCGCTCGGCGCCGACGTCCCCGTGGGGCGGGCGAGCATGGCGGAGGACGTCCTCCACTCGGCGAATCTGGGCCTCGACTTCGTCACCGCGCTGACGCTGGCGATGGCCTGGTTCATCGTCGGCAACGCCATGCTGATGAACGTCGCCGAGCGGAGGCGGGGGCTGTCGCTGATTCGGCTGCTCGGAGGCACGGGCCGACAGGTGCGCCGCCTGGTCACCGTCGAGGCCGGGATCCTCGGCGGCGTCGGTGCCGCGGTGGGCGCCGGTGCGGGCCTGGCCGCCGCGCGGCCGATCGCGGCGGGAATCACACGGGCCCTCAACGCCGACGCGTCGGCCGCGGCGGTGCATCCGCTGCTCGTGCCCACCGCCATCCTGATCGGCATCGGCATCGCCGTGGCCGCGGCCTGGTGGCCGGCCCGTCAGGCGACGGCGGTGGACATCCTCGCGGGCCTCTCGGCCGGTCCGCCGGAACCGACCCGGGGCTCGTCCCGTGGACTCGCCGCCATGGCGGCCGCGATGCTCGCGGTCACCACGGTCGCCGAGGCGCTGATGGCCTATGGCATCCTGCCGCCGCGGGCATCGGTCGTGTCGGGCGTGGCGATGCTCTTGGCATTCGTGGCCCTCACGCCATTCGTGCTCCTGCCGCTCGTCCGCGTGCTGGGCTGGCTGGTGCCCTCCCGGTGGCGGATCGAAGGCACGCTCGCGGTCGAGCAGATCGTTCGTCACCCGATCCGCACGGCGCTCACCGCCGGAGTGCTCGTGGTGGCCGTGAGCAACGGCATCGGCCTCGGCCATGCGATTCGCGACAGCGTCGAGGACGTGCTCGGCTGGTACGGCAAGATGCTCAAGGCCGACTGGGTGCTCACGCAGGCTGGTGCGCTCTCCGCGTCGCGGGAGGAACGAAGCGTCGCCTCGCAGGCGATGGAGGCGGAGGTCCGAGGCCTGCCCGGCGTGGCGAGCGTCGAGGGGATCGGCGTGGCGACGGGCAGGGTCGCCGGCACGGCGTGCGTGGTGCTCGCCCGCGACCTGCCTCCGGCGGGGCCGCTGCCGCTCCAGCCGGTGGACGCGACCGAGGCCGACGTGCGGGCCGCCCTCGACGGCGGCGCGGCGGTGGCCGGCACCGTGCTGGCCCAGCGCACGGGATTGAAGCCCGGTGACGACGCGGTGGTCGAGGTGTTTGGCCGCAAGACCGCCGTCCGGATCGCGGCGCTCGTCGTCGACTATTCGTCGGGCGGGGCCTCGTTGATCCTGCGGCGCGACGCCGCGCGCCGGCTGTTCGGCATGCAGACGGCCGACGTCCTCCTCGTGGCGGCCGCGCCGGGAGCCGCTGCCGGCCTCCGGGCGCCGCTCAAGAGGATCGCCAAGCAGCAGTCCATGCTGCTGCGGTCGTTCGCCGAGCTCCGCGGATTCATCGACACGGTCGTGTCCGGTGTCGTCGGTTCGCTGTGGTCCATTCTCGGCCTGGGCTTCGTGGTGGGGAGCCTCGGCGTCGCCAACACGGTGGCGATGAGCGTGATGGAGCAGCGGCGGTCGCTCGGGCTGTTGCGGGCGGTGGGCATGACCCGCGGCCAGGTGGTGCGGATGGTCATCCTGCAGAGCGTGCTCCTGGGCGTGGCCGCCGGGCTCGTGGGGCTCGTGGCAGGTCTGTCGACGGCGCTGTTCATCCAGTACGTCAGCCAGCCGCTGCTGGGGCATCCCCTGGCGATACGGATCCGGCCCGATGTCGTGGCCTCGAGCATGGCTGCCGCCGTGCTGGTGACGGCCGTCGCCGCCTGGCTGCCGGCCCGCCGCGCGGTCTCGCTGGATCTGCCGGAGGCGATGGCGGCCGAGTAGCGGCACGTCCCCACGTCGGGGAGGTGCATGCGAGGCTCAGGGGCCCGAGGACCCGCCCGGCTCGCTCGCCGCCTCGGGGGCCGGCCCCGATGCTTCCGCCCGGGCAGCCTGGCAGGCCCGGTAGTAACCCAAGTTACGCACTTCGGAGCCGTTTTTCGGATTTTTGGGCGGTCCGTCGATCGTAAGTGCTGACGCGACAACGCGCGGTTCGGCGAACGGCCGTGTAGTGAAGACCTTGCCCTTGAGTTTTCACTTTCGACTTTGCGATCTTCGAAGTATCCGATCTGCGGAGTGCTTCGATGTTCCTG
>VGYR01000217.1 GCA_016872925.1 Planctomycetota bacterium
TAGCGCAAGCGAACGCGCGTCCGTGTGGCGTGCGGCGTTACCATCGGGCCCTGCGGTGTAGGAATCCTTTCGTCCCATGGCCACTTCGGCCGGTCGGTTGACGGTTCGTTTCTGCCTCCCGTTGTTCCCCTGCCCGTCCGCGAAGAGTCGCTTCGCCGGGGGCATCTCTCCCGCGGCTCCGGATTGCCAGCCGCCACCCTGACGGGCAGAACCGTCGGGTTCGTACGGTTGTCCGCCCCTGCGGACAGCATGCCGTGGGCGACGCGCCTGCGACGTGCCGTTGTGACCCGTGCGACCTTCGCTCCAGCACAACCCGCCGGAACGTCCGGCGGCTGGGCGAGGCGCACATGACCAGACCAGCGCACGCGTCTGCGGCAGGTCTCACGAGCACCACCAATTCCATGGAGATTCTTTCGGTCAAGGTTCTTCGCGGTCCCAACCAATGGGCGTCGTTCCCCTGCCTGGAGGCATGGGTCGACCTCGGGCGGCTGGAGGACTTTCCCTCCCACACGCTGCCGGGCTTCAACGAGCGGGTGATGTCGTGGCTGCCCACGATGATCGAGCACCGCTGCTCGATCGGTGAACGGGGCGGATTCTTCGAGCGGCTGCGGACCGGAACCTGGATGGGCCACGTGCTCGAGCACGTCACGCTCGAACTGCAGACGCTCGCCGGCACGCCCGTGGGCTATGGTCGGGCCCGCGAGGCCAAGACCCGGGGCGTCTACAAGGTGGTCGTCGCGTACAAGGAGGAGAAGTTCGCGATCGAGTGCCTGCATGCGGCGCACCGCCTCATCCTGGCGGCCATCGACGACGCGGCCTGCGACGTGACCGCGGAGATCAAGCGGCTGCGGCAGATCCTGCTCGACGTGCAGCTCGGACCGAGCACGCGGTCGATCGTGGAAGCGGCGATCGCCCGGGGCATCCCGGCCCAGCGGCTCACGGAAGGCTCGCTGGTGCGTCTCGGACAGGGTGCCAGGCAGCGGCGGATCTGCGCCGCCGAAACCGACCGAACCGGAGCGGTCGCCGAGACGATCGCCCAGGACAAGGAACTCACCCGGACGCTGCTTGCGGAGTCCGGGATCCCCGTGCCCGAGGGCAGGCCGGTGACCGACGCCGCCGACGCCTGGGCGGTGGCCGAGGAGATCGGTGGACCCGTGGTGGTGAAGCCCCGGTATGGCAACCAGGGGCGGGGCGTGTCGGTGAATCTCGCGACCCGCGAGGAGGTCGAGAAGGCGTGGATTCTGGCCAATGAAGTCGACTCCTCGGTGGTCGTGGAGCGCTTCGTGACCGGCGGCGACCACCGCATCCTCGTCGTGGCGGGACGGATGGTGGCCGCCGCCCGGCGGCATCCGCCGATCGTCGTGGGGGACGGCGCCCACACGGTGCGACAACTCGTCGACGGCGTCAACGAGGATCCGCGGCGGTGTGGCGACCATGCCACGTCGCTGAGCCCGATGGTGATCGACGAGGTGGCGGTGGCGGTGCTCCGCGAGCAGGGGCTCACCGAGCAGAGCGTGCCCGAAGCCGGGCGCGGCGTGCTGCTGCGGCGCAATGCGAACCTGAGCACCGGAGGGTCGGCCGAGGACGTCACGGACCTCGTCCATCCCGACGTGGCCGCCCGGGCGATCGAGGCGGCCCGGGTCGTGGGGCTCGACGTCGCGGGCATCGACCTCGTCGTGGACGACGTGACGAAATCGCTGGAATCCCAGCGGGGTGTCGTGATCGAAGTCAATGCCGCGCCCGGACTGCGGATGCATCTGGAGCCGACGGTGGGCACTCCCCGAAACGTCGGGGCGGCCATCGTCGACTCGCTGTTCGGCCCGGGCGACGACGGCCGCGTCCCGACGGCGTCGGTCACCGGCACCAACGGCAAGACGACGGTCGTCAGGCTGATCTCGCACCTGGCCACCGCCGGCGGGGCGACCGTCGGCATGACCTGCACCGAGGGGGTGTGGGTCGGTGGCCGGCAGATCGACGCCGGCGATTGCAGCGGGCCGCGGAGCGCCCGTCGGGTGCTCGCCAATCCCGCGGTGAGCACCGCCGTGTTCGAGGCGGCCCGGGGGGGAATTCTCCGCGAGGGCTGCGGGTTCGACTGCTGCGACGTGGCGGTCGTCACCAACATCGCGGCCGGCGACCATCTGGGCATCGCCGAGATCGACACACCCGAGCAGATCGCCTGGGTGAAGGGGGCGATCGTGGCGGCCGTCCGGCCGAGCGGTGCGGCGGTCCTCAATGCCGCCGACCCCCTGGTCGTCGCCATGAAGAAGTGGTGCAAGGGGCAGGTGGTCTACTTCGACGCCGATCCCGCCAATCCGGTGATCGTGGAGCACCTCGCCCAAGGAGGCCTCGCGGCCACCGTCCGCGACGGCTGGATCGTGCTCTGTGACGGGCCGCGGGAGACCAGGTTGGCCCACCTCGACCGCGTGCCGCTGGTGCATCGCGGGCTCGTCGACTTCCAGGTGGAGAACGTGCTGGCCGGTGCCGCCGCCGCCTGGCGGCTGGGTGTGCCGCTGGAGCTGGTGCGGCTCGGGCTCGAGAGCTTTTCGAGCGGCTCGGCCGGCTCCCCGGGGCGGTTCAACCTGCTCGGTCTGCAGGGAGCCGCGATCGTGGTCGACTACGGCCACAACGTGCCGTCGCTCGAACGGATCTGCGGAACGCTGACGAAGTTTCCGCATGCCCGCAGGACCGCCGTCTATTCGGCGGCCGGCGACCGCCGCGACGAGGACCTGATCGCCCAGGGCCGCATCCTGGCCGGTGCGTTCGAACGCGTGGTGATCTACGAAGACGCCTACGTCCGCGGCCGGCAGCCGGGAGAGATCACCCGGCTGATCAGCCAGGGGATCCGCGAGGGCACGCCCGCGGGCCGGACCGTGGGCATCGAGAGCGGGGGGGACTGGGCGACGAGCGCGGCTCGGGTCCTCGACGCCGTCGGGGATGGCGACCTCGTGCTCCTCCAGGCCGACACCATCGAGCAGACGACCGCCTGGCTCACGGCCCGGTATGGCGGCCGGCTGAAGGAGGCGGCCTGCGAGGAATTCCAGGGGCCCACTGCGGTCAAGGCGGCCGCCGCTCAGGCGGCGCTGCCGGGGGCCGCGACCGGACCGACGGCGGGCGGGGGCGTGTGACGTCCCGGGCTACTTGAGTCCCGCCCGTCGGTCGAGCGCGCCGCGGACGCCGAGCTGCTCGGGATGCCGGGCGATCTTGTCGGTGAACACCCGCACGTCGTCGACGATCGGACGGAGGTCCTTCGTCAGCCGATTGACGTTTGCGGCCGCCTGGGCGAGGTCGTTGTAGACCTGCGGATCGCGGACGAGCTTGCCGAGCGTGCCCTGCGACTCGTTGAGCGCCTTGGTGAACGCCGCGGCCTGCTGGAGCGTCTCGTCGAGCCGGCCGATGGTGCGGTCGATCGCGGCCACCATGCCCTCACCCCGTTCGCCCAGCGGCCGGGTGACGCCCTCGAGGTTGCGGAGGTTGCGGTCGGCGGTGTCGACCGTCTCCCCGATGCCCTGCACCGTCGACCGCAGGTCAGCGATCACGTCGGGCAGGGAGTTGAGGGTCTGCTTGAGGCTCGCCCGTGCCTGGGGATCCCCCATCACGTCGTTGATGTTGCCCATGGCGAGGCTGAAGGCGTCGAGGGCGGCCTCGGTCTTCTGGACCATCGTGCTGAACTTGTCGTCGTCTCCGAGCAGCATGCGGTCGAGGTTGTCGGAGAGCTTCTTCACCGACTCGCTCGCCTCCGCAAGCGACTGCATGGCGCCGCCGAGCTTCGGCTCGAGCGTGGCGAACACCTCGAAGGGGTCGCGGGACACGGCGCCGACGAGGGCTTCGTCCTTGCCGACCCGAACCCGCGGCGGCTTGATCGTCCCGGGGACGAGTTGGATCTCGGCGTCACCGAGCAGGGTGGTGGCGATCCGCGGCTGCTCGTCCTTGTAGATCGGCACGTAGGAGTCGACGTCGGCGACGACGCTGACCCCCCCCTTCTCGTCGAGCTGCACGCTCGACACCCGCCCCACCAGGATGCCGTTCTTCCGGACCGGTGTGCCGTCGGCCACGCCCCGGGCGTCGGTGAAGCTCATCTTGACCGGATACGTCGCCTGCACGAGCGACGGCAGGTCGCCGAAGAGCACGATCAGGATGCCCGTGATGATGGCCGTCGCGAGCACGACCACTCCGACCCGGAACTGCATCACCCGATCGTTCATGCTTCGTCCTCCGGCCGGCTGCCGTCGTCCGCCGCCGCGGCCCGCCGCGGCGCGGGAGCGGTGGTGCCCTGCTCCTCCCGCAGCTCCATCAACCGGCTCCCCGCCCGCCCCTCGACGAACTGCCGGACCCGCGGGTCGCGGGAGCGGTCGAGGTCCTCGGCGGTGCCGTCGAAGACGATCTGCGGCTCCCCGGGTGCGAGCCGGAACGCCGGGTAGAGCATCACGACGCGGTCGGCGACCTTGCGGGCCGTGTTCATGTCGTGGGTCACCACCACGCTGGTGACGTCGTGCTGACCGCCGACCCTGAGGATCAGCTCGTTGATCACGTCGGTCATGATCGGGTCGAGTCCGGTCGTCGGCTCGTCGTAGAGCATCAGCTGCGGGTCGAGGGCGAGGGCCCGGGCCAGCCCGGCCCGCTTGCGCATGCCGCCGGAGAGTTGGACCGGCTTCCGGGAGAGCACCGCTCGCGGCAGCCCCACCTCGTCGATCAGCGACTCGACCAGGTGCCGAATCTCCCCCTCGGCGAGCCGCGTGTGCTCGCGGAGCGGGAAGGCGACGTTGTCGAGGATCGAGAGACTGTCGAACAGGGCGGCCCCCTGGAACACGAACCCATAGCGGGTGCGGAGGTGGGCCAGGGCCCGGGCGTTGAGGGAGGCCAGCGAGGTCCCTTCGAAGCGGACATCCCCGGCGGAGGGCCGGATCAGGCCGATCATCGACTTGAGCAGCACCGTCTTGCCGCAGCCGCTCTCGCCGAGGATCACCAGCGTCCGGCCGACCTCGAGATCGAGCGTGATGTCGCGGAGCACCACCTGGCTGCCGAACCGGACGTGGAGCCCCGACACCTGAAGGATCGGGCCTGCAGGCTCTTCGCGGCGACGGGGTTTGGCGGGGGCGGCGGCGGGCATGGCGTCAGAGGAGCCGGCGGGGCCCCTCGGGGCGGAAGAAGTCGTGCACGTTGTTGAGCCAGATTCCCAGGAACAGGTCGAGGATCAGGATCAGCACGAAGGAGTGGACGAACGCGTTGGTGGCCGCCCGCCCGACGCCCTCGGCGCCGGGCTGGCAGTGAAAGCCGTGATGGCAGCTGACCAGCGAGATCGCCGCCCCGAAGAACAGGCTCTTGAAGATCCCCAGCAGGAAGTCGAAGGCGTCGACGTACTCCCGCGAGTTGGCCCAGTAGTGGTGGTAGTCGATGCCGAGCAGGACGTGCGAGTAGAAGTAGCCGCCGAGCACGCCCATGAAATCGGCCATCACGGTGAGCGACGGGATGAGCACCAGGCAGCCGAGGAACCGGGGCACGACGAGGTAGTAGATCGGGTTGGCCCCCATGCTCTCCAGCGCGTCGATCTGCTCGGTGACCCGCATCGTGCCGAGCTCGGCCGCCATGGCGCTGCCGACCCGGCCGGCGAGCATGGTGGCCGCGAGCACGGGACCGAGTTCCCGCACGAGCGACAGGTTGATCACCGAGCCGAGCCTGGTCTGCAGGCCGAGCGCCTTGAACTGCGCATAGCTCTGCACGGCAAGGACCATGCCGATGAACAGGCCCGTCAGCGCCACCACCGGCAGCGACATCACGCCGATCCGGTAGAAGCTGGGAATCAGCACGTCCCGCCGCTGGCGGCGGGCGAACAGCCAGCCGATCGTCTGCAGGGCGAACACCGCCACGTCGCCGACGCCCGCCACCCAGCCGATGGCGAAGGCGCCGAGGTTGGCGACCTGCTCGGCGAGCCAGCCGGTCGGACCGCCGGTCGGGCGGGGCGTGATTGATGGCGAGACGGTGGCCATGGGCGTTCCATGCAGCGGGCGCGCGACGAACCCTGCGGGTTGTATCGGCCGTGCCGGTTGGGAAGCATGAGCGACATTGCGGCGACCGGGGCGGAGCGGGCGGTCTGGGCAAGCCGACCGGGGTCGGGGCATCACGCCGTCATGGTCGTGGCCGTGCTCGTGCGGTCCCCGGGGGAGAGGATCCAGGGTTCGTTGTTGAGCCCGGCGTCGCTGCCGCTGAAGATCAGGCTCGAGCCCAGCGACGCCAGAACGCCCGTGCTGGCGGAGGTGTACTGCTGCCCCGTCAACCCCTGCCAGCGGATGTCGCTGACCGTGACCGCCGCGGCCGCCACGAGTTCGGCCGCCCGTGGGCCGCCGTCGGTTCGCCACAGGCCATGGACCAGGGATGGCGAGGGTGCGGTCAGGGGCCGGTCGGGCCACTGGCTGGTCGGGAGGCTGGCGAGGCTGACGTACAGCTGCCGACCGACGACCGCGACATGCGTTGCCTGCCGCCACCACGCCGGCATCGGTGCCACCTCGCTGAGTCGCCAGGTACCCGCGGCGGTTCCGTCGCTCGACCAGACCTGCCGGCCGTGCGTTTCGTCAAAGGCCGTGAACACCACGCGACCGTTGAAGACCGTGAAGTCTCCCGGCTGCGAGCCGGCCGTGACCCAGGGGTTGAAGCCCGGCCCGACCAGACTTCGCGTCGTCGCCACGGGCGGCGTCCACGTCTCCTGGTCGTACGCCCGTGGCTGGATGTCGAGCACGAGCCGCGTGCCCGCCTCCGTGCCGTCGGACCGCCAGAGTTCCGGCCCCGTGATGCCGTCGTCGGCCGAGAAGACCACTCCCCCGCCGAGCGGCGTGAGGGAGGCGATCGACGAGCCCTGCAAGCCAGGACGGATGTCGCGGACGAGCCGAGCCTCGGTGGCACCGGCGTCGAGGGCCCAGAGTTCATCACCCACCTGTGGCCCATGCGCCCTGGCGAACAGCCCGCCTCCTGCGGGCGTGAGCTGCGACACCACGTCGCGGACGCCGGCGGGGAACCGGGCCACCCGCACGGTGCCCGCGGCGGTGCCGTCGCTCTGCCAGATCGTGGGCACCAGGCCGTCGTCCACCGTCGGGTCATAGGCCGTGAACATGAGCGTGCCGTCGGCATCCACGAGGTTGCCCACGGCCGATCGCCATGACTCGGGCCAGACGTCCTTGACGAACGTGGTGCCCGCCCGTGTGCCGTCGCTCTTCCAGAGCTCCGCACTGGAGTCGAGCGGGTCGGGCGCCACGAAGAAGAGCGTCGAGCCCACGGCGGTGAGCGAGGAGGGTCGGGACGTTTCCCGGAAGCGACGATCCAGGATCGCGAAGGTTCCCGCCTCGGTGCCGTCGCTCGTCCAGATCTGGTAGCCGGCGTCTCCGTCCGCCGCCACGAAGAATGCCCGATCGCCGACCGCGGTCAGCGACGAGATGTTCGCCGAGCCGAAGGGATTGATGTCGCGAACGAGCCGCGTGCCCGCGGGTGTGCCGTCGGTCATGCAGAGTTCACGCCCCAGAGATGATCCAAAGACGATGGGGACTCCGCCACCGAGTGGGGTCGACGTCGACAGCCGCTGAGGTTCGGCGACGAAGAACAGGCGCTTTCCGGCAGGGTCTTCAGCGGAATTTGTGGGTAGAAAGCCTGGGTTTCTGCGCGGGGCTCTGCCCCGGACCCCGAGGTTTATGAGCCATGGCACAGGCATCAGCCTGAGTCTGTCGGCGTGAGGCTGATGCTTCCGGCAGCGATCGCACCAAGCCGCTGGCGGCATGGGTATGTGATGAGCCGCCGCTGCGCGGCGACATCCGG
>VGYR01000218.1 GCA_016872925.1 Planctomycetota bacterium
AACACGAGCCACTCAAGCGGCCGATGCGGCGCCGGGCGGACAAGTTGTGCGCCGACTCTCCATGCCGAAATGGCAGTGCGGCGCGCTTCGCACTCGCTTGTTTCAGGTCTAGTCCATCAAATGGTTCGTCCCGCCGCGAGCCGTCGTGGCCGTTTGACACCCGCCGCAAACCGTTCGTAAAGTTGGTGCAGGGCGGCAGTTAGTCGTCCACCCGCTCACGCTTCCCGGCCCTCCACCACCCATCCTCCGGGAATCCGGCGCCCAATGGCCCGCAGTCCGTACGCCTGGGGAATCGACATCGGCAAGTGTGGCCTCAAGGCCCTGCGCTGCCGCCTGGACCCAAGCGACCCTCGGAAGGTGATCGCCGAGGAGGCCGATTCGATCGAGTATCCGATGATGCTCACCCAGGCGGAGGCCGACCCGGTCGAGCTCGTCCGTGTGGCGCTGCAGGAGTTTCTCTCCCGGCACGACCTCACCGGAGATCGGGTCGCGGTGTCGGCGCCGGGCCAGGCGGGCCTCGCGAAGTTCATCAAACTGCCGCCGATCGAAGCCAAGAAGATTCCCGACATCGTCAAGTACGAGGCCAACCAGCAGATTCCCTTTCCGTTGGATCAGGTCGTCTGGGACTGGCAGCGGCTGGCGGGAGGCTTCGAAGAGGGCGGCTTCGTGATGGATGCCGAGGTGGCCATGTTCGCGATGAAGCGCGAACAGGTCAACAAGGCGCTGGCGCCGCTGACGAACGCCGGCATCGACGTGGACGTGCTGCAGCTCCAGCCGATCGCGCTGGCGAACATGGCGTTGTTCGACCAGTTGCCGCCAGCTGCCGACATCGATCCCGACGCGCCGCCGCCGTCGCTCGTGCTGGTGTCGATCGGCGTGGAGTCGACCGACATCGTGGTCACCAACGGGCTGCGGATCTGGCAGCGGAGCATGCCGGTGGGCGGCAGCAGCTTCACCAAGGCGCTCGTGAAGGAGATGAAGTACACCTTCGAGAAGGCCGAGCACGAGAAGCGCAACGCCGTGCGGGCCGCCGACCCGAAGGCCGTCTTCAAGGCGATGCGTCCGGTGTTCACCGAGTTCGCGTCGGAGCTGCAGCGGTCGCTGAACTACTTCACCGGCACCGACAAGTCGGCCAAGATCGGGAAGGTCATCCTGCTCGGCAACGCGGCAAAGCTCCGCGGCCTGTCCGATTTCGTGGGCAAGCAGCTGAACCTCGACGTGCAGCGGCTCGAGAAGTTCAACCAGCTCGACGGGCCGGCCGTGTCGTCGACCGCGTTTCGCGAGAACCGGCTTTCGTTCGGCACGGCCTACGGGCTCGCCCTGCAGGGAGCGGGGGGCGCCGGCCTGCGGACGAATCTCCTGCCCCGGGAGATCGTCCGGGACCGGCTGATCGCCGAGAAGAAGCCCTGGCTGGTGGCGGGCATGCTCGGCCTCCTCACCGCGGCCGCGATCAACTTCGTGGGGATGTTCCTCGCCTGGCAGACCTTCGCCCCCGGCAAGTACTCGCAGGCCTTCGCCGCGGCCGACCAGGCCAAGGCCCGCTCCGCCGCGGCCATCTCCGCGCTCGACGCGACGACGCAGAAGCAGACGGAGGCCGCGGCCTGGCATCGCTACCTGATCGAGGTGCGCGAGCGGAGATTCCAGTCGCTGGACCTGATGCGGGCGGTGATGACGATGTTGCCGAGGGACGATCGGCAGCCGCCGCCGGCCGAGATCGCCGACCGCCGTGAGATCCACGTCGACAGCTTCGACATGCAGTACTTCCCCGATCTTGCGACCTGGTTCACCGGCGTGCAGGACAAGTGGGTCGAGACGAAGGGGGCCGCGGGGCCTGCGGCCGGCGAAGCCGACGGGTCCGCGCAGGCGCCCGCCGAGTCGGCTCCCGCGCCCGAGGCGGACGCTGCGGCCGACGCTGGTGAGGGGACGGCCGCGGCCGCCGAGCCGACGCCGGCGGGGCCGGGCTGGGTCGTGCAGATCGTCGGGCATCACTTCCACAACGAGGAGCAGGGCAACGAGGGAGAGGACTTCGTCCGGTCGACCCTCGTGCGCGGTCTGCTGGGCCGCGGGGACGAGGTGCCGGTCGCCGCCGGCACGCACTCGGGGAAGTCACTTCCGGTCGCCGAGCTGGGCATCGGCTATCCGGTGATCGTCGTCTCCTCCCCGATCAGGGCCGTCGACCTGGTCGAGCCGGGCGCGGCCGCTGCTCCGGGGATTCGCCCGGGCTTCGACGGCGGCGCGGCCGGGGCGAGCGAGGCCTCCCCCGTACGGCTCAAGCGTTACGATTTCATCCTGCAGTTCGTCTGGCAGCCCACGACTCCGGGTTCCGTGCTGCCGAAGCCGGTTGCCGCTGCCGATGGCATGGCAGCGGCTGCTGCCGCCCCGACGGGCCCCTGATCCACGAGCGTTCCCGTGCCGCAACTCCCCGAAAAGATTCGTCCGTATGTGGCGGCCATCGCCAAGTACCACTTTTGGATCCTCGGCCTGATCGTGCCGCTCGTGCTCGTGCCGCTCCTGTTCGCAGGACGGGGAAAGCTGGACGGACTGATCTCGGCCCAGCGGTCGCAGATCGAGGGGCAGGTGTCGGCGCTCAACGCGATCAAGGGGAGGCCGGATCACCCCAACGAGTCGATGTCGGAAAAGGTCGAGAAGAGCACGACCGAGATTCAGGCGGAAACCATGGCGGAATGGTCGGCGCTGTGGGACGAGCAGAAGGAACTGCGGGTCTGGCCGAAGACGCTTGGAGACAACTTCGTGAAGTCGGTCGCGCGACTGAAGCCCGGTACGAACTTGGATCGCTCGTTCCTGCAGCGGTATCAGAACACGGTGCCCTCGCTGGTCCGCGAGTTGCCCGCCCGGATGGGCGTGACGGACCTGACCGTGGACGGCGCCACGGGAGGCGGCCCGGGGGGCGGGGCTTTCGCCGGCGAAGGCGGCGTCCGCATGACCCCGCCGCGGTTCGGCGGCGAGGGCGGACCTGGATTTCCGGGCGGACCTGGATTTCCCGGAGGCCCGGGATTCGGCGGAGGCCCCGGCTTGGGTGCGCGGCCGGTCACGTCCGGCACCGAGCCGCCGGCGGAGTGGGCGGCGGAGGATCAGCGGCGGGTTCTCGCGTCCTTCATCTGGGAGAAGCCCCCGTCCACGATCCAGGTGCTGCTGGCGCAGGAGGAACTTTGGGTCTACGGAGTCCTGTGCGACATCATCAAGAAAGCCAACGCGTCGGCGACGGAGCGCTTCAACGCCCCGATTCCCTTCATCGAGCAGATCGCCGTGGGCTATCCCGCGGCGGAAGACCAGCCGGGCGGCCAGGGCACGGCGCGGATTTTTACCCCCGCTGCGAATCTGCTCGCTCCGGGCGGCGAGGGGATGCCAGGGATGGAGGGGGCCCCGATGGGCATGCCGGGCATGGACGGGGGGATGGCAGGGGCCGGAGGCGCGACGCGGCCTCCGCACCCGCGGTTTGGCGGTGCAGGATCGGCCGGACCGATGATGGGTGGTCCTGGATTGAGTCCGGAGATGGGGGGTGACCCGGCGGCCGCGGCCGTTTCGGCATCACCGGACGACATGCTGCGGGAGTGGATCTACGTCGACTTCACCGGAAAGCCGCTGACGAGCGCGGAACTCGCATCGTCACCCGATGCCCGCCTCGTGCGGCTCGTGCCCTTCGTGCTGCGACTGACGATGGATCAGCGAAAGATCGACTCCCTGCTCACGGATCTGGCGACCAGCGTGATACCCATCGACGTCCGGCAGGTACGGATCAATCCCGGCTCATCGGGCACGGGCCCCCAGGGGATGCCGGGCCCGTCATCCCCCACCCCCTCGCCGACAGGTTCGGCAGACAGGCCGTTCGACGTCCTCGTGGAACTTCGCGGCACCGTGGGATTGGCCAACTCCCCGGAGGAGGCGGCGATCGCCGGTGCCGCCGCTGGAGCACCGGGAGCATGAAGGCGCCGGCGCTGCGGATCTCGGGCGTGCAGGACGTGCTTTTCCGCCACGTGGAGAAGATCGTCGTCACCGTCCTCGGGCTGATCGCCCTGGGAATCGCCTGGGGCGGCGTGCACGCGATGCTCCGCAAATCCGTGCAGCCGAACCAGACGCCCGAGGCGCTCACCTCGCTCACGGGCGAGACCGTCAGGCATATCGATGCTCCGAAGGAGCCGGCGGCCGACATGATCCGGCCGGCGGGGCAGCTGGCGAAGGCCCTCGAGCCGTGGCGGCCGCAGAGCGTCAAGGTTCCCGAACCGCCCACGGCGACCGTGTTCAGCCGGCCGTTCACGCAAGATGTCGCCAAGCGGCCCAAACCCGAAGTGTTTCCGATCGAGGATCTGCGGGCCGTCGCGGGGGTGGCGATGCTGCCGGATGCGACCGCCATGCCGGGGGGCGAAGGCGGCCCCTTGGCGGGCGCCGGAGACGGCCGTGACCGGCGGCGGAGGCCAAGGCCGGGTCAGCAGGCTCCGGAAGGTCCACCGGCCGGATTCGACCTCATGCCGGGGATGCCGGATGGTCAGCAGGCCGTTCAGGAGACGCCCGGAAAGGTGATGCCGTACGTGATGGTGACCGGGCTGGTGCCGGTCGCCAAGCAGCGAACGGAGTTTGCCCGCTGCTTCGGCGGCTCCGGGATGCTCGACGCCCAGCGTGACGTGCCCCGCTGGGGCCAGTACCTCGTGGAGCGGGCGATCGTCACGGGAGGAACCGTCGGCAAATGGGAGCGGCTCAAGGTGGCCGCCGTGCAGGCCTTCGCCGCGGATGGAGGGGCCGCGCTGCAGCCCGGGGGCGCTTCCCCGGAGCAACTCCAGGAGGATCGGCTGCCGCCGACGTTCCTGCTGAGTCCCTCCGACAGCGACATCGCGTACGTCAGCGGGCTTCCGCAACTGCTGTACGACTCGTGGGGAGCGAAGGCCGTGCATCCCTGGTTCCTGCCGGAACTTCGCAAGCTCATCGACCAGCAGGTGAGCGTCGCGCAGGAACCTGCAGCCGTCGCCGCGAAGCAACTGCTCGCCGATCCGATGGCACACCTGAATGAACTGGTGAAGGTGTCGGGGATGAAGTTCGTGGGTGAGACCATGCCGCAGCCGACCGCCGCCGTGTTCGCGCAGAAGGTCTCCTCCATCGACGACGCGGCGTCGTGTCCCGTGGCCAACGTCGGCGAGACGACGAGCCTCGTGTTCGTGAGATCGCCGCAGCTCGAGCGCGAGCTCGCCCCGCTGGGCGGCATCACCACGGACACGAAGTGCGACCTGGTCGTCCGCGTCGAGAAGCTCGGCCGGACCCCCGTCGCCCGAATCCTGTCGATCGCCTTCTTCGATGCGAGCGGTGCCTCGGACGGCGAGGCCATCCTCGATCCGAACCCGTTTCCGCTCTCCCCGGTCGCCGCCGGCAACGAGTTCATCCCGGGGGACGGGGGGGCGGGCCTTGGCGACGGAGGCAGCGACTTCCGGCTGTTTCGCTTCCTGGATCGCAGCGTCAGGCCCGGCGCCCGGTACCGGTATCGCGTCCGCTTCGCACTCCTGAACCCGAACTTTGGCATCGAGCCCCGCTTCCTCGAGGATGCCGCGGCGGCGAAGGGGGAGTTCTTGGTGTCGGCGGCGAGCAACGAGACCGCCGCCGTCGCCGTGCCGGATCCGGCCCTCGTCGTGGTCCGGACGATCAGCAAGGAAGACGCCAAGTTCCTAAAGTTGCCTAAAAACGCGGTCGAACTGCTGGTCTTGGGCCCCAAGAACGACACGGGCAACTACCGCTTCAGCAGGGTGATCACCGAACTCGGTGGCCTCGTCAATGCCGACCCGAGCCTCAACACCAAGGCGGAGGTCCGTGTTCGGGGCGATACCCGGGCCGACACCGGCCGCACGCTCGTGGATATCCGAGGCCGCCTCCTAGACGACGATCCGGCGAGGACGGGGCCGCGGGAAATGGTGGAGGCCTTGCTGCTGCGTCGCGACGGGTCGCTGGAAGTCGTCTCCTCCACCGACTCCGAGCCACTGTTCCAACGCTACCGGCACACGCTCCCTCCGGCGGCGCCACCCGCTGACGACAAGCAGCGGCCGAATCGACCCGGTGCCCAAGGCGGACTAGGAAAATGAACCCGGTCATTGCACTGAATCCTGCACGCCCTCGATCGCTGGCGCTGGCGATCGTCTTGACGGCGATCGCCGCGCTGATGCCGGGCGGCCCGATCCTCGCCGCGGCAGACGACAAGAAGGCCCGCCGGGAAGCGTGGGAGTCGTTCACCGACGACCCGGCCGTGAAGGCCTACGCGGAGCAGCTCAAGGCGGGTGGCTTCGATGCCACGTCTCGGGACACCTTGCTGACGAAGACCCTGCCGAAGCTCGAGGATCCCGCCAATCGGCGGAGCGTCGAGCGGCTCCGGCGGCGGATCCGGGACGTGATGCTGAGTGAACGGGCGACCGACGCCCCGACGCTCGAGGCTGCGAACGCCGCGGCGGCCGAGTGGCTGCTGGGAAGGGCCGTCACGGCCGGTGTCGATCCAGTCGTGGCGGTCAACGAGACGCTCCTGGTCGGCGACCTTCGCGGGCCAGACGGCAAGCCGTGGCCCGGCGGCGCTTCCCGCCTGGCCCCTGTCGCGACGAATGCGGCCGTCCCGCTGGCCGTCCGGGCGGCGGCCATGGCCAGTGTGGTGAAGCATGTCGATGCGGGCGTGACCCTGCCTGCGGACGCGGTGAGCGCGATCCAGACGGTCGCCTGTGCTGCTCCCGCCACAGCCGATTCCGCCGCAGACTGGCTCTCCGCGCGGGCGATCTCGCTGCTTCCAGCCGTCATGCCGAAGGCGACGGCCGAGACCGCGGCCGCCGTTGGAAAGGTGCTCGGCGACGCAGCGCGATCCGTGGACATTCGCATCCGGGCCGCGGAGGCGCTCGGCCGCACGGTCACCGAAGACACGAAACTGGATGCGACGGCCGCCCTGGCGGCGATCCGGGCCGTCGCCATTCGCGGCCTCGAGGAAGACCTCACGCGAGCCACCGACGAGGAGTTCGGCCAGTCGCTTTCGGCCGGGGGAGCCATGGCGATGGCGGGCCCTGGATTCGCCGGGGCCGAGTTCGCGCCACGGCCGGGCGGGGAGTTCGGCGGCTTCGCTCCGGGCATGGGTTTCGGTGCACCCGGCGTCGCTCCCGGCATGCCGACGGCGCCCCCCGTCGAGCCGACCGTGCTCGAGCACAACGCGTGGCGCCTGGCGACGCTTGCAAGCGCGATCCAGCCCGCGGGCAAGGCTGGCGGAATCTCGGTTGTCGCCGGCACTGCATCGGCCGACGCCAAGGAGTTTGCGACCAAGCTCCGGGAAAACGCCACGATCCTGCACGAGTGGATCCATCCCCCCAAGGACACCAAGGGAAAGAAGCCGGCGGGAGGCGAGGTCGGCTTCGATCTCGGGATGACTCCCGAGACCATGCGGACCAAGCAGGATCTGGGGCAGGCGCTTCGCGAGGCTCTCGACGACCTGCGGGCCACGCCTCCCTTCGGAGCGGCGGCCGAGGCGGGTTCACCGCCGGATTCCGGTCAGGCTCCCGCTGCTGCGGATCCGTTCACAAGTCCATAACCGCCCGCCGGGAGCCGACCCGTGTGGACGCGCCTTCGGAAGCCCCGATCGCGTGAACGATGGGGGCCGCACAACGCGTCGCGCCGGCTCGGAGCTGCCCGTGCCCTCTCGCTGGACGTTCGCGTCGGGCATCCAGGCCACTGGTCCGCGTGAACCTCGATCCGCGCCTTCGGAAGCCCCGATCGCGTGAGCGATGGGGGCCGC
>VGYR01000219.1 GCA_016872925.1 Planctomycetota bacterium
CGCGGCTACGGCGGCGGTGGCGGCGGTGGCGGCGGCTACGGCGGCGACCGTTACTGATCCGTCTCCTTCCTGACAATCACGGCTGATCGGGATCGGCTGGCTCGCGCCGCGACTCGCTCACTCGTCCATCAGGTCACGGGAGCCGAGGTTTTCGCAACCCGGCTCCCGTGATCGTGTTATCATCGTGGGCTGTCGACCCGCGAGGTCGATCCGCGAGATTGCGACCCCCCATTTCCGTCCCCTCCGAAGACGTTTCGAGCACCCGATGAGCTTTGCCGGCCCCCGTTCCAAGACTGCCAAGACCGCCCGCAAGAAGGCGAAGCCCCGCGTCAAGGTGAAGCGGCGCGATCCCATCTTCATCGACGGCGCCCGGCCCCGTCCGATGTACGTCGACTACAAGGATCTCGAACTGCTTGGCAAGCTGGTGAACCGGCAGGCCAAGATCATCGGCCGCCGCAAGAGCGGTTGCACGGCCGCCAGCCAGCACGCGGTCACCCGCGCGATCAAGCGGGCCCGCTTCATGGCCCTGCTCCCCTACGTCGGCGAGTGATCGTCGGCCGCGAACCGGTCGTCATGGGGCCGCTCACGACCCGCCGCCGCGTCGAGTTTCGGGACACCGACGCCGCCGGCATCGCCCACTTCTCGGCCTTCTTCTTCTGGATGGAGTCGGTGGAGCATGAACTGCTCCGCGCCGCCGGGGTGGCGGTGGTGGAGCGTCAGCCCGACGGCAGCGACGTGAGTTGGCCGCGGGTCTCGACGGGCTGCGACTACGAGTCGGCCGTCCACTTCGGCGACGAGATCGAGGTCACCGCGGCCGTCGCCGCGATCGGGCGGACGAGCGTGACCTACGCGTTCGTGTTCGCCCACGCGGGTCGTCCCGTGGCTCGCGGCAGGGTCGTCGCCGTGCGGTGCGCGATGCGGCCGGCCACCCCGCCCGAGCCCGTCGCCATTCCGGCCGACGTCCGTCAGCGGCTCGAGGCATTCCGCTCCGCCGGGTGATCGTCCCGTGCTCCAGCTCGATCGCATCCGCAGGCAGTTCGACGGCGCCCACGGCGGCGTCCGTGCCGTCGACGACGTGAGCCTCGAACTGCCCCCCGGCGGGCGGCTGGCGATCATGGGGCCGAGCGGCTCCGGCAAGAGCACGCTGCTGGCCATCGTGGGTGGCCTGGAGCCGCCCACGTCGGGTCGGGTGACGCTCGACGGCGTCGATCCCTACCTGCTCGACGCCGCCGCCCGCGCCGCCTTCCGCAACCGTCGGATCGGGTTCGTGTTCCAGGAGCATCACCTGCTCGACGGGTGCACCGCGCTCGACAACGTGCTCGTGCCGGCCCTCGCGGAGGGAGGCGCGTCCGTCGACCTTGTCGCCCGCGGCGTGCTGCTGCTCGAGCGGGTGGGGCTCGGCGCCCGCCGCGACCACCTGCCGGGTGAGCTCTCGGGCGGTGAGCGGCAGCGGGTCGCGATCGCACGGGCGCTGCTGCGCTCGCCACGGCTCGTGCTGGCCGACGAGCCCACCGGCCAGCTCGATTCGCGGACCGCCGCCGCCGTGACCGGTCTGCTCTGCGACCTGGCCGACGAGTCGGGCAGCATGCTCGTGGTGGTCACGCACGACGCCGGGGTCGCGGGCCGGGTGGGCGGAGTGCGGCGGATGCACGACGGACGGATCGAGCCATGAGCCGGCTGCCGGTGCGGTCGCTGCCGGAGCTCGCCGTGTCGCTTGCCCGGGCATGGTGGCCGCAGCTGACGGCGCTGGCGGCGGCGTGCGCCGTGGTCGCCGCCGTGGTGAGCGGCAGCCTCGGCGTCGGCGATGCGATCCGGGCCGGGCTGCGGAGGCTCGCGGTCGCCCGGATCGGGAGGCTCGACGCGGCGGTCGTCGGCGACGGATTTTTCCGCCGCGCGCTGGCCGACGAGCTCGCCTCCGCAGCCTCGCCGCGGCTGGACTGCACGCCGGCCATCGTGATGCCCGCCACCGTCGCAGCCGCCGCCCGGCGGGGGGCCGCGACCGCCGCGACGCTGCTGGCGTGCGACGATCCCGCGGCGCTCGGCTTCGACCCGCCCCCGCCGCCGCTGGAGCCGGGCACGATCGTCGTCAACGGACCGTTGGCCGTCGCCCTGGGCCTGGCGGCCGGCGACGAGATCGTGCTCCGCGTGCCGGTGCGCACGCCCGTGCCGGCCGACAGTCCGCTCGGCCGGCGGTCGGCGGAGGCGGTGGGGCGGCGGCTGAAGGTGGCGGCCGTGCTGCCGGCCCGAGGGCTCGGCCTGTTCGCCCTCGCCCCCACGATCGCGACGGAACCCCTCGCCGCGCTGTCGCTCACCGATGCCCAGGACCTGCTCCGCGAGGGGGACGTCGCCAACGCGATTCTCGTGGCGGGCAGCGCGGCGGATCGAGCCGCCGGTGACACCGCGAGCGGGGCCGACGTCGCCGGCCTCGTCCGCGGCCGGCTGCGGCCGCGGCTCGTCGACCTGGGACTGGCTCTCGAGCCGGCGGGCGATTCCGCGGCTCGGCTCGTCAGCCGGCGGCTCGTGCTCTCCCCCGAGGCCGACCGCGCCGCGACGGCGGTGCTCGGGCCGGTCGGAGGCAGGCCCTCGCTGGTGTTCCTGGCGACGTCGATCACGCCGCTGGACGCCGCGGGGAACCCGGCCCGGGCCGGCGTGCCCTACTCGACGGTGCTCGGCATCGACGCGGCGGAACTCCCGGGGAGCGCGCTTGTCGACCGCTCGGGTCGTCGGCTGCCCGCCCCGCGGGACGACGAGATCATCGTCGATCGCTGGCTGGCCGACGACCTCGCCGCGCAAGGGCGGCCGGTCGCCGTCGGCGACCGGCTGGCCGTCGCCTCGTTCGAGCCCGAGACGCTTCACGGCCGGGTCGCCGAACGCAGCGACGTGTTCCGGATCGTCGGCATCGCGGAGATGGAGGGGCTGGCCGTCGACCGATCCCTCGTGCCCGAGGTGGAGGGCGTGACCGACGAGGCCTCGATCGCCGACTGGGATCCCCCCTTCCCCTTCGACGCCGCCCGCGTCCGCACGGTGCCCCCCCGCGACGAGGACGACCGCTACTGGAAAACGCACGGCGCCGCGCCGAAGGCGTTCGTCTCCCTGGAGACCGCCCGGCGGATCGCCGGCAGCCGCTTCGGCCGTTCGACCGCCTGGCACGTGCCCGCCGCCGACCACGGCGTCGATCTGGCCGCCCGGCTGGCCGAGGCGATCGAGCCGCAGGCCGCCGGGATGCGGGTCCTGCCGCTGCGGGCCGACGCCGTGGCCGCGGCCAGGGGATCGACGCCCTTCGGCGGCTTGTTCCTCGCGCTGTCGGCATTCGTCGTCGCTGCGGGGGCCACGCTCGTCTGGCTGTTGTTCGCCCTGCTCGTCGCCGCCCAGCGGAGAGCGGTGGGCACGCTCGCGGCCCTCGGCTTCGGACCGCGACGGCTGGCCGCGCTGCTGCTCGCCGTCGGCGCCGGCGCGGCGGTCGCGGGCGTGGTCGCAGGCATCCTGCTCGGTCCGCTCTGGACGAGGCTCCTGCTTGCCTGGCTCGGACGTGCGTGGGATCGCGACGTGGTCGGCGGATCGGCCGCGGTCTTCGCTGCCGGAGTCGGCGGCGGCTGGATCACCGGCTGGGTGCCGTCAGCAGCGACGCTTGCCGCCGGACTGGGCACCCTCGCCGTCGCGCTGATCGGCCTGGGGCTCGCCGCCCGCTCCGCCGGCCGCACGCCGCCGCTGGAGCTGCTGCGGGGATCGTCACCGGCCGCCGCCGGGGTGGGCTTCGGCAGCCGGCTGCTGTCGGTGGCACTCGCGGCCGTCGCCTGCGCGGCCGCGGCAGCGACCGCGGTGCGCGCCGGCCGGGCGCCGGCCGCGCAGGCCGTCGGATCCTTCTTCGCCGCCGGCGGCCTCGCGCTGGCGGGCGGCCTGGCGCTCGTCTGGGCGGTCCTCGCATCCGGCCGTCGTCGTCCGCTTCGCTCGCTGGCCGGCCTTGCCGGACGCATGGTCGCGGCCCGGCCCGGCCGGAGCTTCTCCGTGGCGGCGATCGTCGCCTGCGGCCAGTTCCTCGTCGTGGCCGTGTCCGCCTTCGCGGTCCGTTCGCCCATCGACCCCGACGATCCCCGGTCGCCCACCGGAGGGTGGACGGCGGTGGCGAGTTTCGGGGAGCCGACCGCGATCGATCCGACCGACGCCACCGTGCGGGCGGGCCTCGGGCTCTCGGAGGCCGAGGATCGGGCGACCGCCGGCGCGACGATCGCGCTGGTGCGGTCGAACGCCGGCGACGACGCCAGCTGCTCGAACCTCTACGCGGTCAACCGTCCGGCGGTGAACGGGGTGGGGCCGGCGTTCATCGAGCGGGGCGGCTTCACGTTCGTCGGGCACCTGCCGCTCGAGGCAGGTGAGCGCGGCAACCCGTGGCGGCTCCTGGATCGGGACGCGAGCGACGGATCCGTGCCGGTGATTCTCGACCAGGCGACCGCGCAGTGGGGCCTGGGCCTCGGCGGCCTCGGTGATCGCTTCACGCTCACCGACGAGTCGGCCGCGCCACTGGCGTGCCGGATCGTCGGCCTGCTCGAGCCGGGCATCCTGCAGGGCCGCATCATCGTCTGCGAATCCCGGTTCCAGCGTCTCTATCCGTCGCGTTCCGGCTACTCGGCCGCGCTGATCGACGGCTCACGGCTCGCCGCGGCCGACCGCGGCCCGCTCGGCGACGCGCTGCGAGCCGCCTGGGCCGACGTCGGCGTCGCGATCACGCCGGCCGTCGATCGGCTCCGCTCGCTCCAGGCGGTGCAGAACACCTTCCTCGCGGGATTCCAGGCGCTGGGCACCCTCGGCCTGCTGCTCGGTGCCGCCGGGGTGGCGGCCGTGCAGCTGCAGGGCGTGGCGGAGCGGCGCGGTGGGCTCGCCGTGCTGCGGGCGGTCGGGTTCACGCCGGCGCGGATGCGGTGCATGCTCGTGCTCGAGGCGGCGGCGGCCGTTGCGGCGGGGGTGGCGGTCGGCACGCTGGCCGGGGGCGTCGCCGTCTGGCCGGCGGTGTCGCGGGGCTCGGCCCGCCTCCCGGCGGCGTGGATCGCCTGGTCCGGCCTGCTCGTGCTGCTCGCCGCGGTCGCAGCCACCGCCTGGGCCACGGCCCGAGCCGCGATTCCGGAGCGGCCGCGGGAGGCCTGATCGCGGCCCGCGGCGGTTTGGACTCGTCGCCGTCACCCGCGGCACGGTACCGTTTTCAGGATGCACATAGCCGTGATCCTGCCGCGGTGGGTGGGTGACGCCGTCATGGCGACGCCGCTGCTTCGCACCCTGCGCGGGCACTTCGGCGGCCGGGCACGGATCACCGGCGTGATGCGCCCGGCCATCGTCGAACTCCTCACCGGCACCGGCTGGATCGACGACGAGCTCCTCTACGACCGACACGGCGACGACCCGCGAAACCACTTCTGGCAGGCCGTCCGCAGGCTGCGCCGCGACCGGCCGGACGTGGCGCTCGTCCTGCCCAACTCGCTCTCCGCGGCTTCGCTGGCGGCCTTCGGGGGCGCGCGGCGGCGGGTTGGCCACGCGGGGCGGTGGCGGAAGGCCCTGCTCACCGACGTGGTCGTGCCGCGGCGGGACGAGCCGCTCGTGCCTCCGCCGGTCGCCTTCATGGAGCTCGGGCCGGCGATCGGGGTGCCGCCCGGATCGCTCGACGTGGAACTCGCCGTGACTCCCGAGCAACTCGCCCGGGGGGACGCGCTGCTGGCAGCGCTGTTCCCGGGCCGCTCGGGCCCGCTCATCGTCCTCAACGACAACAGCTCCAACGGCACGGCGCGGGCCTGGGGGGTCGACAAGCACGGCCAGCTCGCCCGCCTGATCGCGGATCGCATGCCCGACGCGCGGGTGCTCGTCCACTGCGGCCCGGCCGATCGCGAGTCGGCCCGCGAGATCGTCGCCCGGGCCGACTCTCCCGCGGTGCGGGGCCTGGGTGAGCTCGCGGAGCTGCCGCTGGGCCTCTCGAAGGCGATCTACGCGCGGGCGTCCGCCGCGGTCTCGAGCGACAGCGGTCCGCGGCACATCGCGGCCGGATTCCGCGTGCCGACGGTGGCGCTCGTCGGCCCCACCGACGTCCGGCTCGGACGATCCGATCCCGCCCGCTGCATCGAGATCCGCCGGGAGCTCGCCTGCTCGCCCTGCGGCCGCGGCCGCTGTCCGCTCGGCCACCACGACTGCATGCGGCTGATCGACGTCGAGGAGGTGGCGGCGGCCCTGTTCGGCATCCTCGAGCCCCGCCCCGGGCGGCCCGGCGCCGCGTGAGCGGCGGCCCGGCTGCGACGTGCCGTCAGCCACCAGCCGGCCCGCGGGTATGCTGGCCGCGTTCCACCTACCGCGGGAGACGAGGCGATGCTGCAGGTTCTGGGGATGCTGGCGGCGATCGGCCTGACGGCCGCCTGCTGGGGCGTGTACGGTCCGGTGCTCCACTTCGGCCGCGAGGACATGCACTCGCCGCTGCGGCCGTTCGTGTGCGTGGGCGTGGCCTACTTCGTGATCGCGATCGTGGTGCCGCTGCTGCTGCTCGCCCGCGGCGAGAAGGGCGCGTGGACGGTCAAGGGCGTGACCTGGAGCCTGCTCGCGGGGGTGGCCGGCGCGCTCGGTGCCCTCGGGGTGATCCTCGCCCTGCACTTCGGCGGCAAGCCGATCTACGTGATGCCGCTGGTGTTCGGCGGCGCGCCGGTCGTCAACACCCTCCTCTCGGCCGCGATGAACCGGTCGTTCGGTGAGCTCAAGGCGCCGTTCCTGGCGGGCCTGCTGCTGGTGATCACGGGGGCGGTCACCGTGCTCGTGTTCAAGCCGCAGCCGGGCCCTCCCGGGGCGGCGGCCGCGACCGTCGCCCCGGCGGCGGAACGATCCGCGGCGCCCGCATCGGCGGAGCACAGGGCGGAGCGGCTCGTCGCCGTGCTGCTCGCGACGGCCCTGGCGATGGTGTCGTGGGGCTCCTACGGCCCGGTGCTGCACCGCGGCCAGGCGGGGATGCAGGGCAGTCGCCTGCGGCCCCTGATCTGCATCGGCGTCTCCTACTTCCTGATCGCGGTGCTCGTGCCGTTGGCCCTCCTCGTGCCGCTCGGTGACACCGGCTCGTGGACCGTCAACGGCGTGCTCTGGAGCCTGGCTGCCGGCTCGCTGGGCGCGGTGGGAGCCCTGGGCACGATCCTCGCCTTCACGCTCGGCGGCAAGCCCTTCACGGTGATGCCGGTCGTGTTCGGCCTCGCGCCGGTGATCAACACCCTGACGACGCTGGCGCTCAACGAGACGCCACCGTCGGCGGTGAGCCCGTTCTTCCTGGCCGGGATGCTGGTCGTGGCGGTGGGAGCCGCTACCGTGCTCGCCTTCGGGCCGCGCGGCCATGCGCCAGCGGCTGGCCAGCCGGCCTGACGCTCCCTTCCGCGCCACAGCCCGGAGGCGTTCGACGCAGGGGTTCTGTTCCTTCCGGTTTGAATTTGGCTCGGGGCGTCAGGAAGCCGCAATCCCGTGAGCGATGCGGGCATGCGGCCGGCGCGGATGCCTCGGAGATCGGTGCTTCCGGTGCGGGGTCGGCGGGGTGCGCCGCGGGTTGAAAACCCGCGCTCCTCTCAGCTCGGCTTTTGCAGTTTGCGCCGCCAAGTTGACCGCGTTTTCCAGTATGCGGAAGAGTTTCCACGGCCCCATCGTGTCGAGTGGCAGTGAAAAAATGCAGCCGCGGATGCTCCGTCGTTTCAGTTCGGCGAGCATGTCGG
>VGYR01000220.1 GCA_016872925.1 Planctomycetota bacterium
TCAGGCCCTGAAATACGCGGCTCGGGGCTTCCGCTCATTCCCGAATTACCGCACCCGAATCCTGTTCTTTTGCGGCAAACTGGATCTCAGGCCCCGGCTGCAGTGCCACTAAAAGTCCCGAAGAACCAGAATACTGCGTACGCGGTTGCCCACAGAGTGCGGTTTCACCCGGCTCGGTCAGCCAAGTAGAAATGCCCGCAGCGCCAGCGTTCGCGCGAGAGCATCCTCCGTACCGAACAGCGTGTAGTGATTGATGTTATGGGCTTGAAGATCGCGGAGGGCTGTTCGCCGCTCTGATGTTGGCAGTGTGATGCGGAGGAGCGTGTGCTGCTGTTCACTTGGAGTACGAAGCACATCGTGGTGGCTGCAAATCGTGTAGTCGTCGCCTTCGCCTTCTTGTTTCACGCACCACGTATACACTGCCTGCTGCATGAAATGACGGCGGTCCGTCGCGACGTGTGGCCCAAGTAGGGTGATGATCGGGGCGCCGATAAACCCAGCTTTTGTGCCGAGAGGCGTGTCCACGTAGGCGTAGACTGCAACGCGCTCGTCCTTGGCCTGGTCGGCGGATTCAAACGCGAAGAAGGCCGCCACAAAAGCGGACAGCGACCAGTCGAGAAAAGGCGACGGAAAGCCGTGGTGCCGCAAATACGCGAGATAAGGATACGCGGGAGCGCTCACGTGGAGCGAATCGGCATTGCGCGTGAATACCTCCTTAAGTTCGGCATCGCCGGGCAACGGCCATGTGCGGCCGGTGATTGACTCCAGTTCCCGGAGATGCCGGGTCGCGCGCTCGTAGTATTGATGCACGGTGAACTGCCGCGGCCCGCCCTCGCGCTCGAGAGTCGTTTCGAGTGCCCACGTCGCGGACTTCTGCCCGCGATAGGCGATCGTGTTTTCATGCGATCGGCCATCGCGCTTGTCGTGGCTGCCGAAGCAGCGCTCGATGTCAGTGATTGTCGCCCGATACTCTTCCCATGAGGCAAGAGGAAGTTCCTTGGTCACAGGGGGCGCCTCGCTAATTGAGGCTGACGGGGCTTCGGAAGTCACGGAGGCGCACCCAGAATTGACTTGATGTAGACGTCCGTGTCTTCCTCCTGGAAGACAATGTTGCGTTTCGCCATCTCGGCTTTCTTCATGCCCCACTGTTTTTCCATCACGTGCGAAGGCGTGTTGGAGACGATGAATGACGAGAGCGTGACGTCCGGGTCGGCGAGGCGGGTTTCGATCTCCTTGATGGTCTTGCAGAACTTGATCTTGTCGTCGCTCGCGGGCAGGTTACGGATGCCCTTCGGGTCGACGAATGTGATGTGCTGCTTCGCGCCTTCGACAACCCAGGTGATGAAGTCGGGATGGAAGTTGCCGGCCTCGAAAAAGCCCACGCCGCGGCCCCGGGAGAGATTGCGGAGCAGGTAGACCTGCCGGTCCGTGAAGTACTCAGGGTGTCGCTGGGCAAACTCCATCATGTCGTGAACGAATCGCCATTCACCCTTGTTGAGCGGTGCCGGCGAGATCGCAATCACGTTGGATTCGAGGTGCAAAAGCGGCTGGTAAAGGTGGTGGCCAACATTGATCGCCTTGAGCCCCTCCATGCTCCACCCCTTGAGCGTGCCGGACTCGATCACGCTCTTCAGTTCATTCAGCTTTGTGACGATGTCCGCGCGTGAGCGGTCGTAGAGAATCCGGTAGTAGCCCTTGTCCGGGTCTTCTTCACTGCCAAGGAAGTTGGGGTCCGTCGGCTCAAGATCACGGTATTCGAGGTGCGGTGCCTCCCAGCTCTGTTTCGAATACCGGTAATACTTCTCCGCGTATTTTTTCAGGAGCCCGATCGCAACCTGCTCCCACAGCCGCACCTTGTCCCACGAGTCGAACGCAAGCTGTGCCTCGGGGATTTCCAGGTCGTACCACGACGGATCGCCGAGCAACGCTTCGATCTCGTCGCGCGCAATGTTGAGGTTGTACCAGCCGCGCTCGGCCTTGTACCGCTCAAGCTCAAACCAGAGGCGATCGATGTCGAGGGCCGCCACGTGCTTGCGGGTGAGTTTGCCCCGATGCAGTGTTCCCTCTCCATCGCCGCCGACGAGGCCCGCAGACCCCTTGGCTTGGATACGCGAATACCACGTATCGAACACGCGGTTCTCTTGGAGCTTCGCCGTGGTCGCATCGGGCTTGCGTACCGCTGGCACGGGACCAAGCTTGCGAAACGCATCACCGAACTCCGTGCTCACCCCGTTGATCGTCTTCTTCAGCCGAATCGTCCGCAGCTTCTGCGTGCCGAGGCTCTTGATCACCGGCAACAGAAACTCATCTCGCTCGTCCGTGGTCGAAAGACCCTCGTCCTCGAGGAAGTCCCGGAACTGGGCCATGTAGTCGGCGCGGATCCCAAAGATGCCAAGGGTTTCGATGAGGGCCACGTGTTTTGGACGCTCGAGGTCCTCCGGCAGGTCGATTTTCCCTGACCGTTTCAAGCTCATGCCGTGCCCCTTCAGCCGGACCCCGCGGCCGAAGAGCTGGATGATCTGCGCTCCTTCGCCTTGCCCGACGTTCATGAGTCCCATCGTCGAGACTCGCCAGCTCGACCAGCCCTCAGTGAACTTCTTGGAGCCGATCAGCACGTTGACCGTGGAGTGCGGCCGGTTGATCTCATGGAACAGCGACCCTTTGAATTCGCGCTCGCCCGTCTCCAGCCCGTTCGTCTTACAGAGGTTCACCAGCTTTGAAGAATCACCGACGTTGATCACGCCAAAGGCGTCGTTGTCGGCCCCAAGCCGGAGAGCCACTTCCCCTGTCGCTCCCTTAAGGTCTTCCACGTAAAGCTGGCCACCCCCCGGAGCGTTGAAGACGACTGCGAGCGTCTCCTCGAAGACCTGAGCCGGAGAAAGGCCGGCGATGGCGAGATACTCGAAGCGACGGGCAAACAAGTTCGTACCCGTCGCGGTGAGAAGCCCTTCAGTAAGAATCCGCTCGATCCGTTCGATGCTCTTCGCCCGGTCGCCGACGTAGCGGCCAAGAAACTGAAGGATCTCGACGATGTCGGAGGCGTCGCGGGTGGCCAACGTGGCCGTCACGCTTCCGCCTACGAAGATCCAGAGCGGCTTCTCAATGTTGAATGGCCGAAATGCCGCCGCCTGATCGCGATAGAGCCGCTGCTGCTGGTAGAAGGAGAGCAAGCAAGCGACGAGATACAGTTCGAGGTGCTCCCGCTCGGTGTCGGCGTCCAGATTGAGGATCTGATAGTCCTTGCCGAAGCCGTCCTCGTAGAAATAGCGATACGAGTAGTCGACGAGGATGTTCTTGGCGTAAAGGTCCGTGAGGGCAGCATTGCCCTTCACGGCCTGACCGAAGGTCGCTGAATACTCGAACGAAAAGCCCTTCTCGCAGAGGGCGGTGCGGAACCGCATCCAAGCGCCGTCGCCGCCTCCGGACGTGCCGCGGTGGCCTTCGTCCACGAGCACAAGGTTGTTGCCCTCGAAGGCATCCACGGCGACGGTCTTGTCGCCCATGTCGTCTCGCAGGCGCGTGACTTCGAGAATCTCCACCGCCTTGCCTGCGAACAGGCCGCGACCGTCCTTGTTGAAGATCTCCGCATCGATTCCAGCGGCCTGAAACTCCCGCAGGTGTTGCTGCGACAGGCCTTCGTTGGGCGTGAGCAGAATGATCCGGTTGAGGTCGCGTCGGCGCCCGGTCTTCTCCAGATAGTGCTGGTACTGAAGGACGTTGGCGTGCATGACGAGCGTTTTGCCGGCACCCGTCGCCATCCAGTAGGCAAGCTTGTTGAGCTGCGGCCTCGGTTCGGCTGATGCGTCGAGCGGCGTGACGCAGTCGGCCGGCTCTTTGCCGGAGTTGTATTCCTCGATCCGGGCATTGATCGCAGCCACCAGATCGCTCGGCCGATGGAAATACCAGTCGAGATAGATTTCCGTGAACAGGAGGGCGAGATACTGAAAGTATTTCCAGACGATCGGGTCTTCGCCGCGGAGCAGGCGGGCTTCGTTCAGCCGCTGGGTGTGGCGGACGATTGTTTGGTCGTATTCGAGCAGCTGCGCGACAGTCAGCCCCGGGCCGAGCGCGGGGCAGTGGAGAACGATCGCCTCGTGGAACCTGTGGATATTGTCGGAGGTGAGCCCCTCGAGGTTCGGGTCGCGGAGGTGGTCGGCGAGGTCGTCGAACCGCTCGACCCCAAAGAGCGACAGGAGCCACTGGAACAGGACGAGCTTCCTCGAAAACGGCACGACGGCCGCAGCTTGCTTGGCCGCTCGCTTGGCCCGTTTTGCCGGCAGGGCGGCGGGCACCGGGCCGGATGACGCGGCGGCACCGCCGGCCGGGGCCGCGTCGGGCGGCTCGGAGGCGGAAATCGGCGTTTTTCTCGGGCGTCCGCGGGCCATCAGGCCACCCCTCGGGCGTTGTGTGTCACTTATTGACGACAAATAGGCTTGTCATTCACTTGTGGCTGAAAAGTGCGCGACAAAGTCGTTTCGTGCCGGAAAACACTGGCAAAAACGGTCATATCACAGCCCGCCCCTCCACGATCTCCAGCAGCGCCGGAAACCCGAAAATCGTCGGTCGGCGGCCGCTGCCGGCGGCGACCGGGCGGAGCACGTCTTCTGCTTGGAAAAGCCGCAGGAACCGGCGGGCTGGGGGCTCGGGAATTCCCGCCTGTTCCACGAAGGCCACGCTACTGAAGATCGGCCGTTCAAAGATCCAGTCGAGCGCGCGGACGGCGTGCTGCGAGCGGGTCATCTCGGGCAGCCGCCGCTTCATCTGCTCGTAGAGGTCGAGGATCGCGCTGGCCTTGGCGAGGTTGTCGATCGCCTGGGAGCGGATCGCCTCCAGGAAAAACTCGCACCACCCTGTCCAGTCGCCATCCCGCGACACGGCCAGAAGCCGTTCGTAATACGCCGGCCGGTGGGCTTCGAGATACGCGCTCACATAGAACATCGGGCGACGAATTATGCCCACATGAGCCAGGTAGAGCGGAATCAGGAGCCGCCCCAGCCGCCCGTTGCCATCCGCAAACGGATGAACCGCCTCAAACTCCGCATGGAGCACCGCCGTCTGCACGAGGCGGTCGGAGGCATCGCCGTTGACGTACCGCTCCCAGGCCGCCATCAGGTCGGCGACCTGCTCGGGTTCGGGAGCGACATACTTGGCTTGGTCGATCGGACTGCCCGGAGCGCCGATATAGGCCTGGCCGCGCCGAAACTCCCCGGGCGACTTGCTGCGGCCCCGCACGCCGTCGAGCAGCACCGCGTGCGCTCCGCGCAGCACCCGCAGCGAAAATGGCAGGTCTGCTAGCAGCCGCTCCGCCTCGCGCATCGCCGCCCGATACTGGAGCACCTCATGGATGTCTTCGCGAAGCGAATCCGACTCGGCCTCCCCGCCCGCCTCGAACTCGAGCACCTCTTCCATCGTGGCCTGCGTGCCCTCGATCTTCGACGAGAGCACCGCCTCTTGCGTGGTCAGCGGGGCGAGCAACACCGCCGGATTCGGCACGGCGGCGAGCATGCCGTCGTAGCGGGCCACGGCCGCAGCCGCCGGCCCCAAAAGCGGGATCAGCCGCGACCAGTCAATCGCATCGGGCGGGAAGCGGCCCGCGTGGTAATGCACAGGAGGCATCAGACATCCTCCGTGGCGAACATGAGCCGGTGAAACTCTTGCTCGAGCAGCCGGACCTTCCAGGTGTCGTTCGGGGCCTTCAGGTTTTCGAGGTTGTTGCTGCCGTTGACGTAGATGACGTCGAACTCGAAATCCTTCGTGCTGATCTTGAGCTTCTCGGTGAGAAAATGGTCGAGGACGAGATTTGCCTGCTCCAGATCGTCGCCGAGCTTCCGCCACACCACGAGCGCCTTGCGGCCGTCGGGCAGCTTTCCTTCCACGCGGCGAAACCAGAACGGGCCCGCGGGGTCGGCCTTGATTCGCCCCCCCTTCAACTGCAGCCGTTTCTCTTCGTCTCGCTCGAACGACGCGGAAAACACCTGCGGAGCCGCGATCGCCTCAACCGTGAGGCCGATGAGCCAGTTGAACGTCTCCAACAGATCAACGCACAACTCACGGCTCTCGTCTGATCCCGGCCGCTTAACGCTCAACTGGTACGCCGTGGGATCGCGGAATGCGGCGACGTTGAGCAGCGACTGGCTGCCCCGCGTTTCGACGTCGAGCATATACTTGAGCAGGTATTGCTCGCGGAGTTTGCCGTCGCCCTTCGCGGCGGGCTCTTCGAGAAGAGATTTTTGTTGTTCGCTACGGCGGATGTCGAGGTTGTTGAGCGTGTCTTCGTACGACTCCAGCCGCACGATTTTCATAATCCGCGGCGAGCGATCGGCTTCCTCGGGCGTGGCGAGGCGTTTTGGCTTGCCGTCTTTCCATTCGGGAGTGAAGGTGACTTTCTTAAGGCGAGGGACCAACACGGTGTCGAAGTGAGCGCCCATCTCGGTCAAAATAAATCGTCGACGCCCGATTCCTTCTCGGTTCAACGCAATTACAGCATGGCCAGTAGTGCCAGATCCGGCAAAAAAGTCTAGGAGACACTCACGGTCGCGGACTGCGCTTACCTCGGCGACACGAGCAATCAGTCGTGTTGGCTTTGGGTTCGAAAACGGATTACTTGGGAATAGACTCTTTAACTCGTTTGTTGCCTCGTGGTTATGCCCCACCTCCTCGTACGGCCAAATAGTTACCGGCGTGACGCCTTCTTTAACATCGCATAAGAAACTCTTTCGTGAGGGCACACTGAGCCCATCTGGACCGAACCAGATTTCATCGCCGGCGTCTAACTGCTCAAGAGTCTCAAGGCTGTATCGGGCAAACGTGCCAGGCGGTGGTGACCACTGAACCCCGTTGCGGAACGTGTAAGCGAACTCGCTTGATGCTCCACTTTTCGCATGGAGCGGTGTCGCTTTCCATGGTCCTTTTGGATGTTTGTCCGGATTTAAATAGGCCGCAGATTGTGCATCGGTGCGCTGAAGAAGCCCGATAGCAAAATCATCCCTGCAGGGAAGGCCTACCAACAAGAAATCGTGGTTGTCTGAAAAGTATCGCGCGTCATTGGCCCGAGTGTATTTTTTTTGCCAAATGACGTTCGCCAGAAAGCCATCGCGGCCAAGTGTAGTCTCGATTACGTGTCTGGCGTGTGCCTGCTCAGTGTCATCCGTGCTGACGAAAAGTGCGGCGGTGGCTCTCATGAGACCACGGGCGATCCGCAGCCGCCCTTCCATCATGGCGAGCCAACTGGAGTGTTGATAGGAATCCTTGTAGGAAAAGCCATCGCTACCAGTGTTATAAGGTGGATCAATGTAGATGCATTGCACACTTTCACGGAGCCGCTCTTGAATCACCAGCAAAGCTTGAAAGTTCTCGCTATGAAATAGCAAGCCATCTGTCTGCTCATCAACGTCGCCGAGCGCTTCGAGCAGCCGCGCAGTGAATGCGGGATCAAAATGCCGCGTGTCCACGACCAGCGTAGGATGAGCCCTCAGGAACGCTGCCTTCAACGGCACTGAATATCCGACTGTCGTCAGATCGCCGTCGATTTCGTCGATCGCGTAGAGCGACACCCACTCCTCCCGCTGGGCGTCGTTGGCCACGATCAACTCCAAAAACTCCTCCGGGATGCAGCCGACCCGAACGCACCACTGCGTCTCGACGACAAACTTTTTCTTGAGCCAGAGCTTCTTCTGGAAATCCTCG
>VGYR01000221.1 GCA_016872925.1 Planctomycetota bacterium
GCCCCGGGCCTTCGAGTTCGAGCAAGACAAGGCCTGTCGGTCGGGGGAACGCGCAGCCACCGGTGCACTTTGCGGCTCACGGGTGGCTTCACGTGCCGTTTGGGAGCGCGAAAGCAAAGTCCGCCGGCGGCGAGCATTTCACCGCCGGCAGGCCGGGGCAGCTGCACGCGGGTTGAAAACCCGCGGTCCGGGGCCCACCGCCGCGGTCCATTCACACGGCATCGACCGATCGTCTACCCTGTGAACCGGTGAACAGCATGGAATCCTTCCGCGAACCGAGCACCCAGGCCGCCGGCGGCGACGACACGCCGGTCGAAGACCGCGCCCTGAGGCCGCAGCGGATGGAGGAGATGATCGGCCAGCGGGCCGTGCACGAGCGGCTGATGATCGCGATCGACGCCGCGCGGAAGCGGGGCGAGTCGCTCGGCCACATCCTCCTCGACGGGCCGCCGGGGCTCGGCAAGACGACGTTCGCCACCTGCATTCCCCGGGAGCTCGGCACCTCGCTGCAGATCGCCAGCGGGGCGGCCCTCGCGGCGCCGAAGGACCTGCTGCCCTACCTCACCAATGCCGCCGAGGGCTCGGTGCTGTTCATCGACGAGATCCACCGGCTGCCGATCGCGGTCGAGGAGTTTCTCTACCCGGCGATGGAGGATTTCCGCGTCGACATCACGCTCGGCGACGGCGTGGCGGCCCGCACGATCAACATGCCGCTGCGGCCGTTCACGCTGGTCGGGGCCACGACCCGCGCCGGCCTGATCTCCGCTCCGCTCCGCGACCGGTTCGTGATCCGGGAGCACCTCGACTACTACTCTCCCGCCGAACTCGCTGCGATCGTCCACCGCTCGGCCGGCAAGCTCTCGATGGGCATGGACGACGAGACGGCCGACGAAATCGCCCGCCGCAGCCGGGGCACGCCGCGGCTGGCCAACAACCGGCTGCGGTGGATCCGCGACTTCTCCACGAGCCGGGCCGAGAGCCGGATGAGCGTGGGCATCGCCCGCACGGCGCTGGAGATGCAGGGCATCGACGAACTCGGCCTCGACGGCTTCGACCGCCGCTACCTGGAGACGATCCAGCGGGTGTTCGGCGGCGGGCCGGTGGGCATCGAGGCGATCGCCCACACGATGAGCACCGCGGCCGACACGCTCGAGGACGACGTCGAACCCTACCTGTTGCGGTGTGAGCTGGTCGTGCGCACGCCCCGCGGCCGGAAGCTCACCGACAAGGGCGACGAGCACCTCGGAGCGCCGCCGAAGGCGGGGCAAGCGAAGTTGTTTTGACCGCCGCCCTGCCGCCCGCGCGAGCGGGGCTTCCGGAACGCACCGGGGGGGTTTTCCGCGGCGGATTGACCATCCCCCCGTCTCGCGGCTACCCTTCAAGGCTTCCTGCTCCGAATCTCCAGGTGTTTCCATGGCCGTTCCGAAGCGACGTCAGTCGAACCAGAAGACCCGCTCCCGCCGGGCGCACGACTTCCTCACCCCCCGGCAACTGACGTTCTGCCCGACCTGCGGCAAGGCCGTGCCCACGCACCGCGTGTGCGGCACCTGCGGCGCCTACATGGGCAAGACGGTCATCAAGACCGACGAAGCCTGATCCGGCGAGGTGAGCCTGGTGGGCATCGAGACGGCTCCCGGTGCGGCGGCCCCTCCGGCGATCCTGTTTCCCGGCCAGGGCGCCCAGGCGGTCGGCATGGCCGGGGAGTGGGTCGATGCCTGTCCCGCGGCGGCCGATCTGTTCGCCCGGGCAGCGGCGATCCTCGGCTACGACCTGCTCGCGGTCTGCCGCGGTGGCCCCGCCGAGCGGCTCAACACGACGGCCGTCAGCCAGCCCGCGATCCTGGTCACGAGCCTGGCGGCCCTGGACGTGCTTCGGACCCGCGCGGGCCATGCCCTCGATGCCGCCCCGCTCACCGCCGGCCTCTCCCTCGGCGAGTACACGGCGCTGGTGTTCGCCGGGGCGCTCGAGTTCGACGATGCCGTCCGGCTCGTCGACGTCCGCGGCCGGGCGATGCAGGAGTGCGCCGAGCGGCGGCCGGGATCGATGCTCGCCGTGCTCGGGCTCGACCGTGAAAAACTCGTGGCCCTGTGCGACGAATGCCGCGGCGGCGAGGTGCTCGAGGTGGCCAATGTCCTCTGCCCCGGCAACATCGTGGTCTCGGGCTCGAAGTCGGCCTGCGAGCGGCTCGGGGAGGCCGCGGCGGCCGCGGGGGCGATGAAGTGCGTGCCCCTCGAGGTGGCCGGCGGCTTCCACACCGCGCTCATGCAGCCGGCGGTGGAACGGCTCACCGCGGCGCTCGCGGCCACCACGCTGCGGGCCCCGCGGATTCCGGTGGTCAGCAACGTCGATGCCAGGCCGCACACCGACCCGGCGGAAATCAAGCCGCTGCTGGCGCGGCAGGTGGTGGGTGTTGTCGAGTGGAACGACTCCATGGCATACATCCTCTCCACGGGCGTGCGGACGATCTGGGAGATCGGCCCCGGCCGGGTGCTCCGCGGGCTGATGAAGCGGATCGACCGGAGCATCGCCTGCGCCGGCGTGTTCGACTGACGATCGGGCGCTCGAAACCTCTTCCCAGGAGTCGGTGACATGGCTGACGAAGCCGGACAGGCTGACCGCAAGCGGCTGCAGGTCGATCTCGGCGGCCAGGTGGCCCTCGTGACCGGCGCGTCGCAGGGGCTCGGCCGCGCCATCGCCGAGACACTCGCCGCCGCGGGCGCCACCGTCGCCCTGGCCGCCCGGTCGGTCGACAAGCTGGCCCAGGTCGCGGCGGGCATCCGCGCCGCCGGGGGCAAGGCGGAGGAGATCCCCTGCGACGTCTCGAAGGCCGAGGAGGCCCAGCGGGTCGTCGAGTCGGTGGTCGAAACGTGCGGCCGCCTCGACATCCTCGTCAACAACGCCGGCGTCACCCGCGACACGCTCCTGCCCCGGATGAGCGACGAAGAGTGGGACACCGTCCTCGACACCAACCTCCGCGGCCCGTTCCTGTTCATGCGGGCGGCGAGTCGGCCGATGATGCAGCAGCGGTATGGCCGGATCATCAACGTGGCGAGCGTCTCGGGGTTGATCGGCAATCCCGGCCAGGCCAACTACTCGGCGTCGAAGGCAGGGCTCGTGGGCCTGACCAAGACCGTCGCCAAGGAACTCGCCGGCCGGAAGGTCACCGTCAACGCGGTGGCTCCGGGCTTCATCGCCAGCGACATGACCGCCGCCCTCGGGCCGGCCCTGCTCGACGAGGTGAAGAAGCGGGTGCCGGCCAAGCGGCTCGGCGAGGCGTGGGAAATCGCGGAGGCGGTGCTCTTCCTGGCGGCCCCGTCGAGCGGCTACATCACCGCCCAGACGCTGGTCGTCGACGGCGGCATGATCGGCTGAAAAGCCGGCAATTTCCCGGTCTGGACACGTTCGGTCGGCAGCGGGTATATCTTCCCGGTCAACCCAGGCAAAGTGCGCAGCCTCGGAGGGCTCCGCCTCGGTCGACAGACCGCCCTGCCCCGTCAGCCGGTCGGCAGTTCGGCACCAGGAGGATTCACAAGGTGGCTTCAGTTCAAGAGCGGGTGATCGACATCGTGGCCTCGCAGCTCGGCGTGAGCAAGGAACAGATCACTCCCGAGACGTCGTTCATCAAGGACCTGGGCGCCGACTCGCTCGACACCGTGGAACTCGTGATGGAGCTCGAGGAGGAGTTCGAGATCAACATCCCGGACGACGCCGCCGAGAAGATCCAGACGGTCGGCCAGGCCGTGGAGTTCATCGAGAAGCACCAGTCGTAGGGGTGCCGGTCCTCGATCGGCCGGCGGACGCCGGACCGCGAGGACCGGGATTCAGGCGACGACGAGGGCCGGGCATGCACGTGGCCGCACGACAGGGATGGCGGAGCGACCGATGAAGCGACGGGCGGTGGTGACGGGCCTGGGCGTGGTGACGCCCCTCGGCCGGAAGGTGGATCTCTTCTGGGAGCGGATCGTCCGCGGTGACAGCGGCGTCGGCCCGATCACGCTGTTCGACGTGGCGGGCTACCGGGTGCAGTTCGGGGGCCAGGTTCCCTGGGAGCCTGAGACCGAGGACATCGCGAATCCCAAGGAGCTCAAGCGGCTCGACCGGTTCACGCAGTTCGCCATCGCCGCGGCCAAAGACGCCGTGGCCGACTCCGGCATCGACTTTTCCCGCGAGGAGCCCTTTCGCTGCGGCGTGGTGATCGGCTCCGGCATCGGCGGGCTGTGGGAGTTCGAGATCCAGGAGGAGCGACTGCTCCACAAGGGGATCGACAAGGTCTCGCCGTTCACGATCCCCAAGCTGATGGTCAACTCCGCCAGCGGCCACGTCTCGGCGCTGTACGGGGCGAAGGGTCCCAACTTCGCCGTCGCCACCGCCTGTGCGAGCGCCGCGAACTCCATCGGCAGCGCCCTGCGGGCCATCCAGTACGGCGACGCCGACGTGATGATCACCGGTGCCAGCGAGGCGGCCCTGACGCCGATCGGCCTGGCCGGCTTCCAGAACATGCGGGCCCTCTCTTTCCGCTCCGACGCTCCCCAGCAGGCCAGCCGGCCGTTCGACGTCGACCGCGACGGCTTTGTGCTCTCCGAGGGGGCGGGGGTGCTCGTGCTCGAGGAGTTCGAGCATGCCCGGGCCCGCGGCGCCCGGATCTACGCCGAACTCAAGGGCTACGGGGCCAGCGGCGACGCCGGCCACATCACCCAGCCCGACGAGGACGGGCGCGGCGGCGCGCACGCGATGGCGATGGCCCTGGCCGACGCCGGACTGGCTCCGGAGGCGGTGCACTACATCAACGCCCACGGCACGAGCACGCCGCTCGGGGACGTGGCCGAGACCAAGGCGGTGAAGCGGGTGTTCGGAGACCACGCCAAGCGGCTGGCGATCTCCAGCACCAAGAGCCACCTCGGCCATACGCTGGGCGCCAGCGGCGGCATCGAGGCGGTGGTCTGTGCCCTGACGATCGCCCGCAACGTGATCACCCCCACGATCAACCTCGACACGCCCGACCCGGAGTGCGACCTCGACTACGTGCCGAAGGTCGCGCGGGAGGCGCGGGTCGACGTGGCGATGAGCAACTCGTTCGGCTTCGGCGGCCACAACGGCAGCCTCGTGCTCGCCCGGGTCTGAGGCGGGGGCATCGGGTTGCCGTGCGGCCGGAATGACCGGGAGGCCCTGTCATGCATCGCAGCTGCTCGGGCTTCCCGGGCTGGTTCCTGTTCGCGGGCTGGCTCACGGCCACCGCCGTCGCGCACGGCCAGGTGCCGGCGACGGCGGGGCAGGTCTGGCAGACCTACGACATCGCCCCGTTCGTGGCCCAGGCCGGTCCCGGCAGCGAGCGGCACGTCGTCGACTGGATCCTCCAGGAGACCGGCTACCCTGCCTGGCACGGAGCCACTCCGGCCGCCCTCTCCGCCGACGCCGAGACGCTCGCCTGCTTCCACACGCCGGAGATGCAGGCCCGGGTCGCCGACGTCGTCGGCCGATTCGTCGAAGAAGCCGCCGTGCCGCACCGCTTCACCGTCAGCGTGCTGGGGCTCGACACGCCCGCCTGGCGGACGGAGGCCCGGCCCGCGCTCACCGCGGTGCCCGTCGCCACGCCCGGGGTGCAGGCCTGGATCGCGCCGCGGGAGACGGCGGCCGCGGTGCTCGCGCGGCTCCGCTCGCGGAGCGATTGCCACGCCCTGCCCACCGGTCCGGTGCTCGCCGCCAACGGCCTGCCCGCCACGCTCTCCGGCGGCCGCAAGCAGCCCTACGTGCAGGACATCGCTCCCCGGCCCGACGCCTGGCCCGGTTGGCAGATGCAGTCGGCCGCGTGCGACGAGGGGCTCGCGATCGACGTGCATCCGCTCATCTCCCGCGACGGCTCGGCGGTGGAGGCGGTGCTCCGCTGCCGGATCGACCAGATCGAGCGGATGGCCCCGGTCTCGCTGGCCGCGCCGGTCAACCAGCAGCGGGTCCAGGTGGAGGTGCCGCAGGTGGCGGCCGTCCGCGTGGGCGAGCGGTTCCGGTGGCCGGCCAACCAGGTGCTGATCGTGGGCCTCGGGTTGGTGCCCTGGCCCGTGCCCGCGCAGAATGTCTCGGTCGTCTCCCTCGTGGCCGACGACAAGCGGTGCGACGTGGTGATCGTCGTCGAGCCCCGGCTCGCCGGCGGACCGTAGGCCGGGCGTCGGGACGACGGGCTCCAGACAGGAACGATGCATGAGTGGATCTGCCGCGCGACGGGTGGTGGTCACCGGAATGGGAGTCGTCTGCCCCCTGGGGCTGTCGCTGGAGGATCTCTGGGCGGGTCTGGTCGAGGGCCGCAGCGGGGTCGTGCCCATCGAGTCGTTCGCCGCCGGGGGCATCCCGCTGCACCACGCCGCGGAGGCCCGCGGCTTCACCGGCGAGATCGCCGACTTCGGGCCGCTCGACGGTGAGAAGAAGAAGGCGATCCGCAAGGGCTGCAAGGTCATGTGCCGCGAGAGCCAGATGGCGGTGGCCGCGGCCCAGCGGGCCCTCCATGACTCCGGCGACGCCACGGCGCACCACGCCCCGGAGCGGTTCGGCTGCGTGTTCGGCTCCGACTACATGCTCACCCTGCCCGACGACTTCACCGCGGGGGTGGCCCGCTGCCGCACGGCCGACGGGCGGTTCGACTTCTCGCGCTGGGCGACCGACGGCATGCCCCAGCTGTCGCCGCTCTGGCTGCTCAAGTACCTGCCCAACATGCCGGCCAGCCACATCGCGATCTACAACGACCTCCGCGGGCCGAGCAACTCGCTGACGCTCCGCGAGGCCAGCGGGCACGTGGCGGTGGGCGAGGCCGTCGTCACGATCCAGCGGGGAGCGGCCGACATCATGGTGGCGGGGGCGACGGGCACGCGGGTGCATCCGATGAAGACCGTCCACGCGCTGCAGAGCGAGCAGGTGGCCACCGGCGACGGGGATCCGACGACCTGGAGCCGGCCGTTCGACCGCGGCCGCCACGGAATGGTGCTCGGCGAAGGGGCGGCGGTGCTCGTGCTGGAGGAACTCTCGCACGCCGAGGCGCGGGGGGCGCGGATCTACGGCGAGGTCGTGGGCCACGCGGCCCGCAGCGCGGCCGATCGCACCGGCGTGGGCCGGCGGCGGCAGGCGATCGCCCATGCGATGCGCCGGGCGATCGAGATGGCGGCACTGCCCGCGGGCGGCCTGGGACACGTGCACGCCCACGGCGCCAGCACGGTGACCGGCGATCGCGAGGAGGCCGAAGCGGTCCACGACGTGCTCGGGCCGACGGCGGCGGCGATCCCCACCGTGGCTGCCAAGAGCCACTTCGGCAACCTCGGCGGCGGCAGCGGCCTCGTCGAATGCATCGGCAGCCTGCTGGCGCTGGGGCACGGCAGCCTGTTCCCCCTGCTCAACCACGAGACGCCCGATCCCGCCTGCAACCTGCGCGCCGCGGTTCGGGGAGAGCCGGCGGGAGCGGCCTTCATCTCCACCGCGGTGACGCCGCAGGGGCAGTCGGGCTCGCTGGTGTTCCAAGCCTGGCGCCGCTCGGCCTGACCGATCGCGTCGCCGAGGCTCTATTGAGCTTTGAATAGTTCTTTCAAGTGACTGCAGGTCGAGTTCAGCCTGACGGAAGAAGGAACGGAGAAGCCGCTGCTCGCCCCGGGTCTTTCTGAGGGCGTCGGAGACGGTCCTGCCAAGATGA
>VGYR01000222.1 GCA_016872925.1 Planctomycetota bacterium
TGCTTCACCTGCGGGCCGTCTACCTCAACGGCCGATGGGACGAGTTCGTCGAGCACCACGCCGAAACTGAGCAAACTCGGCTATATGGCAAGGCTGCGGCATAGAGATTTGCGAGTTACGCCCGATGGAATACGAGCTCGTCGGGTCGACGAGCATCTGCAGGCCCGCGGTGACCGCGGTGAAGTCGAGCGTGTCGCTGCCGGCCCCGGCCGCCTCGGTGACCGAGTCGCTGAATGCACCGGCAAACACGTAGGTGTCGTCGCCGGTGCCACCCTCGAGCCAGTTGGAACCCCCCGCTCCAGAGAGGCGGTCGTTGCCCGATCCGCCCCGAATGGTGTCGTCGCCGGCCTGGCCGTCGAGGGTGTCGTCGTCGGCGCCCCCTTCGAGCGTGTCGTTCTGGTCGCCACCGCGAAGCAGGTCGGCACCCGCATCGCCTCGCAGCGTGTCGGCACCCCCCTCCCCGAAGAGCAGGTCATTGTCCGCTCCGCCCTCGAGCGTGTCGCCGTCGGCCCCGCCGTAGAGGATGTCGGTGCCGGCGTCGCCGAAGAGCGAGTCGCCGCCGCTGCCCCCCTCGATGCGGTCGATTCCGGCGTTGCCATGAATGGTGTCGACACCCGCCTCGCCGTAGAGGAAGTCGTCGCCGTCGTTGCCGTCGATCGTGTCGCCGCCGTCGCCGCCCCAGATGCGGTCGACTCCGGTGCCGCCGAGCAGCGTGTCGTTGTCGCCGAGGCCACGGATCGCCGTCGAGCCGCTGAATCCCGAGGCATCGATTCGATTCTGCGAAGCACCGCCGGTGAGCAGGCCGATCTCCACGCCTGCGACCCCGTTCAGGCGGCCGTAGATCGACAGCACGAGGTCGTTGAGCAGGACGCCCTTGCCGGAGAGCGTTTTCTCGTCGATGTCCACGCTCACCACGATCGTGTCGCCGTCAGCACCGCCGTCGTAGAGATCCGCACCGGTGCCCAGCGGATTGGCGGCGTACTCGCCGCCGCTCGTGACGTCGATCACGAACAGCGTGTCGGCGCCCGCGTCGCCGTGCACAACGTCGGTGCCCCCGCCCCCCACGAGCGTGTCGTCGCCGTCGCCGCCGAACAGCGTGTCGTCGCCCGTGCCGCCGAAGATCAGGTCTTCGCCGCCGCCGCCGCGGAGGCCGTCGCCGCCGGTGGCGAGGTTTCCGTCGTTGCCGCCGCCGCCGAAGATCACGTCGGCCGCAGCGCCGCCGTGGAGATACCAGTCGTCTCCGTCGCCGCCCTCGATCCAGTTGGCCTCCGTGTCGCCGCCCGTGATCTTGTCACGGCCCTCGTCGCCAAACAGCCGGTCGCCCTGCTGGCCGCCGACGATCGTGTCGTCGCCGCCGCGGCCGCGGATCCAGTCGTTGCCACCCTCGGTGATCACGTTGGCCGGCAGGTCGGCTCCATCGTCGCCGTACAGCACGTCGTCGTCGGTGCCGCAGCCGCCGTCGATGAAGTCGTCGCCATCCGGCAGGAACACCGCATCCGGCACGTCTCCGAACCCGATCGTCACGGTCTGGCCAGCGGTCACCGTGATCACGAACTCGTCGCGGGTGGCGTCCGCCACGACGCCCGCCGGCATCCGCGCCAGCCCGCCGCCGGAGAAGTTGGGCAGCCCGGTGACGAGCTTCGTGCCGAGCCAGCTCGACGTGCCGCCGCTTGCCTTCTGGATGGCGTAGAGCTTTTCGCCGTTGGTCAGGCCGATGAGGCCCCCCTGCGGCGTCGTCTCGAGGCCGATCACCGGCTCGGTGATCGCGGGCTGCAGGCTGCGAATCCGCGTGGTGTTGCCGCCGACCACGCTCGGATCGACCACCAGCAGGTCCTGGCTGCCGATCTGGCCGAGTCCCTCGGGCTTGGGCGACGTGCCCACGATCCAGACCTTCGTCGCCGACTCCACCGCCACGTCGCCCACCGGCCCGTAGGGCACGTTGGCCGGCGTCAGCATCCCGCCCCTGGCCTCCCAGGTCGCGGTGGCGATGTCGTAGCGGTAGATCCCGTCGAGGCTCACGCCGATGAGCGTGCCCTCGTCGAGCGCGTCGAAGCCCACGAGCGGGTTGACGCCCGGCGTCGGTCCGAGATCGAGCAGCGTGCCCGCGGCCACATCGTAGCGCCAGAGGCGATCCGTGCCGTTGGTCGCCCCGGCCCGCGACGTGCCCGTGATGAACAGCACGCCGGCGGCGGGCGACGCCAGGTCGCGGGCCTCGAGAGTGCTGAAATCGCGCACCGGCGACGCGGCCTGCGTGGCCGGATCGATCGTCACGAGGATGCTCTTCCAGTTGGCCTGGTTCACGGCCGACGAGTCGAAGCCGATCGCGTAGAGCGTCTCGGCCTGCCAGACGCCGCCGGGGGTGGCCTGCCGCCACGGGAACACGGGCATCTGCTGGATCGTGTAGGTGCCCGGGGCGAGGTTCGAGAACCGGAAGCCGCCGAGTTCGGTGGCGGAGGTGCGGCCGTCGCCATTCACGTCGAGCGGGGCCGTGAGAATGTTCGCCTGCACCACGCCGGAGGCGTCGGAGAGGAGCACGTACTGGTCGGCCAGGCCGCGCTCGTGCACCGACTGGCCCGCGTTCGCCTCGCGGGGATCGTGCTGCCAGACGGTGCCCTGGATCACGGCCCCCTGCTCAGCCATGCCCGACACGACCACGCCGCCGGTCAGCGCGGCGCCGGCCGCGCCACCGATCACGAACTCGAACTGGAAATCGGTGCCGGCCGTGCCGTCGCCCGACGGGAACCGCGACACGCCGTTGGTCCACTCGCCGTCGAGGACTGCTCCCGTGGACGACTCCACCGAGCCGTCGTCGAGCACCACGCGATACCGCCCGGGCACGAGCGTGCTGTAGCCGCTGACCTTCCCAATTTCGTACCGCACCCAGTTCGGCCGCGCTGGGTCAGCGGGCAGGAGCGTGAGCCCGATCGACTCATTCGGCACCACGTCGATCCGGGTGAGCGTCGCCCCGTCCTTGATCGTGAGGGGGCTGGCCGAGGTGCAGATCTCGAACGCCAGGTAGTGATGCTCCGCCGCCGGAATCGCCGCCGCCTGCGCGAGCCCGCCCGGGATGCTGGTCCACGTGATCACCTGGGTGTCGGTGCCGAGGTACACGCCGTCGACCACGGGTGCCGTGCTCGGCGAGACGCGGAAGTCGTAGGCCGCGGCCGAGCCGCCGCTCACGAGCGTCACGGCGTGGGTCGCCGTGGCCGGCGCCGTGACCCTGCCGCACGTGGCGAGGTCGGCGATCGCGATCCGGTAGGACCCGGGCCGCAGGTCGGTGAACGAGTAGGCTCCGGTCGCCGCGGTCCGCGTGGCCGTCTCCCCGGCGTCGTAGGCGCCGTCGGCATCGGCGTCGAGGTAGACCAGCACGCCGCCGAGGGGCTGGTTGCCCGTGGTCTTCACGCTCCCCGACAGCGTGCCCATGCGGTAGTAGCCGAACTGCGGCGGCGTCGGAGCCGGGGTCGTGCCGAGCACGACGCTCGCGATCAGCGGCGTCGAGGGAATCCAGCCAGCCGGGATCGAATCGATGACCTCGCTCCTGAGCAGGTAGCGGCCGACCCATGCGGCGTAGCGGCCGGCGGCAAAATCGCCCTCGATGGGCGCGACGACCTTGCCGCCGGGCACCTCGCCCATGGCCACGATTTGGCCCGTGGCGTCGGTCACCACCAGGCCCCAGGTGAGGTTCGTGGGGGCGTCGGGCTCGCCGGCGTCGCGGGCGCCGTTGGCGTTGAGATCCTCGAAGATGAAGGCGGTGAGCGTCGAGCGATGATCGGTCGGGTAGACCTCGGGATAGAAGAAGATCTCGGGACCGCAGGAGTCGGCGGCCACGGTGGCCCGGAAGCCGCCGTGGAGCGACTCCTCCACCGCGCGGCCGTGGGTGCGGTCGTCGAGGTAATGCTGGTAGCCGAGTGCCGTCGTGCCGCCGTAGACGGTGTCGGCCCCCCGGCGGGCGAAGATCTTGTCGTCGCCTGGGCCCCCCTCGATCCAGTTCACCACCGCGCCGCCGTCGATCACGTCGCGGCCGTCGCCGCCGAAGATCGTGGCGTTGCCCCCCACGACACCGAGGTCGGGGTTCGTCGAGACGACGAGCGCATCGCTGCCCGGACCGCCGAGGACGTAGTCGTCGCCGGCGCCGAACTCGACGAGATCGCTGTCGAACCCGGCGTCGATGTAGTCGCGGCCGGCGGTGCCGTAGATCGTGTCGTTGCCGTCGCCGCCGAGGATCACGCTCTTGAAGAGCCCGCTGCCGCGGGCGCTCTCGGCCGGAAGCCAGCCGGTGGCCACGAGCACGGGCGCGAAGCCGTGCGTGTCAAGCGTCACATTCTTCGTGCCGTGGGTCGCTGCGGCCTCCACGCCGACGGCGGCGCTCTCGGCGTAAATCAGGTCGAAGCCTGGGCCGCCGTCGATGTAGTTGAAGCCGGTGCCGCCCTCGATCAGGTCGGCGTTGACGTTCACGGCACTGCCGTCGCCGACGCCGTGGCCGAACGCGTGGCCGAACGCCGTGATCGCCACGGGCTCGCCGCCGACGGTTCGGTCGAACCCGTCGCCATAGATGCGGTCGAACCCGTCGCGGCCATAGAGCTTGTCGTTGCCAGACCCGCCCTCGAGGAAGTCGTCGCCCGAGCCACCGTCGACCGTGTCGTCTCCTGCGCTCGCGTAGACCGTGTCGATGCCCTCGCCGGCCACGATGGCGTCGTCGCCGTCGCCGCCCCAGATCGTGTCGTCGCCCGAGCCACCGCCGCCGAAGCCGTCGGGCACGTCGACCATCTCGCCCGTTTCGTCGTCGCCGTAGAGCTGGTCGGCCCCCGCGCCGCCGTCGAGCGTGTCGTTGCCGCCGTAGCCGAGGAGGATGTCGTTGCCGTCGTCGCCGAAAAGAATGTCGGCGGCCGCTCGGCCCATGAGTTTGTCGCGGCCGGCGGTGCCGGCGACCGAGCCCGAGTCGCCGAACAGAATGTTTCTCGCACCGCCGCCCGTGAGCCGGTCGTTGCCCGGGCCGCCGGAGCCGTAGACGGGAATCATCACGTTGGCTGTGACCGTGATGATGTCGTTGCCGAGGCCGGCGTCAAAACAGATCCAGTTCAGCCCTGCGGCGGGCTCGCGAGCCTCGTGGTCGTAGCCCCGGATCACGATCTTGCCGCTGACAGCGTCGTAGTCGATCTCGAACTCCTCGTCGCCGTCCTCGGTCTCGCCGGACAGGACAAGCCCCGCAGACGGCCCGGCGTTGATCACGAGCGCCTTGCCGGCCGCTTCTGGCCCGGGGCCGTCAGGATCGAGCGTGTCGACGATGTGATAGAGGTTGGGCGTGACCGGCGGGCACGTGACCATCTCCCAGTCGAAGAGCTCGAGCCGGAGCAGCTCGAAGGTGTCCTTCCAGAGCGTCACGAACCCGAACGGCGTCGAGAACCCGACCTTGATGTAGGCCTCGAAGAAGGCGTCGATCGAGCCTTCGAGGTCGAAGATGCACTCGGGGCCGCTGCGGAGGTTGCCGAGCAGCTCGTCGAGGTGCACCTTGCCGTCGCCGTTGTTGTCTTTGAGGTTGGCGCCGAGCACGCCCTCCACGCCCGCGTCGACGCCCGCCTTCGCCACCACCACGTTGAGCTCGGCGCCCGCGCCGACCGTCGCGGTGAACGTGAGCTCCGGCTTGTCCACGCCGCCGGCGTCGACGTCGCCGAGGAACACGCCGTTGAGCACCTTGTTCGCCCGCACCTCCGCCCCGGCCATCGCCTGGCGGATGCCACGGGTGTCGTAGCCGAGCGAGAAGTCGGTGGCAAACTCGAAGCCGCCGAAGAACTTCGCGAACAGCGGCGGGAAGATCGGGAAGCTCTGCTCCAGCCGGAAGCCGGCCCGCAGGTCGGGCATGTCCCAGAGGACGAGCGTGGGGTTGCCGCCGAAGAGGATGTCGATCAGCGAGTCGACGGGGTTCTCGAACATCGGGAACGAGACCGAGCCCGCCGTGACCTCGTTGTAGGCGTGGGCCGTGGCACCGGTCGCGTCGCGGGGCGACTTCGCGATGTCGGTGCCCGCATCGAAGGCGGCGGCATCCGGGGCGACGGCGCCATGGGCGAGCTTCTCCCGGAGGACGGCCGCACTCGAGCTGCCGGAGGTGCCCGCGGGCAGTTTGAGGCTGCCGAGCGAGATCTTGCTCGACTCAGCAAGCCCGCCCAGCGTCGAGATCATGTCGTCGACGTCGGCCACCGCCTCGATGAAGGCCACCGCGCCGTCATAGTCGCCGTCGCCCGTGGCCCGGATCACGTCGAGCACCGTGATCGCTCCCGCACCGGCGAGCTTCGAGATGTCGGAGAGCACCGGCACCTCGCTCGTGAGCAGGTCGAGGATCGGCCGGATCGGCTCCAGGAACGTCTCGACGGTGGAGAAGATCTCCTTGATCGGTCCCGAGAGCAGGCCGCCGAGGTCAATGAAGGTGTCGGTGATCTCGAAGAAGAACTTGTCGGCGCCGAGAGCGCTGAAGGATACGGCGCTACCCCCCGCCGCGGCGTTGGACGTGAAGCCCATCGCCAGCGACACGCCGAGGCCGGGACCGTCATCGCCAAAAATCTTGGCCGAAAGGTCGGCATCCAGTTCGGCCCGCACATCGCCCGACACCGTCAGATTCGTGAACAGGTCGTCGAGGTCGGTCAGGCCGTAGCTCCCTGCCGCCACGTCGGCATAGAGGCCCGCCTCGAGTTCACGGCCGTCATACGTGTCGGTGAGCGAGAAGGTCAGCGGGCCGAGCTGCATCGAGAGGCCGGCGCCAGGGAGTGCGAGCGCGACATTCGCGGTGATCTCCCGCGCGGAGCCGGTCTGCACGAAGAAGCCCCGGGCGAGGCTGTAACCGAGACCGACGTTCACGCCGAAGCCCGTCGTCATCTCCAGCGAAGCGTCGCCGGCGAACGCCAGACCAAGGCTGTCCATACCGAGATCGACATCTGCGGCGGCCAGCGTTTTCGTAGTCTCGCCCGCGAGTACGATGTTCACGACCAGTTCGTCGTGTGAGTCGAGGAAATTCGACCATGACCGCTTCCAGTCGGATGACGCCGACGTGAAGTCGCTGCCATTGAGCTTGAAGCTGAAGCCTCCGGGCGGGGGCACGGCCGTTTCGTCACTGGCGGCCGGGGCAGCGAGCTTGCTCTCCAGCAAGGCGAGGAGCTGCTTCGGGGTGTCGATGTCGGCCGCGGCACCGAACAGGCTTTCCAGCCGGGCCAGGAACCCGTTGCCGGAGAGGTCGATGCCATTGACGAACGGCAGCCCGCCCAGGAAGTCGTTCGCCAGGGACGTGCGAAGCAGGCCGACGAACTGGGCGGCGCCTGCAAGCCAGCTGTCGAGGTTGAAGACCAGGCTCGGATCGGAGAGGACGTCGGCGAGCGTTGCGTAGGGCGTGCCGGTGCCGTCGAAGGCGGGCGTGGAGAGCGAGAACGACGGCGTGGCTCCGAGCGACAGCGACGCCGCGAGCCCCACCGCACCGACGTAGCCGGTGGGATCGACGTAGAGCGGCAGGTTCGCCGCGAAGTCGGCCGTGGCGGTCGCCTTGCCGGACCCGGTCACCGTGAACGTGGCCGGGCCGTTGACCTTCGTGACGAGGTTGGTCTTCGCGTCGATGTCGAGGTCGCCGAAGGCGACGGTCGCCTT
>VGYR01000223.1 GCA_016872925.1 Planctomycetota bacterium
CGACGAGATCGGCCGCGTGATGGGGACGATCGGCACTAGCGAGCCGCAGTACGCGGCGGAGCTGGTGAACCTCAAGCCGGCCGGCGCCGAGGAGCCCGGCAAGGCCGCGGCCGCCAGTCCCCGCGACAAGGACGAGCTCTACGACGCCGCGGTGGAGGTGGTCATCCGGGAGGGTCGCGGCAGCGTGTCGCTCCTGCAGCGGGCGCTCGGCGTGGGCTACGGCCGCGGGGCCCGCCTGATCGACTTCATGGCGGAAGACGGCGTCGTGGGCCAATACGCGGGCTCCCAGGCCCGCGAGGTCTTGATCACGATGGAGGAGTGGGCGGCCCGCAACGGCACCGATCCCCTGCCCCCCGATCCGGCGCCGCGGAAACTGCGGATCCAGCCGCATGCCGCCCCGATGGCGACGATCGACCACGAGAAGGATGCCGAGGAGGATCTCGATCACGTGGATGCCGACGACGTGGATGCCAACGACGTGGATGCCGACGACGAGTCGGACGACGACCCCGACGACTTCCCGGACGATGACGGCGCCGACGACGGTGTCGAGGATCGCGGGTGAGCCGCACACCGATGCCGATCCACGGATACGCCCTCGCCTTCGCCGCCGCCGTCCTCTGGGGGCTGCTCTACGTCCTCGACGAGCGGCTGCTCGCGGGCGTGTCGATCTACCGCCTCTACTTCCTGCACTCGCTGGCGGGGCTGACGGTCGCCGGTGCGGTCTTGCTGGCCCAGGGAGAGTCGCCCGCGTCGTTGCTGCGGTTCTCGTGGCCGGGGGTGGGTCTGCCGCTGGTGATCGCGACGATGGTGGTCGTGGTCCTGGCCTGCCTGGCGATCTTCGCGTCGATCCAGGCGCTCGGCGCCGCGCGGGCGGCGGTGCTCGAAATCTCCTACCCGTTCTTCGTGGCGCTGTTCGCCTGGCTGCTCTACCGTCAGCCGTTCACGTGGCCGGTGGTGCTGGGCGGCCTGTTGATCTTCGCGGGCTCGGCGATCATCGTCGTCGGCAGCCACCGGGTGTCGCCCGGGCGGGCGGCTGCGGCCGCCCCGGATTCCTCGGCCGCCGCCCGCTGACGCCGCGCAGATCGGCCCGGCCCCGGAGAGTTCCGGTGCGATCCGGATGAGTCGCCCGATGGTTCCGCCCCGCCGGCATCCCGCGATGCCCGCCGTGGTGGTTCGCGAGTCCTCGGCATGCAGGCCAGGCGCCGCCGGAGTCGCTCGCCATGCGCTGCCCGGGCCGTCGATGGCTGCCGCCCCTCCTGATGGTCGCCGCCATGCTGGCCGGCCTGCCTGAGCCGGCCGGCGCGGAGTCGCCCGAGCCCGCTGCCCCGGATCAGCCGGCGGCCACCACCGACGAGCGGGTTCGGAAGGCAGAGATCCTCGCGAGCGAGCGGTGGCGGCGGGCGATGTTCGAGTTTGGCGAGTGGCTCGAGATCCAGCCGGTCTATTCCCCCAGCCAGGTGCGCGGGATCCGCGCCGATCTCGACCGCCGGGTGGCGGCCATGTCGTCGTGGGAGGTGGAGTACCTGCTCGAGACGCTCGACACGAAGCTCCGGATCCTCGAGAGCCCGCGGGCGATCGAGGCCCGCGAGTGGCTGGCCCGCTATCTCGAGGCGATGACGGACCGCCGCCGCGCGGACCTGCTCGCCGGCGTCCCGAGCGTGCTCGACCTGTCGGCGGCCGAGCTGGCCGTCAGGCTGCGGCAGGTCGAGGCCGCCCGGCAGGCGGTCGAGGCCCACGCCGATCGCTCGCGGCGGACCAACCGGGAGACCGCGGCCCTGGTGCACCGCGCGCGGGATGCCGATGCGGCGACTCGGAGGCGGCTCGAGCGGATCCGCCGCGGCGAGGCCGCATTTTCGCCCTACCGACCGCAGCCCGTCGCCGACCCCCCCCTTCTCCGACGCGGTGGCCGGTCCGCCGGCCCTGATGGTGGGCCCGTGGGGCGTGGCCTTCGGCATCGACGTCGGCGCGCTGTGACGGCGTCGACCTCCCGGGCCCGCAATCATGCCGTCGCAACGCGGCGGGGATCCGGCCCGCGGCCGCCGGTTCCTCCTGCGGAAGCCCAGGCGGTATCCTCGCCACCATGATGCCTGCGCCGGGCCGCACGATCGTGATCGCCGAAGACAGCCGCGTGCCGGCGATGATCCTCACGAAAGCGCTCGAGTCGCGGGGGCACACGGTGCACTGGGGCGCCAACGGCGCCCTGGCTCTGGCGCTGGTCCGCGAGCACCGGCCGGCGCTGGTGATCTCCGACATCGAGATGCCGGAGATGGACGGCCATGCCCTCTGCCGGGCCGTGAAGTCGGACCCCGAGCTCCGCCCGACTCCCGTGCTGATGCTGACGTCGCTGTCCGCGACGAGCGACATCCTCGACGGGCTGCGGGAGGGGGCCGACGCCTACGTCACCAAGCCCTACGAGCCGGACCATGTCTTGGACCGGATCGACCACCTGCTCGCGCACGACTCCGCCGCCGACCGGCCGGGTGAGCCCCTGGAGCTCGACTACGGCGGCGAGCGGCTGCGGCTCGACGTTTCGCGACGGCAGTTGCTCAACCTGCTGCTCTCCACCTACGAGAACATCCTCCAGCAGAACTCGAAGCTCGCCGAGATGCACCGCGACCTGGCCGACGCCAACCGCCAGGTGGAGGAAAGTCTGCGGAAGACCCGCGAGCTGCTCTACAAGGTGTTTCCCGCGCGGATCGCCGACGAGCTCGCCGACACCGGCCAGAGCGAGCCCCGGCACTTCGACGCGGTGACCGTGCTGTTCACCGACTTCGTCGGCTTCACGAAGACGGCCGAGACGCTCTCGCCACGGCAGCTGATCGCCGACCTCGACCGCTACTTCCTCCGCTTCGACCAGCTGCTCGGCGGCTGTAGCATGGAGAAGCTCAAGACCATCGGCGACGCCTACATGGCCGCCGCGGGCGTGCCGGAGCCGATCGGCTCGCACGCGGTGGACGCCGCGATGTTCGCGATCGGCATCCGCGAGGCGGTGGGGATGATCGGCCGCGAGCAGCAGGCCGCCGGGCTGCCGGTGTTTCCGATCCGCATCGGCCTGCACACCGGGCCGCTGGTGGCCGGCGTGATCGGGGAGCGGCGGTTCCTCTACGACCTCTGGGGCGACACCGTGAACACGGCAAGCCGCATGGAGAGCAAGGGGGAGCCCGGGCGGATCAACGTCTCTGCCGCGACGCACGAACTCCTGGCGCCGTTCTTCGAGTGCACGCCCCGCGGCCGCATCGAGGTCAAGGGCAAGGGCGAGGTGGAGATGTTCTTCCTGGAGCGTCTCAAGCCCGAGTTCAGCGGCGACGCCGCCGGCACGACCGGCAACGCCGCGCTGCGCGACGCCCGCGAGGCGCTCGCGGCCGGCGTGGCCTGATCCGGGCATGCGGCCAGCGCGGATGGCTCGGAGATCGGGGATTTCGATGCGGGGTCTGCGGGAGTACGCCGCGGGTTGAAAACCCGCGCTACGATCAGGCACGGGTTGAAAACCCGCGCTCCTCCCAGGCACGGGCAGCCCCCGAGCCGCGTGACCGCGCGGGGATCACGTGTGACCCGCATGCGGCAACCCCGGCGGAGGGCCGACCGAAATCCCGGTGCGGCGGGGCCAAGCCGTTCCGGTGTCGGCCGCGTCAGACTAAGCTTACTTGCGTCGAGCCCGATTCTCCCAGGCGAGCCCGCAATCCCGTGCGTTCCATCGAGATCTACGACACCACGCTCCGCGACGGCTCCCAGGGCGAAGGGGTGAACTTCTCGCTCGAGGACAAGCTCGCCATCACCAGGCGGCTCGACGAGGCGGGCGTCGACTTCATCGAGGGGGGCTATCCGCTCTCCAATCCCAAGGATGCGCAGTACTTCGAGCGGGTGCGGGGGCTCGCCCTCGCGCGGTCGAAGGTCTGCGCCTTCGGGATGACCCGCCGCCGGGGGATGACGGCGGCGGAGGATCCGGGCATGAAGGCCCTCCTCGACGCGGGCACTCCCGTGGTCACGATCGTCGGCAAGACCTCCGCCTTCCACGTCGCCGAGGTGCTCGGCGTGAGCCGGGAGGAGAACCTGGCGATGATCACCGACACGGTCGCGCACCTCGCGGGGGCCGGCCGCGAGGTGTTCTACGACGCCGAGCACTTCTTCGACGGCTGGAAGCTCGATGCCGCCTACGCCGCCGAGACGATCGTGGCCGCGGCGCGGGCGGGCGCCACGCGGATCGTCCTCTGCGACACCAACGGCGGCACGCTGCCCGCCGAGGTGAGCCACCTGGTAGCCGCCGCCGCCGCCGCCCTCGCCGCCGCTGGCGTGCCCGCGCCGCTGGCGATCCACTGCCACAACGACTGCGATCTCGCCGTCGCCAACTCGCTGGCCGCCGTGCAGGCGGGCGCGGTGCAGGTGCAGGGCACGATCAACGGCCTGGGGGAGCGGTGCGGCAACGCCGACCTGATCTCGGTCGTGGCGAACCTCGCGCTCAAGCTGCCCGGGCACCGCGTGCTCGGCGGCACGGGCACGGCCCACCTCACCGAGCTCTCGCGGTTCGTCTACGAGACGGCCAACATGTCGTACCGCGCGGGCCAGCCGTTCGTGGGGGCCAGCGCCTTCGCGCACAAGGGCGGGATGCACGTCCACGCGATCGCGAAGGCGACCGAGTCGTACGAGCACATCGCGCCGGAGGCCGTGGGCAACTCGCGGCGGATCCTCGTCAGCGAGCTGTCGGGGCGGTCCAACATCGCGGCGCTGGTCAACCGCCCCGACGTGAGGGACGACCGCAGGCTGCTCGACGCCGTGCTCGCCGAGGTGTGCCGGCTGGAGAACGAGGGCTGGCAGTTCGAGGCGGCGGGGGCGTCTTTCGACCTGCTCGTCGACCGCTGCGCCGGCACGTTCACGCCCGCCTTCGAGCGGGTCGCCTACAACGTGGCGGTGGAAAGCCGCGACGGCGGCTCCGGTGAGGTGCGGACCGAGGCCACGGTGAAGCTCCGGGTCGGCGGCGACCTCCGGCACGAGGTGGCCGAGGGGGACGGACCGGTCAACGCGCTCGACGCCGCCCTCCGCAAGGCGCTCGCGGCCGTGTATCCCGTGCTCGACCGGATGCACCTCGTGGACTACAAGGTGCGGGTCATCAACGCCCAGGAGGGGACGGCGGCCAAGGTCCGCGTGTCGATCGAGAGCACCGACGGGGAGGCCGTCTGGGGCACGGTGGGCGTGAGCGAGAACGTGATCGAGGCGAGCTGGCTGGCCCTCGCCGACTCCTTCCACCACTTTCTGTCGCGGAGGTGACCATGCGAGAGGTGTTCCTGGCAGTGCTGGTGCTCGTGCCGATCGCGGGTCGGCCGGCGGGGGCCGAGTCGCCCCCCAACACGCTCTCGGAAGCCGAGCGGCGGGGCGGATGGCGGCTGCTGTTCGACGGCCGCACGACCGCAGGCTTCCGCACCTACGGCCGCGACGGCATCTCGCCGGGCTGGGTCGTGGACCAGGGCGCGCTGGTCCGCCGCGGCGCCGGAGCCGGCGACATCGTGACGGCCGAGGAGTTCGGCGAGTTCGAGCTGCAACTCGACTACCGGATCGCGCCCGGGGGCAACAGCGGCGTGATGTTCCACGTGACGGAAGAGGCTCCGCAGCCATGGCACTCCGGGCCCGAGGTGCAGATCCTCGACAACCAGCGGGGCGCCGACCCGCAGCGGGCCGGCTGGCTCTACGACCTCTACCGGCCGCTGAACGCGAAGTGGGCCCGGGAGATGGAACTGGAGCAGGGGCTGCCCGCGCCCGAGATCGTCGATGCCACCCGCCCCGCCGGCGAGTGGAACCAACTCACGCTGCGGGTGTCGGCCGGCGGCTGCGAGGTGTGCGTCAACGGCTTCGTCTACGAGCGGTTCACGATCGGCTCCAAGGACTGGGACGAGCGGGTGGCGAAGAGCAAGTTCGCGGCCTTCCCGGGCTTCGGCAAGGCGGGCAAGGGACACATCTGCCTGCAGGATCATGGCGACGAGGTGGCCTTCCGGTCGATCAAGATCCGGGATCTGTCCGCCGATCGACCGCGGCCCGCGATCGACGACGGCACGCTGGCGGTGGCGGCGGTGCCAGCGTTTCCGGGCGTCCGCTGGGAGGGCTGGTCGCCCCAGGCGGACGACGGCACCCCGGCGCAGCCGCTGCGGCCGATCCTCGTGACGCACGCGGGGGATGGTTCGGGCCGGCTGTTCGTGCCGGACCAGAGCGGCATGATCCACGTGATCCGCCCGGGGGCCGCCGAGGCGAAGCTGTTCCTCGACCTCCGCGCCGCCACCTCGCCGTGGACGAAGTGGAACGAAGAGGGGCTCCTGGGTCTCGCCTTCCATCCCCGGTTTCGCGACAACGGCGAGTTCTTCGTCTGCCAGAGCCTCGCGGGAGCCAAGCGGCTCGAGCAGGTGGCACGGTTCCGGGTGTCGAAGGACGATCCCGACCGGGCCGATCCGGCGAGCGGCGAGGTGGTGCTCGAGATCGAGCAGCCGTTCTGGAACCACAACGGCGGCTCGATCGCCTTCGGCCCCGACGGCTTCCTGTACGTCGGCCTCGGGGACGGCGGCAGCCGCAACGACCCGTTCGGCCACGGCCAGCGGCTCGACGTGCTGTTTGGCAAGATTCTGCGGATCGACGTGGACCGCCGCGCGGGAGACCTCGGCTACGCGATCCCGCCCGACAATCCCTTCGTGGGCAGCGTCGGCGCGCGGGGCGAGATCTACGCGTACGGCCTGCGGAATCCGTGGCAGCTCGCGTTCGACCCGCCGACCCGAAGGCTGTGGGTGGGCGACGTGGGCCAGGACTTGATCGAGGAGGTCGACATCGTCGTCAAGGGGGGCAACTACGGCTGGAGCGCGCACGAGGGCACGCGGCCGTTCGGCTCGCGGGCTGCCGCCGGGCCCGTCGTCGAGCCCGTGTGGGAGTATGACCACGAGGTCGGCAAGTCGGTGACCGGCGGCCGCGTCTACCGGGGCGCGGCGATCCCCGAACTCGTCGGCCGCTACGTCTACGGCGACTTCGTGTCGGGGCGGCTGTGGGCGCTGACGGTCGACGACGGCGGCCGGGCGGTGGCCAACCATGCGATCGCGTGGAACGGCCTGCCGATCTTCGGGTTCGGCGCGGACGAGTCCGGCGAACTCTACGTCTGCACCTCGTCCGCGGACGGCCAGGGCGTTCGGGCGCTGATCCCGACCACGGTCTCTTCGTCGGCCCCTTGACGGTTCGGGGCCGAACGCGTGCGGCCGGGACCGCGCGTCTCGCGAAACGGGGGGGGGAGGGCGGCTCTCCCATCCGCGGGATGCGGTTTGCTATGGTCTGTCGCCCGGCGGCAGCCCAAGGGAGACGCTGCAGCCGACGTCCCGGAGAACGCTCGCCATGCGGACGACACGCGGATGGGTGGGATCGGCCAGGGTGGTCCGGAGGGGGATGCTCCTGGGCCTCGTCGCCCTTAACCCAAGTTACGCACTTCGGAGCCGTTTTTCGGATTTTTGGGCGGTCCGTCGATCGTAAGTGCTGACGCGACAACGCGCGGTTCGGCGAACGGCCGTGTAGTGAAGACCTTGCCCTTGAGTTTTCACTTTCGACTTTGCGATCTTCGAAGTATCCGATCTGCGGAGTGCTTCGATGTTCCTG
>VGYR01000224.1 GCA_016872925.1 Planctomycetota bacterium
ACGGAAATCCCCGAAGAGCCAAGATTTAAATGCCTTCGAGGAGATTGAGGAGGCCGCAGCTGTGTTGCTAGCCCCTTGCCGAGGGCGTCTTTGTCTGAATGGCCTTACGCGGCTCCCTGACCAATGTGCTGAAGCTCTCGCAGCTCATTCCGAAGGCTACTTGGAGCTTAATGGTATCGCGACGCTTTCCGACAACGCTGCACAGGCATTGGCGACATTCAGGTACGCGACTCAGCCCGGTCAGTCCCCGGGGCTGTCGCTGACCGGGCTCACATCCATTCCATCCACGCCCGGCCATCTTGCCCTTGCTCGGCTCCTTTCGCGTTATGACGGTGTTCTGTTTCTCAACCGCTTGACGTCACTTGAGGACGAAGTGGCAGAGGTTATCGCGTCGCACAAAGGGCCATTGAGCCTTGCTTCGCTAGCCACGCTGTCGGACGAAGCTGCTGTATCGCTCAGCCGGCACAAAGGAGACCTGAACCTCAACGGACTCATAATGCTGTCTGATTCGGCGGCAGCGTCGCTTGCCCGCCACGAAGGTTCTCTAAGTCTGGCTGGCGTGGTGTCTTTAACCGATGTGGCTGCAGGCCATCTCGCAAAGCACCATGGCCCAATATTTTTAGCCGCCCTGCAGCAGCTGCATGAAACCCCCGGCCACATCGCTCTTGCGAAGTCTTTGGTGGTAGTTGGGGGTCAAGGCATCCTCAAGGACAACCCTACGGGCGTGTACTTGAAAGGGCTTAAGACCCTATCCAGCTCGATGGCTGGAATACTCATCCACGCTGCGGACCTAGAGCTGAATGGGTTGAGCGAACTGCAGTATGACGTTGCCGAGTCCCTGTCGCTTCACAAGGGCGGCGGGCTTTCGCTGGATGGTATTTCAGCACTGTCGGACGCTGCCGTTGCCTCGCTAGCCCGGCATGCAGGCTCGTCTTTATCGCTCAACGGGTTGACCTCGCTGTCCGAAGCCGCTTGCCTGTCTCTGGCGTCATACGCTGGAGGCAAACTGTCTTTAAGCAGACTTACGACTCTCAGTACCTCACAGTGTGCGGCGTTATCAGGCTATTCCGGCGATCTGTCGCTACGGGGATTGTCCGAGCTGTCCGATGAGGCAGCCATCATCTTGTCGCATCGCGAATCAAATACCGATGTAGGTCTGAGTAGACTTAGCCAATCAGCCGGTGAAATTCTTCGCACCATCACGAAAGCGATTGCCACAAGGGTCAGAGCGGGCAATTGGCAAGGGGTGTGGACTGAAGATGCCTACGAGCTCAGCCTGAGCGTAATGGTTTCCCTCGACGACGATGCTGCCGTCGTGCTAGCGATGTGCGAAGATGATCTTTTCTTAGACGGTCTCACAATGCTATCGGACAAGGCAGCCTCGGCACTTGCCAAGCACAAGGGCAGCCTTCACCTCAACGGGCTCAAAAGCCTGTCAGACAAAGCGGTGGCTGCTCTTGCGAAGAGAAAGGCGGCGCTGGAACTCAATGGGCTAACGGCTCTTTCTGACAAGGCGGCGGAATCGCTAGGCGGATTCAAAGGCAGCCTTTCCCTCGACGGACTCAAAGAGCTATCAGCTAACGCAGCAGCCTCACTTGCTGTGAGAAAAGCAGCGTTGTCGCTCAACGGGCTTACAACTCTTTCCGACAAGGCTGCGGAATCATTAGGTGGGTATAAGGGCGAGCTTTTTCTCGTCGGACTCAGGGAACTGTCAGACAAAGCGGTTGCGGCTCTTGCGAAAGGACAGGCATCGCTGGGGCTCGATGGACTGACGGCTCTTTCTGACAAAGCCGCGGAATCGCTGAGCAAATTCAAGGGCGGCCTTTCTCTTACCGGCGTTACCGCCGTTTCCGGCAAAGGAGCTGAGATGCTTGCCCAGTTTGAGGGCGAATGCTTATTCATGAGTCCAAGAAGTCTGCCGGACAGCATTGCGTCCACACTTCGGGCGAATCCAAATATCTATGAGTCGAATGATTGACCCGCTCGATCCGCTGATCTACGAGTTCTGCTTTCCCGGTGGGCTCACCGGAGAAACGGAGATTTCCTGCCCGCACTGTGACGCTCTGCTGACGGTGCCGGTCAACGATCCGAACGGCGAGGAGTCGTATCAGTGCTGCCAGTGCCAGAAGGGCTTCGTGGTTGATTGGGCGAGTGGACAGGTGACCGCATCGGCCAACGTCACGATCACACTCTCGTTCAAAGACGAGAACAAGGACGCCAAGAAATGACGGGCAAAGCAGAGCCAGTGCTCACGAAGGAGATTGCGCAGCAGTTTCTTGCTGATAATCAGGTTGTTAGCCTCAATCGCTTTGCCGCGATAGACGATGACGCAGCAGCGATCCTAGCCAAGTACGACGGGGGTGATCTCTATCTTAACGGCCTGACGAGCCTTTCCGATGCTTCGGCTTCCAGTCTTGCGAAGTACGAGGGCAATCTCGAACTCAGCGGCCTGACGAGTCTTTCCGACGCCGCATCGGCGAGCTTCGCCAAGCATCAAGGGGCGTTGTGCCTCTCTGGCCTGACGGGCCTTTCCGACGCCGCAGCCGAAAGCCTCAGTAGATACAGTGGGGACCTCTATCTCGACGGCCTGACGAGCCTTTCGACTACCGCAGCAGCGAGTCTGGCCAAGCACGACGGGCCGCTTGTACTCGACGGCCTGACCACGCTGTCTGACAAGGCTGCACAAAGCCTCAGCCGACATAAAGGCAAGTTGAGCCTTCTTGGCTTGGCGAGTCTGTCGAGCGATGCGGCCGACTCTTTACGGGGAATGATTCATCCGGTGGTCAAAGGTGTTGGCGTTCCCTTATCCGTTGTGAAGTTATCGTGTATTCCACTGCTGCAAGTGTCCGCGATTCAGTCTCTGATCAACGACATAGAGCAGGTAGCTTATGTATGTGGGAGCACACATAACGATGAAGCCGCGTGGGAACTGACGTTCGCGTTGATAAAATTTGCTTATCGATATGAAGCAAGCCAAAACGGCGGGCGAGTAAGCAAAGAAATCGCAGATGCCCTAAAAGCTGACATTAAGAGCCATGGAGTGCCTAGGGAAAACCTTTCGGAACTCCTCGATTGGGAGTTCGAGTTCGATGACGAGGCGAAGCTGACTCTGCAGGCAGTTTTGGATGATGACGAAGACGATGAGTGACCTTGACTCAACGTGATCCGCCCCGCTCGGCCGTCGCTCGCTTAAGTGCCATTGGCCGGGCTCTCCCTTCGGGCCTCAACCGAACGCGTGGCATGTGGGTATCCTACGATAACTGCTTCGATCGGCAAAAGCGCGGCGGTATGAGGGTCGGTGTGCCGCACGCTAACGACTAAAGAGAGATGTTGGGGTTATTTCGAAGCGTTTTGGCTGCCTTTGCGGACAGCGTAGTTAAGCCGTAAAGGGAAAGAGAGTGCTTGCGCAAAGCCAGTGTTTGCGCCACTTCATCAGAAAGTAGTGTAAGGCCGTTGAGGGAGAGGTCGCCCTTGTGTTGGGCGAGCGCCTTAGCTGACCCATCCGATAGTGAGGTCAGGCCGTTGAGAGACAGAGTGCCCTTGTGTTGGGCGAGCGCCTTGGCTGCTTCATCAGAAAGTAGTGTAAGGCCGTCGAGGGAGAGGTCGCCCTTGTGTTGGGCGAGCGCCTTAGCTGACCCATCCGATAGTGAGGTCAGGCCGTTGAGAGACAGACTGCCCTTGTGTTGGGCGAGCGCCTTGGCTGCTTCATCAGAAAGTAGTGTAAGGCCGTCGAGGGATAAGTAGTAGGTGCCCTTGTGATGTGCCAATGCCTTGACCGCTTCCTCAACAAGCGAGGTCAGCCCGCTGAGGGACAGCAAGTTGCCCTGATATCGCGACAACGCCGCTGCAGTTCCAACAGAAACCGAGGTTAGGCCGCCGAGGGATAAGTAACCGCCCTTGTGTTGGGCGAGCGCCTCGGCTGCTTCATCAGAAAACGAGGTCAGGCCCTCGAGAGACAGGCCGCCCTTGTGTTGGGCGAGCGCCTTGGCAGCTTCATGAGAAAGTAGTGTAACGCCGTTGAGGCAGAGGTCGCCCTTGTGTTGGGCGAGCGCCTTGGCAGCTTCATGAGAAAGTAGTGTAACCCCGTTGAGGTAGAGGTTGCCCTTGTGTTGGGCGAGCGCCTTGGCAGCTTCATGAGAAAGTAGTGTAACCCCGTTGAGGTAGAGGTCGCCCTTGTGTTGGGCGAGTGCCTTGGCCGTCTCCTCGGCGAGCGTCGTCAGTCCGTCGAGTTCAAGCCAGCCCTCGTATTGCGTTAGCGCCTTGATGCCCTCATCCGATAAGGTTCCCAGACCATTGAGAGACAGGTGGTGGTTTTTGTGCTTCGAAAACGCCTTTGCCGCTTCATTGGAAAGCGTCTTCACCCCGTCGAGAGATAAGTAACCGCCCTCATGCTGGGCGAGGAATTTGGCACACTCATAAGAGAGTGCCGTCAGGCCATTTAAAGACAAGTGGCTTTTATGCCGTATCAGCGCCTTGGCCTCTCCATCGGTAAGCGTGGTCAGTCCATCCAGAGACAGACCACACTTGCACCGCGCGAACGCTCTGGCCGTTTCATCAGAAAGCGATATCAGGCCTCGAAGGGAAATGTTGCCTTCGTACCGCGACAACAACTTGATCACTTCGTCGGAGAGCTCTGTCAGGCCGTCGAGCGACAGGTAGTGGCCCTTGTACCGCGATAGCGCCTTGGCCGCTTCAGCGGTAAGCGTCGTTAAACCATTGAGGGACAGCGAGTCGCCTCTGCACTTAGCTAAGGCCTGAGCAGATTCATCGGAGAGCACGCTCAATCCATTTAGGACTAGGTCGTCCATCTCTTGCGCTAATGCCTTCGCCATCTCTTCAGAGAGCGTCGTGATCAGGTTTGTCTCGACGTGACCAGTTGCCAACTCACCCTCCACATTGCTTGAACCATCACCTCGTGTCTGGCAGCCCATAGCTGTGCCAACGACTCCGGTGTGAATACCTGTGTTTCTCCGGCTAAAGAATATTCAGTGTCACGGGCAGGAGAACCCTGTCAAGAGCAGATGGCAAGGATGTCGTTCTTCACCTACTCGGCGGCCTGGCCGTGGAAGGATCAGCCGCAGGTGGGCTGGGCCTTCATGATGGCCGTCTCCTGCACGAAGGCGCTCCTCGTGGTGCTGTTCTTCATGCACGTCTTCTGGGAGGCCAACTGGAAGTACGTGCTCACGATCCCGGCCGCGATGATGGCGATCTTCCTGGCGATCATGCTGATTCCCGACATCGGGATGCGGAATCGGATGGTGTCGCAGGAGCGGGCCCTCCACATGGCCCGGCCAGCCGACCTGCGGCTCCTCGAGCAAGCCGGGGAAGCCGGCGCAGCGTCCGCCGCTGCCCCGGCACACTGACATGCGGACGCCCCTGTTTGTTCTTGTCGTGGTCGCTGCCACGCTGTCGGGCTGCCGGCCGGCGGGCGAGGAGCGGGGGAAACGGCCGGAGCCGCCGCTGCCGGTGGCAGGGAAGGTCGAGGTCGATAAGGAGTCGGCGGGCACCATCGAGGAGACGCCGTTCGTCCTCACGGATCAGACAGGGGCGGAATTTCGCTCGGAGGCGCTCGCCGGGAAGGTGTGGATGGGGGCGATCTTCTTCGCCAACTGTCCGGGCCCCTGCTTTCGCGAGAACCAGGCCATCGCCGACCTGCTCGCGCGGATCGACCACCCCGAGTTAAGGATAGCCCGGCCAACGGCACTTCCGCAACCATGTCCAGAGGCATTTCCGAGCTGATGGGCGGCTGGTGAGGCTGGTGCCGCGTTTTCCGGCAACCAAAGCAGCGTCTCCGGGAACGGCTGCCCTCCCCCCTCGGGTGGCGTTTTTCTCGGGTCGGCGCGGACCGCGTCTCGGTCGGCCGCCTGGGGGCTTTGGTTTGACCTCGCGGCCGCCATCGCTCAGAGGCTGTGAATATCGATCGCGGGCAGTTCGTCGGGCGAGGCTTGAAAGACGTCGCGATCGTCGTGGATCTGCACGAGCTCACCCCAGTCGGTGGGCGGTCCCCGGGCCGGTGAGACGGGCGGCGGCTCCAGCGGTTCGCCGAGATGTGTGAGGATCTTCCGGATCGGGCCTGGTTCCGTAATGAACGCGATCAGCCGGATGTCACCGCCACAGTTCGGGCACTCGAGCGGAAACTCCTCCCCCACCCGGGCCATCAGTTTCGCCCACGCAATCCGTGAGGTGTCGTGCGAGCGGGGCTTTGCCTGAGTATCGCAGCAGCCCGTGGCATGCGCCTCGCCCGCATGCCCAGCGTCGTTCCGCTTGCCGATGTTCCCGATCGCGAGCGACGTGACGGCCCGCCTGAGCCTGTGATTCGGGGCAAACACCCCGTGATAGCGATGCCGGTGCTTCCGCGGCGGCGGGACAAGGTCTGCCAAACGATCGAAAAACTCAAACGGCGTGAGTTCGACGACGCCGTTGGCCCCCGGCCGCGTGGACGTGCGACCGCGGCCGGGCCCGACCCAGTTGGCGGCCTTGTGCCTGGGCAGCACGTAGCGGATGCGGGCGATCCGGCCGTCTGGGCCGCGGATCACGGAGAGTCGCTCGAGGGCGAACGGGGGCCGGGCGCAGTACCGCAGCAGATGTTCGAGACTCCGAAAATAGCTGGGCACATCGCGGTCGATAAGCGTGATCCGGACACTGGCGTCGACTGAAAACCCGCTGTTCTCCCAGGCGAGCATGTCGGCGGCGGCCGTGGCGTCGAGCAGCCGCTGCATGCGGAACCACCGGATCACGCGGCGGCGGACCCGCTCGGTGAGCACGGCCAGATCGGCCTGAGTGATCGGCCGGGCCGGCAGGAACGTCGGCGGGGCGTCGCTCCCTGCTTGATCAGCAGCCGGCACGAAGACGCCGTCGGTCACGCAGGCGTGCAGGTGGACATGGTGATTGAGCGCCGAACCAAAGCGGTGCAAAAAGGAGATGCCGCCGAGCCGCGGGCGGGCAGAAGGGGGGGTGGCGGGGTCACTCGCGCCGGCTGCCGCAGCGCAGAGCAGTCGCTCGATCTCGTCAAGAAAGATCTTCGTGAGGACGGCGACGGCTCGGGGTCGGTCGGCCAGCATGCCCCGCAATCGCTTGGGCACGGAGATCACCCACTGCCGCACGGGCACCGGCGGGATGACGTGATCGGCGAGGTGGGCGGCCGTCTGGGCCATGTGGCGGCCGTTGCAGGACGGGCAGACGCCGCGGCCCTTGCAGCAGAAGGCCACGACGAATCCCTGGCCGCAGCCCGTGCACCGGGCGCGGGCGAAGCCGAAGCAGAGGATCCCGCAGGCGAGATAGCCGCGGAGTTCGTCCTCAACGTATGACGGCACGGGCCGCTCGGCAGCTTCCCGCCACTCGAGCCAGCTCTCGACGTTCTCGGAGATGATCTTGTGGAGCGGCGTCTTCTCGGGTCGGCGCCGCTCGTAACGACGGGATTCCGCGAAGCCTCCGTGTGGGCGGAGTCGGCATCGCGCGGGAAACCCTGTAACCGCGGCGACCATGGGCGGGCCGGCAGGTGGACGGCTGGTGTAAACATCCGTACACTATCCGCGGGGCAGAGCGGTTCGCCATCAGCCGATCGCAAGGCTCGTCAGCAAGAACGCGAATCGTGGGCAT
>VGYR01000225.1 GCA_016872925.1 Planctomycetota bacterium
CAGGCGATGCTTCACCTGCGGGCCGTCTACCTCAACGGCCGATGGGACGAGTTCGTCGAGCACCACGCCGAAACTGAGCAAACTCGGCTATATGGCAAGGCTGCGGCATAGAGATTTGCGAGTTACGCCCAGTTGAAATAGCGGTCGTAGTCAGTGTTTGCCCGGATGATCGCCGCCTTCAGCGCTACTGCGTAGTCGGCCACATCCCGCGGGGAAAACGTGACCCAGGGAGCCGGTGGCTTGAGAAAAAATGCAGCCTCCCCGGCGATCAGGGCCCGCATCACGATGCTGGCGCAGTTATGGAGTGTGCTGACGAACTGGTAGCCGCTCTCCCCGTGCAGAGCCTGCTGGTGCGCGGTGCGAAATGCCCGCCACCAGGCGAGCATGGCTTGGGCATTGAGGCCGAGCTCTCCATTTCCCTCCGTATGAAGGCTGACGATCTCGGTCGGAAACTGGACCCACTGTTTGTGGAGACCTCCTCCATCGGCCTCGTCGTCGCCCAGCACGGCCATAAACCGTCCAGCCTCCTCAACGCCTGCATGATCGAGAACGCTCAAAGGCCCGGAGCTGATCTGGAGGTGTTCAGCCGAAACCATCACCTGTCCCTAGCGTGGCGCAAACTGCCCCCTGTGCAGACCGACTTGCGCATTGTTGCTGATCTCATTCCGCATGTCGCTGAGCAGCGTCCGCGCCCCGCCGGGTTGTCTGCTGATCGGCGTGGTGGGCCCCTTCAAGGCGGCTCCCGCCGGCCACCAGCTGATGTAGGTCTTGGCCGCCGCATCCGCAGACTCGACCGATCCATCCATCAAAATGGCCGCATGGCCGTTGGTGCGGCCTCCATGCCCGACGTGCGTCCAGCAGAGGATGTCAAGGTACTGCATGATCGTATTTCTCCGTCGCCACAACTCTTACGTCACACTCATCGAAAAGCCCTGCAGCACTCCCGGCTGCAAATACGACTCACCCGCCGATCAGCACGGTCGGGCAGCCGAGTGTGATCACGCCGCCGTGGCTCGTGCTGTCGCCCATCCGCGCCGCCGGCAGGCCGCCGACCATCACCGTCGCGCTTCCCTTGATCACCGTGCAGGGCGGCCCGACGCAGATCCCCATCGTGCCCACCTGGGCCGCCGGCATGCCGCCGATCAGCACCGTGAACGCCGCCGGGGCGGCCAGCACGCCGCCGACGTGGGGCACAGGCCCGGTGAACATCGGGCAGGTCTGCATGTCGGCGACTCGCGCGGCGGGCTGTCCCATGGCTCAACTCTTCTCCCAGGTGTCGGTGCCCGCGGCGATCGCAAACCCCGCGTCGATCATCCGCCGCAGTTCCTGGCTCGGCTCGGCGGGCGCCCTCCGAGCCGCTGCGAGTTTGACCGCCCCGGCCGCCGCCATGCCCGCCAGATGAGGCAGCGGCGGCAACGGATCGAGATGGGGAGGCGCGAGCGAGTCGCCGGCCAGAAAGGCGGCGAGCGCCGCACAGCCCGCCGGACTCGCCAGCCCTGCGACGTTGGCCGCATCCTGGGCCGCGTAAGCCTTCAGCTGCTCCGGCTGCCGCACCCAGGCCTCGGCCGCCTCGATCGCCCTAAGTTCCTTGGGTGTCACGCTCCCGCCGGCCTCCAGGCGTGTGACGCGGCAGGCCCACCATGCGGCAGCCCGGCGGGTGAGCGCCTGGGCCAGCAGGCTGACGGCATCTTCTGCGAGGCCGGCCTTGACGAGTGCCCGGGCGCTCTCGACGAGCGACCCGCCCGCGAGCGTGCCGTCGGGTTGCTCGACCACGGTCACGACCGGCTCGGCCAGTTCCAGCTTGGCGAGCCGCATCCTCGCCGCTTCCTGCGTCGGATACTGTTCGAGGGTGGGGGATGTCATGGTTGGGTGTCGGTCCTGGTGGCCGCGGTCTCTAGCCGATCATCGTGATGGCGCCCTGGGCCGTCAGCGTAGCGCTGCCCTTCACCGTCGTCGTGAGTCCCTCGACCGTCGTCGATGTCGTGCCCTTCACGCTCACGGTCACCCCGTTGATCGTCACTCCGGAAGGCGTGATCCCGATCGAATTGCTGCCGACCTTGAGCGTGATGCCGGTCTGCCCCTCGATCGTCCACGACATCGCCTTCATCGTGCCGCTGCCGCTGTTCACCTCCACGGCGTGGGAGCCGGAGGAGACTGTGAGGGAGTGCCCCTGTTTTGCCGTGACCGACTGCTTGCCCCCGACCGTGACGGTGTGGTTGCCCTGGGAGACTTCGAACGTGGCGTTCCCCTTGCTCACGGTGCACGACTCGTTGCCGGTGGAGACCGTCGTGGTGTTGTCCTTGTAGACCGTCAGGGAACGGTTGCCTGCATTGCAGCCGCTGGCGCCGATCTCCTCGGTGAGGTTGTTGTAGACCTTGACGGAGCGATCGCCGTTCTTCTTGGTGACGAAGCCGACCTCGAGCGTGTCGTCGTTTTCGACCGTCCGCGTGAAGTCCCGCTCCGCGTGCAGGGTCACCATCTCGGCGCCCTTGGTGTCGTCGAAGATGAGCTGGTTGGCCAGGGACGTCGAGCCGTCCTTCGTGCTCCGCGTCTGCACGCCGCTCTGGGCGGCCTTCGACGGCAGGTCGAACGGCGGCTTGTTGGTGCCGTTGTAGACCACGCCCGTCACGAGGGGACGGTTGGGGTCGTCGTCGAGGTGCGACACCACCACCTCCATCCCCACCCGGGGCAGGAACTGCGTGCCGAACTGCGGACCGGCGAGCGACTGCGAGACCCGGATCCAGCAGGAACTCTGCTCGTTCTGCTTGCCGTACCGATCCCAGTGAAACTGCACCTTGATGCGGCCATACTCGTCGGTGTAGATCTCCTCGCTCGACGGCCCGACCACCAGGGCCGTCTGCACCGTGCCAGCCGGCCAGGGCGTCTTGCGGGCCGGTCGCCACACCGTCTCGCTCGGCACGGCCTCGAACGAGTTTTCGTATTCGAAGGCCACTGCCACGTCTGCCGAGGCCTCGTACGCCCCGCGGATGCTCGCCCGATGCACCACCTTGGTGAGCAGATACTTCTTGCCCCGTTCCGCTGAGTTGGGGTGTGACTTGACCTTGAAGGTGTAGCCGGGAGAGAAGGTGCGGCAGGTGCTTCTGCCGGAGGCGACGTTGGCCGTCACTTCCTCCGCTTCGATCCGCACCTTGGCGGTGGTATCGCCGTCGGGCTTCTTCTCGTAGAGGCCCGGGTAGTCGAAGACTTCGGCCTTGCTCGCCCCCGAGTAGGGCGATTTTCCGTTGCCCGTGGCCAACAGGTCGGTCGTCGGCGTCTCGTAGGCATAGTCTGTCTGGACGAACTTCCCGGGGCGGAAGGCATACTCGTGCCGCCAGGACGTGATCACCCCCGCCGAGTCGGGCGACGAAAACCCCTGCGCCGTCTCGACCTCCGCCTCCTTGCAGTCGGTGAACGCGCTGTTGGAGTCGGAGATCACCATCTTCAGCGACTTCTGCGCGTGCTCGAAGTGGTAGCCGATGCCCTCGTGCTCCATCAGCCGACTCACGAAGGCGCCGTCGGTCTCCCGATACTGCACGCAGTAGTCCCAGGGCGAATGGCTGCCCGAAATCTTCTTCGAGAGCGTGATGGCGGACGTGTCGGCGAGGACCGCCTGCACGATGTCCGGCACCGACTTCTGCTGGAAGATCTTGCAGTCGCTCGTGAGCGTGGCGAACCACAGGCTCGGCACAACCTCGACCTGCCAGCGGGTGAGCACGTCGTCGCGGCCCATCCAGGAGAAGCGGCTCACGTAGCCCGTGAACCAGCGGGGATTGCCCGCCGAGTCGTTGACCCGGAAACTCACCTGCTTCCCGACGATCGCCGTGTCGCTCAACGTCTCCGCGACGCTCAGACACTCCAGGCGAAAGACGAACAGTTCGCCCAGGGCCTCCTCGCCGGTGAATGCCTCGAGCAGCAGTTTGTCGGTGCCCAGCGGAGTCTCGATCGCCAGCGGCTGGCCGTCCTGGGAGTAGTTTGGCATGGGACCACCCTGTTCCTACTTTTTCGCCGCCCCGACGGTGAAGTTGTCGGTGACCTTGCCCTGGCTCGCGCCATCGGTCCCAAACTTCGCGTAGGTCCAGGTCGCCTTGCCGTACGTGAACGACACCCGCTCGGTGGGCTGGATCGCCTTGGAGTCTGCGGGGTCTTCCAGGTCGTACGCGGTCACGATCGCGTCCTCGAGTTCGTAGATGAGATAGGGCTGCGTCGCCCCGCCGGTCGTCGTGCAGAGTTCGACCTTCACCTTCGAGAGCTTTTGTCCGCTGACGCAGGCTTTCTGGATCTTCACCGAGGCCGAGTCGAGGTCCTTGACCACGGTCACCTGACCGACGGCCGTCGCCCCCACGCCCCGCTCGCTCTGCTCGAAGCCGCCCGTTGCCCGCGTCAGTGGCGCCGAGAGGGAGTGCATGATGCTCCAGCCCAGATGCTTGGAGTCGGTGGCTTCGCCCTCGAAGTCGCCAAACTTCACGAATCCGCTGCGAGTGCTGGCCATGATGCCCGCTCCAATCGAAGGGTTGCGAACCGGCCGGTGCGGCCGTCACCCCGGGCTGCAAGCCACGGGATGACGGCCACCGGACCGCGTCGGGACCGCCACTTACGCCTTGTTGGCGCCCATCTCGTACTTCGTCTCCACGTTGCCCTTCTTCGACCCCGTCTTGTTGTCGAATTCGGTGTACGTGTAGGTGATCTTGGTGAAGTTCATGCTCACCTGCTCGCTCGGCAGCGGCTCGCCCGAGCTGTTGCCGTGCACCGAGTAGCCGGTGAAGACCACGTTCTCCAGCTTCCACTTGAGGTAAGTCTCGGTCTTGCCACCGGTCGTGGTGGTGAACTCGACCAGCACCTCCTTGTTGAACTTGCCGAGGGCGCAGGCTTCCATCAGCTTCGGCGACGACTTGTCGAGCTGCCGGGTGACCGTGATGTCGCCCAGCGAGGTCTCGCCTTTGGTCCGCTGCTGATCGACCGCACCACCGGGGATCGAACGAAACACCGGCAACGAAGCTGAATCGCTCAGGATCCACTTGGAATGATTGGAATCAGTCGACTCACCCTCGATACCGTCGATCTTGATGAAGAGTCCCATGGTTGCACTCCCTTTCGTTGCACAGCGAGCTGTACGTTCGGCCCCGGGCGACGTGCCCGAAAGCTCATTCCATCGTGCCGGGGCTGCTCGCTACAACCTCGGGGCGATGCACTGTTGTCGTGGGATTTCCTGATTTGTTGCGTGACCGCGGAAAAAATTTTTTGGGACCGACCGGCGACTCCGCCAAACCCCTTGATTTCGGCCCCAAAAAGGTCGGTGCCAGCCTCCGCAGGGTCAGCCTATTTCGTAGGAAAATCCTCCCGCCGCCGCGTTCCAACCCACTTCGATCGTCTCCACGGGCTCCCCCTCGGCCATTCGGGCCAGCAGCCGCGTGGAGAGCTCCGGCAGCATCGTGCCGGAAAGCACCCGGTCGATGATGCGGGCGCCGCTATCCACCTCGTTGCAGCGGTCCACGACCGCCCCCACCACCTCCGGCGTCCACGTAAACCGAGCCTTGTAGGCGTTTTCCACCCGGCGGCGGATGCTCTTGAGCTTCAGTTCGCAGATGCCCCGCATCACTTCGTCGGCCAGCGGATAGTAGGGGATCACGTTGAGCCGCCCCAGAAACGCCGGCTTGAAGACCTTGAGCAGGTCATCGTGGAGGGCGTCGGCCAAGGCTTCTGGTTCCGGCCGCGTGTCAGGATCGGCACAGAGCTTCATCACCGTGTCGGTGCCGGCGTTGCTGGTCATGATGATGACGGTGTTCTTGAAGTCGATGTCGCGGCCCTCGCCGTCCTTCATGGCCCCCTTGTCGAACACCTGATAGAAGATGTCCTGCACGCCGGGGTGGGCCTTTTCCATTTCGTCGAGCAGCACCACGCCGTAGGGCCGGCGGCGAACCGCCTCCGTGAGCACGCCCCCCTCGCCGTAGCCGACGTATCCCGGCGGCGAGCCCATCAGGAGCGACACTTTGTGCTCCTCCTTGAACTCGCTCATGTTGATGACGGTCATGTTCGATTCATCGCCGAAGAGCAGTTCGGCCAGTGCCAGGGCCGTTTCCGTCTTGCCCACGCCGCTGGTGCCGGCCAGCAGGAACACACCCGTGGGACGGTTCGGATCGGTGAGCCCGGCCCGCGACGTGCGGATTCGCTCGGCGATCACCGCCAACGCGTGCGACTGGCCGACGACCCGCTCCTCCAGCCGCTTCTGCAGTTCGAGCACGCCGCGGATCTCGTCCGACACCATCCGGCCCACCGGGATGCCGGTCCATCCGGCCACCACCTCGGCGATCGCCTGCCCATCGACGCAGGGGCTCACTAGCGGCGTCTCCCCCTGCACCTTCTTGAGCTGCTGCTCGAGGCCCACGAGCTTGGCCCGCAGTGCCTCCTGCTCCGCCTCCGGCAGCGGGGCGACCCCGTCGGCGGGCTGCACGGCCGCCATCAGCGTGGCCCGTTCGGCCCGGATCTGCTCGACGAGTTTTGATTCCTCAGCAAAGCGTGCTTCCAGGGCGGCGAGCTTCGTGGCCGTCTCATTCTTCTTGGCCTCGAGTTCGGTGATCGTGGCGGCGTGATCGCCCCCCGCAGCCTGCTCCCGCTTGAGGATCTCGATCTCGATCGTGAGGGCGTCGATCGTCCGCCGTGCATCCTCGATCGCCGGCGGCGTGGCCGCTTGCCCGATCGCCACCTTCGCGCAGGCCGTGTCGAGCAGGCTCACGCCCTTGTCGGGCAGCTGCCGACCGGGGATGAACCGCCGCGAGAGCTTCACGGCTTCCACCACCGCCTCGTCGAGCACCGACACCTTGTGGTGCTTTTCGAGCGTTTCGACCATTCCGCGGAGCATCCGGCAGGCCATCTCGTCGGTCGGCTCCTCCACCTTCACCACCTGAAACCGCCGGGCCAGGGCCGCGTCTTTCTCGAAATACTTCTTGTATTCGGCCCAGGTCGTGGCGGCGATCGTCCGCAACTCACCGCGGGCGAGCGCCGGCTTGAGCATATTGGCCGCATCCCCCTGCCCCGCCTGGCCGCCGGCGCCGATGAGCGTGTGGGCCTCGTCGATGAAGAGAATGATCGGCGTGGGCGACTTCTTCACCTCGTCGATCACGCCCTTGAGCCGGTTTTCAAACTCCCCCTTCACGCCCGCGCCGGCCTGCAGCAGGCTCAGGTCGAGCGTGCGGAGCGAGACGTTCTTCAGCGGCTCAGGAACGTCGCCGTCGGCGATCCGCTGCGCGAATCCTTCGACGACCGCCGTCTTGCCGACACCCGCCTCGCCGGTGAGGATCGGATTGTTCTGTCGCCGGCGTGTGAGGATGTCGACGATCTGCCGCACCTCCGCCTCGCGGCCCCGCACCGGATCGATCTTGCCCGCCTTGGCACGGCCGGTGAGGTCGATCGTGTATTGATCGAGGTTCGGCGTCTTCGTCGGCCCACGGGGCTTGCCATCGGCCCCTGCGGCCGCGTCGCCGGCAGACGGCTCGCCCGACGCCGCGCCACCCGGCATGAAGTCGGATTCTGTGGACCGGGAAAACACGCGAGACGCCTCGCGGCGGAGTACGTCGGGCGAGATCCGGCGAAACTC
>VGYR01000226.1 GCA_016872925.1 Planctomycetota bacterium
TTGCTACGGCATCCTATGGATTCAGATGCCGTCGGTTCGGGCATCCCGGGATCATCACCTGTTTGACGGTTACCCCGGGCTTATCGCAGTCTTCCGCGCCCTTCAAAGCCTCCTGATGCCTAGTCATCCCCCATGCGCCCTTTCTAGCTTGACCACCCGAATCGAATGCTCGCGAACGAGCACCTTCTCGGATGCGCTTTCACCGGGCCATCGCATTGCCTGGCCCACCGCATCACTGCGGTCACGCCGGCTCAGCCCGGTGCAACGATTTTTTCTCGCTCTTATTCAGGGGACGCCCGCCGCGGCCGAAGCCACGGACGTCGTCCCCGAGCCTTGGGAGAACGCTTCCAGAGAGCCGCTTGAGACGGCTCCCCTTCGGCATTCTTTTCAAGATGCCAATTACCACGACCAAATTGTCAACGAACGAAACGGCACCGCTGTGACGATGCCAAAGCCGGCCGACAGGCGGGAACCGATCTCCGGAAAACAGGGATCGGCCGCGACAGACCTGTAACCTTAACGGTGCCCGCTGAGACCGTCAAGCGGCCGGAAAAATCCGGCCGATCCGGCCATCTCGGCCGCGGACACGGAGGTATAACCGTCTCATGCTACGCCGCGAAGACAGGGGTGGTTCGCCGGCGGCCCGAGGGTTTGGCCGGCTGGTCGTCGCCACCCTCCTTGCCACCCCCTCCTCCGCGGCTGCCCAGCCTCCCGCGGCGGCCGTGCCGGTCGTGGCCGCCCGGGTGATGACGATGGAAGCCGCTTCCGGCCAGCCATTCGTGGGCACCGTGATGGCCGCCCGGACCAGCGACGTCGGCAGCGCCGTGGACGGGCGGCTGATGAACCTGCCGATCGTCGAAGGCCAGGAGGTCTCCGAAAACCAGCCGATTGCGGAACTGCTTCGCGGCCTGCTCGAGATCGAGCGGGCCGGCGCCGTGGCCGAACTCGACCGCCGGCGGCAGGTGCTCGCGGAGCTTCGGTCCGGGTCCCGGGCGGAAGAGATCGAACAGGCGCGGGCGGCGGTCGCGGGCTTCGAGGCCCGGCTCGCCTACGCGAAGGACCGCCTGGCCCGCTTCGTGCGGCTCGCTGAACGGGGAACCAGCACCGCGGACGAGTTGCAGGACGCCCGCACGGAACTCCAGGCCACGGAAGCCCAACTTCGGGGCAGCCGGGCCGCGCTCGCCCTGGCGGAGGCCGGCCCCAGGCCCGAGCAGATCGCCCAGGCGGCGGCCGCCGCCGCGGTGCAGGAGGCCGAAATGCAGCGGATCGACGACCAGCTTGCCAAGCACACGATCCGCGCTCCGTTCACGGGCTGGGTCACGCAGCTGTTCACCGAGAAAGGGCAGTGGGTCGCCCGCGGAGGGCTGATCGCGCGGATCGCCGAACTGGCCACCGTCGAGGTCGAGGCGCAGGTGCCGGAGTCGTCGGTCGCCGGGCTCCGCGAAGGAGCCGAGGTGCGGCTGGAGTTCGACTCCGCGCCGGAGCAGGCCTGGATCGGCACCGTGGCCCGGATCGTGCCCCAGGCGGACCTCAGAAGTCGAAGCTTTCCAGTCCACATCAGGCTCGCGAATCGGCTGGTGGACGGCGTCCCGCTGCTCAAGGGGGGCATGCTCGCCCGGGCGTGGCTCCCGGTGGGGGCCACGGGGAACGTCACGGTCGTGCCGAAAGACGCGCTGGTCCTCGGCGGCCCCAAGCCGGTCGTCTTCTGCGTCGATTCGTCCACGGCCGGCATGGGTGTCGTGCGGGCGGCGGAGGTGTCGCTCGGGGCCGCGATCGGAGGGCACGTGGCGGTCCGCTCGGGCGTGGAGCCCGGCATGGTCGTGGTGGTGCGGGGCAACGAGCGGCTCCGCCCCGGCATGCAGGTCGCCTTCGCACCCCCGGCCGATTGACCACCTGGCAGCCGAGCCGTCGGCCGTGAACCGGCGGGCCCTCCATGCACCTGATCGAAGCCTGCGTCGCGAGCCCGGTGAAGGTCGCCGTGGGCGTGATCCTGGTCACGCTGTTCGGGGTGCTGGCGATCCTCTCGATGCCGGTGCAGCTCACGCCGGAGGTGCAGATTCCCACGATCACGGTCGAGTGCTTGTGGCGCGGCGCGAATCCGCAGGAGGTCGAACGTGAGTTGATTCAGCCGCTCGAGGAGCAGCTCCGGAGCGTCGAGGGCCTCGTGAAGCTGTCCAGCGACTCCGGCAGTTCGGTCGGCACCGTCGAACTCGAGTTCGCCGTGGGCACCGACATGCCGCAGGCGCTGGTCAAGGTGAACACGCGGGTGCAGCAGGTCCGCGACTGGCCGATCGACGCCGATCGGCCAGTGATCAGGACGGCCAGCGCGAACGACCGGCCCGTCGCCTGGTTCATCCTCGGCCAGGCGGCCCCCGAGATCGACGCCGTGAGGTCGGCCCGGGAGAAGTTTCCCGCGCTGGCCGCCGACCTGGATCGCATTCTCGCCGCCCGCACCCCCGATCTGGCCCTGTTTCGGCTGCGAAGGCTCGCGGCCGACCATCCCGAGATCGCGCACCTGCTGCCGCCGGACATCGACGTCGAAGCCATTCGACGGATGGCCGAGGACGACATCGAGAGCCGGCTCGAGCGCGTCGACGGCGTCTCGAGCGCCGATCTCGTCGGAGGCCGCGAGGACGAGCTTCAGGTGATCGTCGATCCCCAGCTGCTCGCCGCCCGGAACCTGACGATCGAGGATCTCCGGCTCGCCCTGGCCAACCAGAACCAGGACACGTCCGGCGGCGACCTCTGGGAGGGCAAGCGCCGCTACGCCATCCGCACGCTCGGCCAGTTTCGGTCGCCGGAGCAGGTCGAGGGGGCGATCATCACCCGCCGCGACGGCAAGCCCGTCTACGTCCGCGACGTCGCCAAGGCCCGGCTCGGCAGCAAGAAGCCCGACGGCATCGTCCGCCGCTTCGGGGCCCGCAACATCGCCATCCGCGTGACCCGCGAGTCGGGAGCCAACGTGCTGGAGGTGATGCGGCGGCTTCGGGAGGTAGCGGCCCGGATCGACGCGCAGCTGAAGCCCAAGGGCCTCTCGCTCACGCTCGTCTACGACGAGACCACCTACATCGACTCGGCCATCGGGCTGGTCAACGACAACATCCTCGTGGGCGGCCTGCTGACGCTCGCCACGCTCCTGCTGTTTCTGCGGAACATTCGCTCCACCCTGATCGTGGCGATGTCGATCCCCGTGAGCGTGATGGGCACGTTCCTGGCGCTGGCTGCCTTCGATCGCACGCTCAACGTGATCAGCCTCGCCGGCATCGCCTTCGCCGTCGGCATGCTGATCGACAACTCGGTCGTGGTGCTGGAAAACATCTTCGTGCACTGGAGTTCCGGCGAGGATCCCAAGACGGCTGCCATCGAGGGCACACGGGAGGTTTGGGGGGCGATCCTGGCGAGCACCCTGACCAACGTCGCCGTCTTCCTGCCCGTGCTGTTCGTGCCGGGTGAGGTGGGCCAGTTGTTCGGCGACATCGCGCTGGCGATCGCAGCCGCCGTGGGCCTGTCGATCGCCGTCTCCGGGCTCGTCGTGCCGGCGGCGGCCGCCCTGCTGCTCCGCAGCCGTCACGCCCGGTCCGCCGCCGAAGTGGTGACCGGTGCCGCCGGCCCCGCCGGCCCCGGCCTGCAGGGCGATGCGGTGGCACGTTTCGGGGCCAGATTCATGAGCCTGGTCACCGGCATCAACCGCTTCCTGCTGGCAAGCGGCTGGCGGGAGGCGCTCGCCTCGCTGGCACTCGTGCTCGCGGCGGCCGCAGCCACCTGGCTGCTCATGCCGAAGGTCGAATACCTGCCCGAGGGCAACCGCAACCTCGTGTTCGGCATCCTCCTGCCGCCGCCGGGCTACAACATCGAGGAGCTGCTGCGGATGGGCGACCTCGTGGAGCAGCGGCTGATCCCCTACTGGGACGTCGACCCCGGCACCCCCGAGGCCGAGGCTCTCGACGCCCCGATCCTCGCCGACTGCTTCTTCGTGGCCCGCGGCAAGAGCGTGTTCATCGGCCTCCGGTCGCTCGACCCGCTCCAGGCCGGCCGGCTCGTGCCGCTCGTCCGGCGCATCGCCGCCGAACTGCCCGGCACATTCGCCGTGGCGAAGCAGTCGAGCCTGTTCGAAAGCGGCATCGGCTCCGGACGGACCGTCGACATCGAGATCACCGGTCCCGACCTCGCGAGGCTCGTGCAACTCGGCGTGCGCGTGATGGGAAAGCTCGCCGAGGCCACGCCCGGTAGCCAGAACCTCCCCAAGCCGTCGCTCGACCTCTCCAGCCCTGAAATCCAGCTCCTCCCTCGTTTCGAGCAGGCGGCTGACATGCGGCTCGACGCCCGGCAGCTCGGCTACCTCGTCGACTGCCTCGTGGACGGGGGCTACGCCACCGACTACTTCCTCGACAACGATCGGATCGACCTCGTGATCAAGGGGGATGACCGATTCGTGCAACGCACGCAGGACCTGCGGTCGCTTCCCGTGGTCACCCCCGGCGGCCAGCTCGTGCCGCTCGAGGCCGTGGCGGAGATCCGCGAGTTTTCCAGCGGCCCCGAGCAGATCCTCCACCGCGAGCGGGAGCGGGCGATCTCGGTGCAGGTCTCACCGCCCACGCGGATGCCGCTCGAGGAGGCCCAGGAGCGGATCGAGCGGATCGTCGTCAAGCCGCTGGAAGACTCGGGGGCCCTCGATGGCGGGTACAGGATCACGCTCGGCGGCACGACCGACAAGCTCGTGGCCACCTGGAAGTCGCTGTGGTTCAACCTCGTGATCGCCGGCGTGATCACCTACCTGCTGATGGCCGCCCTCTTCGAGTCGTGGCTCTATCCGGCCGTGGTGATCGCTTCGGTCCCGGTGGGTAGCGTGGGCGGCCTGCTCGGCCTCTGGCTCCTCAATGCGGTCGGGGCCCGGTTCGGCATCTTCCAGCCCCTCGACGTGCTCACCATGCTCGGCTTCGTGATCCTGATCGGCACGGTGGTGAACAATCCGATCCTGATCGTGGAACGGGCTCTCCAGCTCGTGCGCGCCGGGGCGACGGACGCGACCGAGGCGATCCTCGAGGCCGTGCGCAGCCGAGTGCGGCCCATCTTCATGACCACGCTGACGACCGTTCTCGGCCTGCTGCCGCTCGTGCTCGTCCCCGGCGCCGGCAGCGAGCTCTACCGGGGCCTCGGCGCCGTCCTGCTCGGCGGCATGCTCGTGTCGACGCTCGTCACGCTCGTGCTCGTCCCCGCGCTGCTGGGCCTGTGCTTCCGCATCTTCGGCACCCGGGTCGAGCCACCCGCCGGCAACGCGGCCGTCACCGCGTGAGCGGCAGCGCGGCCCGCAGCATCCAGGCGGCGAGCACCCCCCGGGCCGTCCACGCGACGGTCCGAATCCAGTTGCTGCGGACCAGTGCCGCCACGGCGTCGGGCGCGTGCCCCTCCCGGGCCAGCCGCGCGTGGAGCGGCACCTGGACGAGGAAGGTCGATGCCCAGGCGACGGCCAGCACCGCCAAGGAGACAACCGCCAGGCCGCGGCTGATGCCCGCCGGCGGCCAGAGTGCGATCGCCAGCGCCGCAGCCGTCTCCACGGCCATGAACGGGATCACCACGCGGCCGGTTCTGACCTGGTTTTCGGCAGCGAAATCGCGGGATCGGTCCCCGGCGTGGGCGGAAAACAGCGGGTAGTGAACCAGTTGCACGAACCAGATCAGCCCGCACATCCCGCCGGAGGCGACGGCCTGGGCCAAGAGCACGACCAGGGTCACGACTTCCGCGAGCGGCACGCCGGCGATCGCGAGCTCACTCATGCGGCGCGAAGGAGGCCCCGCGGCCGCGAAGCCGCCAGGCGTGGAGCAGGATCAACGCGAACGGGATCCACCACAGCAGGTCGTTGGTCGGAAGCGTCCATCCGAACGCGGGAGGGACGTCGCCCCGGACGAGCCCGATCGCATAGCCGAGCGGGCCGAACACCTTCCCGAGCAGCCCGACCAGCACGATCGGCCAGTGACGAACCGGGTCCGACGAGGCGGCGAGGTAGCCGATCCCGTAGACGCCGACCACCATGCCCACGCACTGCCAGATGAAGGGGTAGTTCGGCGGCGCCAGGCCGGTGAGGTCGAAGAGCCAGTTCGGAACCAGCACCGTGAGCCCGCCCCACGCGAGGTTGTACACGCCGGCGGCAACCAGCCAGCGGGACATCCACAGGGGAGCGGGGGTGGGGGCGACGCCGGATGCCATGGGTTCCTCCGGAGAACCGTAGTCGTCCCGAACTCCCCGGCCACCTCACTCGCCGATGTCCTCGGCCCAGAGTTCGGGGTGTTTTCGCATGAACTCCCGCATCAGTTCGATGCAGCGGTCATCCTGCAGGACGGTCAGTTCCACGCCCCGCGACGCCAACAGCCGCTCCTCTCCCATGAACGACCGGTTCTCGCCGATCACCACGCGAGGAATCCCGTACAGCAGGATCGCGCCGCTGCACATCGGACAGGGGGAGAGCGTGGTGTAGAGGGTGCACTCCTTGTAGAAGGCGCCGGGGCGGCGTCCGGCCCGTTCCAGGGCGTCCATCTCGCCGTGCAGGATCGTGCTCGCCTGCTGCACGCGGCGGTTGTGGCCGCGACCCACGATCGTGCCGTCGTGGACCACCACCGAGCCGATCGGGATGCCCCCTTCGGCAACGCCCTGCTCCGCCTCCTCGATCGCCGCCAGCATGAACGCGTCCATGGGTCGGGAGGATACCGGCTCCGCCGGGGCCGCGTCCATCAGGCCGCCAGTCGCGAGATCTCGGTGACCAGCCGGGCGAGCCCTCGAGGGTCGATCTCGCCCGGCAGGTAGGCCACCGCGCCCGCCACCCGGGCCCGCCGCTCGTGGTCGGAATCGCCGTCGGCTCCACGAATCGCCAGCCGGGTGCGGTACAGCCTCAAGGCCTCGAGCCAGCGGGCCATGCCGTCGTCGTCCCCGACCGCGTGGACCAGGTCGACGAACGCGCAGCGATACCGCCGCCCGTACCCCGGCGGCCCTTGCGGCGCACGCGCGAGCGCCGCGTGGCTCGTGAGGCCGTCGCGGCGGATGGTCTCGAGCACCCGGTCGCGGGTGCGGGGATCCGCGGAGACCACGAGCCAGTCGACCGGGGGCGGCCCCTCCGTCGCCGCGGATCGCCGGGGCCCGGGCGTCGTGATGCGAACGATCGGTTCCGACGTGAGACCGACGGCCAGGACGATCATGGCGGCACCTCGCGATGGGACACGGCATTCCCTGCGCGGGCACGCGCCGCATCCGGCCGGCGCCACGACTCGTCGAACCGTATCGTGGCGAGCCGCCCTGCGGGCAAGCGGAAACCGCTCGCCGCCGGACCAGGCTGTTTTCAACCGGGCGTAACTCGCAAATCTCGCCTGTCTCGGGCGACGGAACGATCGTTTCGGCCGTATTTTCTGGTGCGGAACCCACTGCCAGCATGCAGTGACAGCAGATGAAAAGGTGTTGGGCCTCGGAGAATGGTCTGAAAACCAACCCATCCTCACGGAGGCCCAACGCCATGATCGTCTCACAAGAACGCGCTTTTCTCAACGCCCAAGCACGGCTCGAAAAAATCCGCCGTTATGTGGAGGAGGCGGCAGATTCCG
>VGYR01000227.1 GCA_016872925.1 Planctomycetota bacterium
CTCCACCACTGGGACGCCCACATCCGGCGACGGCTGCGGGCCATCCTCGTACGTCAGAAGAACCGACCTCGTCATCTCTGCCGGCACCTGCAACACCGTGGGGCGAGTGTGCGTGGAGCCACGCACACGGCCTACTGCCGACGGGGAGTGTGGTATCGCAGTAACTCCGTGGGGATGACCGTGGCCTACCGGAACGCTTGGTTTCATGAGCGCCTGGTATCACTGGCATCTGCGTGGGAGGAACTGAACCCTATCCCGAAACTGGCCTCTGGTCAGACGCTCCTGTTTGACCTGTGAGAACGGAACCCAAAGAGCCGGATGTGGGACCCACAAGTCCGGTTCTGTGAGAGGCCTGGGGGCGAAAGCCCCCGGGCCTACTCGACCCGCGGACACGCAGTGAGCCGAGGGCGGGATGCCCGAGGCGAGCGGCCAGCGAGGGGGCTCGGGCGGCCCCGAGCCCGCGCCACGCGAGGCTCAGTCCCCATCGCTCACGCGATAGGGGCTTCCGGTGCGGGGTCTGCGGGGGTGCGCCGCGGGTTGAAAACCCGCGCTCCTCTCAGCCGCGGGTTGGAAACCCGCTCCTCTCAGGCACGGGCGACCCCGAGCCCGTCCCACGCGTGGCTCACGGGTGACCCGTATCAGGCAGCGGCCCGCGGAAAAGGACCGTCCGTCATTCGCCGCGGGATTCGGCCGCCGCGTGGGCGTGCGCGGCATGCCCACGCGTCGACTTCTCCAGCACCGTGATGCCCCACGCCAGCGCGATGCCCATCACCAGGGCCGTGGTGAGCAGCACGCGATCGTGGCTGTGGAACTGCACTTCGGGCAGGAGGTCCGCGGCCGCGATGCAGATGAACGCGCCCGCCGCCATGGCCATGGCCACACCGAGCACCATGTTCTCGCGGCCACCCGCGAACGGCAGGCTCGCGAGGAAGGCCGCCGCGCCGAGGGGCACGACGGCGGCATAGGCGGCGTTGACGATGGTTCGCAGCCGCGGCGGCGCGTCCGCCTCGAGCATCAGCGCGGCGATGATGCCGGCGTCGAGCGGCTTGTGCAGCAGAATCGCGAGGAAGGTGGCCAGGCCGGCGTACATTCCGGCGCCATGGGCCGCATCGGCCCGCACGCTGGCGGCCAGCGTGGCGCCGTCGGCCAGGCTGTGGAGGGCGAGGCCGGCGAAGGCTCCGCACCACGCCCAGCGGCCCCGCCGCCGCTGCGGCAGCCCACGGTCGGCCGGATGGCCGGATTCGTGGTCGTGGTTGCAGCCCCCGTCGGCGGTGTGATGGGCATGCACGTGAAAGGCCCGCTCGAGGACGAACATCACGAAGAAACCGCCCAGCACCCAGCCCATGGTCGCGTCGAGATCACGACCGAGTTCGAGCCAGGCATGGGGCAGCAGGTGGAGCATGCCGACGCCCAGCAGCACGCCCCCCGTGAGCGACACGATCACCTGCATCGGCCGATGGCCCAGCGACAGCAAAGCCACCGACGATCCACCCGCGAAGGCGGCGGCAGCGATCACGGCCAGGGCCGCCGTCAGGGATGCCGACATGAATCACCACGGGCGGGGCCGGCGAACGAAGCGGGGATCATCGGGACTCGTCCTCGGAAGATCGGCCATGATCCCCCCATGATCCGCCGCGAACAAGGGGCCGACCGCTATCGCCGGAACTGCCACTGCTGGGGCTGCTGGACCTGCTGCGGGTACGCGGGATGGTAGGGCTGTTGGTACCGCGCCGCGTGCTCCATGTGCTGACGGATGCTCGCGACCCGTTCGGTCCAGTGCGCGTCGCCGGCGGCCACCGCGCCGAGTGAGATCACCAGGACGTAGGCGACGATCGTGGGCCAGAGCTCGGGGCCGGCGAACTTCAGCGCCGTCCCGAACGACTTCTTCACCTTGGGCCCAAACAGGCCCTGCCGCACCGCCCAGATCTCGTCGAGCACCAGGTGCGACAAGAAGCCGAGCACGACCGCGCCCGCGATGAAGTACCGGTGCAGCGGCTCCGCGGAGACGAACGCCAGGAAGGTGACCTGGCCGGCGATCACCGCCGCGGGCACGCTGTGGAGCATGCCGCGATGCGTGGAGAAGTTTTCGATCAGGTAGGCGAGGCCGAACCGCACGACCGCGTAGATCGTCGCGGCGGCGAGAATCATGCCCTCCAAGGGCAGGCCCCACTGCTGGAATCGCTGGATCATCAGCAACGGCATCAGGGCCGCCGCGAACGCGGTGCTCTCGCGAAGGGACATGCCGGCCCCATTGTCGAGATCCGGAAGCATCCCCGAGGCGGCGCACAGCCCGGCGCCAAGTGCGGCCGTCGCCGGGGGCATGCCGCCGAGGTACCAGCCCGCCACGCCGTAGCCCGCGCCCAGGATCGACGAGCCGATGATGTGGGCCTGGAACCCGGGCACGGGCGATTCCCTTCGAGGACTGACGAGCCGAACCGGGCATGTCTGCCCCGTCCGGACCGGCCGCGTCCGCTGCGGATTCCATTCCGAGACGCACGCACTGTCGGTTGCTATCGGTTTCGGTGTCGCCAAGCGTCAGCGGCGGCCACGTTGCATCCCCTGCACCGCCAAATTATTACGTCCGTCACGCTCACCAGCGCCGTCACCGCTTACCAGGCTCGGGAATCTGGGGGGTCTGCGTAGTTTGTCGCGTCGCCGTGGTGCACGGCGGGGGACGTCGGCCCCACCGGCCAGATCCGAATCTTCCCGGAGCCCCCAGCCCTCCACCGCTCAGGGCATGTTCCGAGCAGCCGCGGCTTCCGCCCCCCCGGAACGACGCCATCTGGACTTCGTGCGGAGCCGGCTCGCCCCCTACACTCCTCGCCCGACCGGTTCAGCACCGCCCCCGGAGACGTCGGCGCGATGGCGATCGAAGGCTACGACCTCGTGATGCTCGGCATCCTGGCGGCCGCCGCGGTGCTCGGCTACTTCAAGGGCATCGTCTGGCAGATCGCCTGGATCGCCGGCATCGCGGCAAGCAGTTTCCTGGCGCTGCGGTTCGGCGGCCAGTTGGCTCCCTTCGTCGGCCAGCAGGCCCCCTGGAATCGGCTGATCGCCATGCTGGCGATCTACGTGGGCACGTCCCTCGCCGTCTGGCTCGTGTTTCGAGTGATCTCCGGAGCGATCAACGCGATCCACCTGTCGGCCTTCGACCACCAGCTCGGGCTCCTGCTCGGCCTCGCCAAGGGGGCGCTGATGTGCGTGGTCGTGACCTTCTTCGCCGTCACGCTCGCCCCGGCCTACCGGCAGCAGATCATCGCCAGCCGGAGCGGAAAACTCGTCGCCGAAATCATCCTCCGGGCCGACGAGGTGCTGCCCCCGACGATCGCCGAGCCCGTGCAGCCGTTCGTCAAGCAGTTCGAGGACCAGTTCCGGCAGCCTGCCGCCGGCGGCATGCCTCCGGCCAGTCTCGCCCAACCGCAGCCCTCGGCGCTCAAGGCCATCTGGGAGAGCGTGACCTCGGCGACCGCCTGGACCGAGACCGGGGCCGTGCCTGCCGGGGCGGCGACGGGGCAGGGCAGTAGTCACACCGCGCCTGCCGGCTTCACGGCCCCGGCCGCCTGGGGCGGCACCGTGGCCGCGCCGCCGGTGGCGGCACAACCGGCACGACCAACGACGAGCGGGTTTCCGAACCGGCCGACGTTTCAACAGCCTCCGGCGCCGCCCGGCCAGTTCCCCGTCGGGGCGCAGTCGCCGCTTCCCATCCGCTGAACACTCGGCCCACTGGGTCGCTGGCGTCGGCTGCTGACCGGGCCGGCGGCCGACCGCACTGATGCGTCGCCAGGGCCACCAGCGGTTCGGTCTCACGGCCGCCGCTGGCTGGCCGGCCCCGGCACCGAGGCCGGAGAGGCAGTGCGAAGCGGATGCAGAAAAGCCCGCGAAAACAAGGCCCCCGACCGGACATAAGAGACATTATCGGACGTTGGGGAGAGGGGTGATCGCCGGGCGATTTGGCTATCCATCACCCCGTGTCACAGCCCCCTACCGCCGCCACGCTCGCCGACTTCATGACCGAGCCGAACGACATCGACCACCAAACCGAGCCTCTTCTGCAGGCGCTCAAGGGAGATCTACCCGCCCTTGAAACACTGCTGGAAGAGGCGGAGTCCCACTGGGGCTTCGAGGATCCTTTTTACCGCCTCTACCACCAGAGTTGGAAAGTCTTGAAACTCCAGAGCCTGACCGTGCAGATCGTCGAGGCGCTCCGCAAGCACGATCAGGGCCATGGCCTCAACGACTGGTTCCTCGAAATCATCGCGGCGGGAACCGGGAAGCACTTCAGCCCGGGGATGAACCGCGACTGGCTCAACGAGACCCGGCCGATCCTGGAGGCGTTTTTCCACGCCAAGACGTTCCTGGCTCTGGCCGTGCGCTACGCCAAGGCTCTCGACCACGCGCCGCGACTCCTGCCGAGCGGCTGGGCCGCAGTGCTCTATCTGTACAACGTTCGCTGAGTGGCATCCAAGCACGCGGGCGGAGATGATGGGTCCAAAGGAGTCAATGTGGCGCCCCTGTCCTCCTGTGGCTCCTCCAGAGAGAGCAGCGCCTCGCTACTCCTGGAACACGCCCATCCGGCGAAACTTCTCGTAGCGCTCGTTCACCAGCGTGTCGCGGGGCCGCATGAGGAGTTCGCGAAGGCTGCGGGTGAGAAACATCTTCAGCCGCGCCGCCATCCGCCTCGGATGGCGGTGGGCGCCCCCAGCCGGTTCCTCGATCACCGCGTCGATCACGCCGAACTCCTTGAGGTCGGCCGACCGGAACCGCAGCGCCCGGGCCGCGTTGGCCTTGAACTCCACGCTCTTCCAAAGGATGCCCGCACAGCCCTCGGGGCTGATCACGCTGTAGTAGGCGTGCTCGAGCACGGCGACCCGGTCGCCGACGCCGATGCCGAGCGCCCCGCCAGAGCCCCCCTCGCCGATCACCACGCAGATGATCGGCACCGGGAGGGAGGCCATCAGGAACATGCTCTCGGCGATCACCTGGGCCTGCCCCCGTTCCTCGGCGCCCACGCCGGGATAGGCGCCAGGCGTGTCGATCAGGCAGATCACCGGCAGGCCGTACTTCGCGGCGATCCGCATCTTGCCCATCGCCTTGCGGTAGCCCTCGGGGTGAGCGCAGCCGAAGTGGCAGGCCTGCCGTTCGGCGAGCGTCTTTCCCTTCTGATGCCCGATCACGAGCACCTTGTACTGGTCGAGCTTGGCGAATCCGGTGAGCATCGCCCGGTCGTCGCCGAAGGACTTGTCGCCGTGGAGTTCGACGAACTCATCGAAGACGAGCTGGAGGTAGTCGCTCGTCTTGGGCCGGTCCGGATGCCGCGACACCTCCACCGTCTGCCAGGGATCGAGGCTCCCGAACACCTTCTTCTGGACCTCCACCAGTTCCCGCTTCAGCCTGCGCAGTTCCTCCTGCTCCTGGCCGCCGAGGGGCGCGGCCTCGAGGGCGGCGATCCGATCCTCGATCTCGTAGATCGGCTTCTCGAGCGGCAGTCGGTGCAGTCCGGCGCCCATCGGCATGGGGTCTCCGGGAAGTGGGTCGAGCACGAGAGTGTCGCCCCGCAGGAAATCCCGCGTCAACCGCGGAATCGGCCCCTCATACGGGTCGCCCGTGAGCCTCGCGCGTTCGCGAGGCTCGGGGCTGCCCGTGCCCGCCACCGGACGCTCGTTCCCGGCATCCTGCCAATCCTGTTCGGCACGGCAGATGCGGGACCGGTCATTCTCTGCAGGGCGCGACTCGGCGCGTCAGGAAGCCGCAATCGCGCGAGCGATGCGGGCATGCGGCGAGCGCGCATGGCTCGGAGATTGGGGCTTCCGATTCGGGGTCTGCGGGAGTGCGCCGCGGGTTGAAAACCCGCGCTACGAGGGGCAGGAACCCAGGCTCGGGATTGCCCGTGCCCGCGCCACGCGAGGCTCAGTCCCCATCGCTTACGCGATTGGGGCTTCCGATGCGGGGTCTGCGGGGGTGCGCCGCGGGTTGAAAACCCGCGCTACGAGGGCAGGAACTCAGCCGCGGGTTGCCGTGAACCCAAGCCAGACATGCGTCAGCCCCGCGCTGCAGCCTCGTTCCTGGGGATCATGGAACCCGGGAGCAGCCGGCCGGCGGCGGTGCTGAAGCGACGCACGAGGATCACGTGTGACCCGGATCAGGCCGGCACCCGCTCCACGAGGCGGATCGACCGGAGCTGCTGGAGCACCTCCTGCATCGAACCGGGCCGGTCGGCCGGTTTCTTCGCGAGCATCTGCCGGAGATACCTGGCCCCGCCGGTGGTCGCATACTTGTTGATCGCGTCCACCGCGGGCACCACGGCCGACACGTGCTTGTTGAGCAGGTCGTTGGTGTCAGCCCCCGTGTAGGGTGGACGGCCGGCGATCAGCTCGAAGATCACGCAGCCGAACGAGTAGATGTCGCTGCGGGCATCGAGAGCCTCCCCGCGGATCTGCTCCGGCGACATGTAGCTCGGGGAGCCCTGAGCCGGCGTCTTGCCGCCGAGCAGCTTGCCGAGAAAGCCGGACGACTTGGCGGCGATCGCCAGATCGATGAGCTTCACCTGGCCATCGTCGGCGGCCAAGATGTTGTCGGGCTTCACGTCGCGGTGCACCCATCCTCGGGAGTGCATGTGGTCGAGCGCCAGGGCCGTCTCCGTGACGATCCGCTGCAGCTTCGGCACGAGGGTCTCGACACCCGCCGCGACCTGCTTCTTGAGGTTCTCCGCCGGAAAGTACTCCATCACGAGGTGCGGCAGCCCCCCTTCCTCGGCGAACCTTTCGACCTTGATGATCGTGGGGTGGTCGAGCGACTGGGCCACCTTGAGCTCGTGGTCCAGCAGCTTCCGCTGGCCCGGATCCTTCGCCATGGCGGGCACGATCACCTTGATGGCGACTTTCTTCCCTGCCTTGGTGTCGAGCCCTTCCCAGACCTGACAGTGCTTGCCGAGGCCGATTTGGCGGACGAGCTTTACGGGACCGAGTTGTTCGGGCAAGGCAGCCATCGTCGCCCCGTTGTACCGAAATCCCTGCTCCACGGCCCGCCCCGACTCGGGCTCCCGCAGGACCGGGGCACCCTCTGGATGGCCCGGCCTGACCCCTGAGAAAACACGAAACCGAACCGAGACGAAGGAAACGCTAGTTGCGCAAGCCAGAAAACGGCATCCCGGCGGCGATGGTGCTGTATGGCGCAGTCGATCGAGCGGGGCCGACGATATAATTTTTTGGGCAACGGGTGGTGGCTCCGCGCGATCCCTCGCGGGAGTGCGTGAGCGGGGAATCTTCGTGAGGAATTCATGACTGCAGCGACTTGTCCCGTGCCGGAGAACGTCTGGGGCCGATCGGCCCTTGTCCGCCAGCCCAGCTCCTCTGGATCGAGCGGCTGGACCGTGCGACAGCCGTCGAGCGGTTTCAGCTATGTAGGGGTTTGTCAACCCGCGTTGCTTTACTCGGTCATCGCGCACCTCCTCGGGAGCCGGCGGGCTCGTGGAGCGCAGGCCCTTCCACGGCCGGAGCGGAGCGAGTCCGCCGGCGGGTCGGCGCTCAGTGG
>VGYR01000228.1 GCA_016872925.1 Planctomycetota bacterium
ACCCGCGCTACGGGGGGCGGGTGCGCCGCGGGTTGAAAACCCGCGCTACGGGGGGCGCGAACGCCGGGTCCGGGAGTAGCACGGGTTTTCCAACCCGTGCCGAGCAGGCGCCGCGGGTTGAAAACCCGCGCTACTTGGGGGCGGGTGCGCCGCGGGTTGAAAACCCGCGCTACTTGGGGGCGGGTGTGCCGCGGGTTGGAAACCCGCGCTACTTGGGGGCGGGTGCGCCGCGGGTTGGAAACCCGCGCTACTTGGGGGCGGGTGCGCCGCGGGTTGAAAACCCGCGCTACTTGGGGGCGAGGGCGCCGCGGGTTGGAAACCCGCGCTCCTGGGGAAACCCGCGAACCGGCCGCAGTGTTCACGCGTGGCCGAGCAGCCAGGCGATCAGGCCCTTCTGGACGTGCATCCGGTTGGCGGCCTGGGTCACCACCACGCTGCGGTCGCCGTCGATCACCTCGTCGGTCACCTCCTCGCCGCGACGCGCCGGAAGGCAGTGCATGAACAGGGCGCTGGGGCAGTGGGCCATCAGCGCGGCGTTCACCTGATACGGGGCGAACGCCGCGAGCCGCTCCTGCCGCTCCGACTCCTGCCCCATGCTCGTCCAGACGTCGGTGTAGACCACGGCGGCATCCTTGACGGCGGCCACGGGGTCGGTCGTCTCGTCGATCGCCGCGGCCGGCAGGATCTTCGCAAGGTGCCGGCGGAACGCGGCATCGAACTGATACCGCTGCGGAGCGGCCAGCACGAACCGCATCCCGAGCAGCCCGCAGACCACGGCCAGGGATCGGGCCACGTTGTTGCCGTCCCCCACGAAGGCCATCGTCAGGCCGTTGACGCGGCCCACCTCCTGGCGGAGCGTGTAGATGTCGGCCATCGCCTGGCAGGGATGCGCCTCGTCGGAGAGGCCGTTGATCACCGGCACGCTCGACACCTCGGCGAGCCGCTCGATCGTGGCGTGGGCCTTGGTGCGGCAGACGATCGCGTCGACGTATTCGCTGAGCACGCGGCCGAAGTCGGCGATGCTCTCGCGGGATGACGCGAAGCCGGTGTCGGCGCCGAGAAACAGGCTCGCGCCGCCGAGGTGGGTCATCGCGGCCTGGAAGCTGACCCGCGTCCGCAGGCTCTGCTTCTCGAACACCAGCGCCAGCACCCGGCCGGGGAGGAGCGCGTCGCGACGGCCGGCGGCGAACTTCTCCTGGAGGTCGCGCGAGATCGCGAACACGGCCTCGATCTCGGCCGCGGTCAGGTCTTCGGGAACAATCAGGTGACGGATCGACATGCAAGCCTCGTCAGGCGGCGCCGCGGGCGGCGACCTCGCGGATCGCGTCGGCCAGTTTCTCGCAGCCCTCCTCGACGTCGGCCTCGGAGACGGTCATCGCGGGCAACAGGCGGATCACCCGCCCCTGGGTCGCGTTGACCAGCAGGTTGCGGTCGAGGCAGGCCTGGACGACCGCGGCCCCGTCGAGGGCCAGCTCGACGCCGATCATCATCCCGATCACGCGGACGTCGCGCACGGCGTCGCAGGTTTCCTGGAGGGCCAGCAGCCGCGTGCGGAACGCCTCGGCGGCGCGGTCGACGTGGGCCAGCAGCCCCTCCTCCTCGATCATCCTGATCGCCGCCACGCCCGCGGCGGCGGAGAGCGGATTCCCACCGAACGTGGCGGCGTGCATCCCGGGCCGGAGGTGCTTGGCGAGGTCGACCGTGGTCAGCATGGCGCCGCCGGCGACGCCGGCGCACAGGCTCTTGGCCAGCGTGATCACGTCGGGCGTGACGCCGAAGTGCTGGTAGCCGAACCACTTGCCGGTGCGGCCGCAGCCGCACTGCACCTCGTCGAACACCAGCAGCAGGTCGCGGTCGTCGCAGAGCCGCCGCAGGCCCTGGAGGAAGCCCGCCGGCGCGGGCACCACGCCCCCTTCGCCGAGGATCGGCTCCACGAGGATTCCGCCGGTGCGGTCGTCGATCAGCGCCTCCACCGCGGCGAGGTCGCCGTGCGGGGCGTAGTGGAAGCCCGCCAGCATCGGCCCCAGCCCCTCGTGGTATTTCGGCTGGGCGGTGGCCGTCACGCTCCCCATGGTGCGGCCGTGGAAGCCCCCCTGGAACGTGATGATCTTGTACTTCTCGCCGCCGCTCCGCAGGCGGACGAGCTTGATCGCCGCCTCGTTGGCCTCGGTGCCGGAGTTGCAGAAGAAGGCCTGGCCGCCGAACGACCGCTCGGCGAGCAGCTTGGCCCACTCACCCTGCAGTTCCGTGTACCAGGTGTTGGGCACGTGGATGAGCCTGGCGACCTGCTCCTGCACCGCCCTGACGACCGGCTCCGGGCAGTGGCCCAGCAGGTTGCAGCCCCAGCCGGGAAACAGGTCGAGATACTCGCGGCCCTCGGCGTCCCAGACCCGCGAGCCCTCCCCCTTGACGAGGCAGATCGGAAACCGCCGGTAGTTGGGGACCACGTAGCGATCGAAGGTGTCGATCACGCGCTTCGTCTTCGGCCCGGCGGCGTGGGGGGCGGAATCGATCGTTGCCATGCAAATCCTCCCGTGGCGGGGACAGAAACCGGATCGGCTACCGCTTGGCGGAGGCCTTGCGCGGGGCCAGGGACTCGTCGCGGACGAGCTCCGTGCCCACGCCGCTGGTGGTGTAGATCTCGAGCAGGAGCGAGTGCCGCAGCCGGCCGTCGATGATGTGGATCTTCTTCACGCCCTGGGCGAGCGTGTCGAGGCAGCCCTCGATCTTCGGGATCATGCCGCCGGCGATCGTGCCGTCGGCGATCATCTTCCGGGCTTCGACGGCGGTGATGTGCGGGATCAGGCTCTCGGGGTCGTTCACGTCGCGGAGCACGCCCGGGATGTCGGAGAGGACGACGAGCTTCTCCGCGCCGATTGCGGCGGCCACGGCGGTGGCCGCGGTGTCGGCGTTGACGTTGAGCTTCTGGCCGTCGGGTCCCAGGGCCATCGAGGGGATCACCGGCACCTGGCCGGCGTACATCAGGTTGTCGATCGTGAGCCGGTCGACCTTGGTGACCTCGCCGACGTGGCCGAGGTCGAGCGGCCGGCCGTCGGGCCCCTCGAGGGCGAGCCGCTCCCCGAACAGCACGTTGGTGGACAGGAAGTTCAGCGACATCGCCCGGCCGCCGAACTCCTCGAGCTTGGCGACCAGTTCGTGGTTGAGCTCCGTGGCCAGCACCCGCTCCACGATCGCCAGCGTGGCGTCGTCGGTGTAGCGCCGGCCCTGCACCCAGACCGGCTCGATGCCGGCGCCGTCCATCGCCCGGCTGATCGCCTTGCCGCCGCCGTGGACGACGACGATCCGCATCCCGAGCGTGGACAGGAAGACGATGTCGAGCAGCAGGTGGCGGAGCGAGTCGGGGTGTTCCACGACGCTGCCACCGAGCTTGATGACGGTGGTCGTGTCGCGGAACTTGCGGATCCAGCCGAGGGCCTCGATGAGCGTGTCGGCCTTCTGGATCGCCTTCTGCTGCGCCTTGCTGACGGAGGGAGTGGCGGGCACGAGTGCGACGCTTCCTGGCGGGGCGAAAAACGAAGCCCCACAGTCTAGCAGCCGCCCTGGCAGGCCCCAACGGGACTGCGGGCGGCGAAATGGTCGCGTGACCCGGGGCTGCCCTGCCCGGAAGCCGCGGCCGCGACGGTCAAAACGCCACGACGAGTTGCGTCTGGATCGCGGTGCCGGTGTAGCCGGCGCGGTAGGGGTAGAGGAAGTTCTGCGCCGGATTGCGGTGCATGGTGAGCGCCTCGAGCGTCAGCCGGGCCTGCCGCGATTCCTTGAGATACCAGTTGAGGCCGCCGCCGTACTCCTGGCCGGTGCCATAGGGGCCCGTGACCGCGCTCGAGCGGGCGTAGACCTCGTAGGTCCGCGGCACGAAGCACCACGACACGTAGGCCATGCCGCCGTGGTCGAAGATGCTCGACCGCTCGAACGTGCCCTGACCCGCGAAGTTGTCGAGCATCCGGAAGTAATACTCGACGGCGAGGCCCACGCCCCGATACTTCCACGCGGCATCGACGGAGGCGAGCCGGTAGACGTATCGCTCCAGGAGCGAGTTGGGGCCGAGCGCGTTGGGCTCCGCGATCGGCGTGCCGTCGGAGAGCCGCACGATCGTGTCTTCGGGGTTGGCGCCCGCGATCGGGAGGGCCGCGGTCAGCGCGTAGACGCCGCTGGTGCCCAGCCGGACGACCGGCGAGTCGTGATGCTCCATGTCGGACACGCCGAGGCCGAAGGGGCCGAACGGTTCCCACCAGGTGTTGCCGGCCCAGGCCATCGAGGTGCCGCGGCGGAGCACGCCGGCGGTGCCGCCGTCGATCGCGTTCCAGACGCCCGCCTGATAGTGCAGCGTGCCGTCGCCCAGCGAGCCGATCGCCGCGGCCCCGGGGCTGAAGCCGGGGCGGAAGAAGGTGTTGGCCATGCTGCGGTCGACGCCGACCGTCCATTGGGTGCTCTCGATCCACTCCCGGGTGCCCGGCACCTGCGTCACGCCGACGCCGACCGTGGCCGCGTCGCTGAACTTCCAGCCCGCCAGGCCGATCGGGACGACCCCCGACCGCAGGCCCACGTTGGTGGTGCCGAACAACGCGAAGTTGTAGACCAGCCGCTCGTCGACGACGTGGCCATGGAACGAGAGCAGGAAGCGGTTGATGTTGAAGGTGTTGATGTTGTTGATCGGCCGCGTGATCGAGGCGTTGTCGGTCCACGAGGTGGCGTCGCGGGCGAACTCGAACCAGCGGAGTTGCATGTACCCGCCCAGGGCCATGCCGAAGGGGAACTCCCCCTGCCGCGGGTTCGTCTTCAGAAACAACAGACCCTTCGGCGGCGCGATGTCGGTGGCGGGGATGTAGCGCGGCCGCGGGATGCCGGCCAGCCGCGCCTCGACCGCCTGGTCGACCAGGTCGCGGATCAGCGCCTCCTGCTCGGGGTCTTGATGCGTGAGCGACTCCTCGAGGTACTGGGCCGGCTCGACGTCGTCGGCGGTCGGTTCGGCACCGGGCGCGCGTGCGCCGGCCACGACCGCCGCAAAGACGGCGGCTCCCAGCAGCCTGCGGGCGAACGAACGTGATGCGCGCATGGGTATCCGCCATCAGAATCGGGTCCGGATGGAACGGTTGTGCAGGGAATCCGGCCTGGGGGGGCTGGGCGGGATGGGCGGCGGGCGAAGCCATGCCAGGTGTCCGTTCGCGGGCCCCGAGAAATACCGCGATTTCCGGCTGCTCGCCCGCCGCGGTCGCGAGACTGAGGAATCAGGGGCATGACGGTATGCGGCATTCGCGGGAAGATGCCGCGGGGAGGACGTCATGCGGGACCGTGGCCAGCACCAGGGCGTCGCGGAAGCCGAGCGGCTGGAGCGACGCACGCTCATGGCGGCGGACGCATCGCTGCCGATGCTCGACGTCGGCAACCCCTCGGTCGTGGATCTGTGGGTGGATCCAGACCGGGGCAGCGACGCGGCCACGGGCAGCGTGCGGAGCCAGGCCCTCCGCACCGTGACCGAGGCCTGGCGGCGGGTGCCGGCGGCCACTCCACTCACCACCGGCGTGCGGATCAACCTCGTCGCCGGCACCTACCCCGAGTCGAGCGTGCCGAACTACTGGGAGAGTCGCCGCGGAACGGTCACGGCTCCCGTGATCGTGCGGGCGGCGGACGGTCCGGGCACGGCGCGGCTGCCCGCGATCAACGCGTTCAACTGCCGTCGGCTGTACCTGGACGGGCTCGACATTTCGGCCGCCGGGGGGGACGTGGCCCACTTCGAGGCCTGCACGCACGTGCTGCTTCGCGACTGCACGATCCGCGGCGTGGGCACGATCGCCACCTACGACGTTCCCCAGGAGGCGCTCAAGGCCAACCAGTGCCGCTTCATGTACGTCGAGCGGTGCGACATCTCGGGCGCCTGGGACAACGCCGTGGACTTCGTCGCCGTGCAGGGGGGGCACGTGGTCGCCAGCCGGATCCACCGGGCCGGCGACTGGGCCCTGTACGTCAAGGGCGGGTCGACCAACATGCTCGTCGCCGGCAACGAGTTTTTCGAGGCGGGCACGGGGGGCTTCACGGCGGGTCAGGGCACGGGCTTCGAGTTCATGGTCGCCCCCTGGCTGACCTACGAAGCCACCGGCATCACCTTCCGCAACAACCTCGTCCGCGACGTCGAGGGGGCGGGATTCGGCGTCAACGGCGGGTCGGACATCGTGATCTCGAAGAACGCGGTCTACCGCGCCGGAACCCGCAGCCACGTGATCGAGGCGGCGTTCGGGTCCCGCAGCTGCGACGGCGACGTGGCCGCCTGCCGCACCCGGCTGGCGCAGGGCGGGTGGGGCACCGACGTCGTCGGCGCCGAGGAGCCGATTCCGAACCGCAACGTGTCGATCACGGACAACGTCGTGCTCAACCCCGATGGGGTGGCGAGCCGGTGGCAGCAGTTCTTCGTGCCGCTCCCGCGGACGCCGTCGCCGGGCTCCAACATCCCGTCGCCGGCCCGTGCCGACGACGGCCTCGTGATGGCGCGAAACGTGATCTGGAACGGGCCGGCCGATCACCCGCTCGGCATCGAGCAGGACGGACTCGCCGCCGCGGTCCGCGCCGGCAACGCGATCAACGTACGCAAGCCGGCCCTGGTCGACCCAGCCCGGGGCGACTACCGGGTGGTCGCCGCCACCGGGATTCCGGTGAACGCCGGACCCCAGGGGGACATCGGTCCGGCCCGACCGCCGGCGCCGCTCACGGCCGCCTTCGGAGGTGTGCCGGTCACCACGGCGACGGCCCTGACCTCGGTGACCCTCTCGTTCGCCCGGCCGGTGACGGGCGTGACGCTCGACGACTTCGTGCTCAAGCGCGGCACGGCGCTGCTCTCGCCGGCGGGCATGACGCTCACGACGACCGACAACCGCACGTTTGCGCTCGCCCGGATCCCGGGCACGAACGTCGCCGGCGCGTACACGCTGCGGCTCAAGGGCGTGGGCACGGGCATCGCGGATGCCGCCGGCCTCGCACCGGCACCGCCGATCCTCGCCACCTGGCGAATGACGCAGGCAGTGCCGTAGCGCGGGTGAATGAAGGAGCGCGGGCGAGGAGCGCGGGTTTCCAACCCGCGAAAAGTTCGGCACGGGTTGAAAAACCCGTGCTACTACGGAACTCGGAGCGCGGATTTCCAACCCGCGAAAAGTTCGGCACGGGTTGAAAAACCCGTGCTACTTCGGAACACGGAGCGCGGGTTTCCAACCCGCGAAGAGTTCGGCACGGGTTGAAAAACCCGTGCTACTACGGAACACGGAGCGCGGGCGAGGAGCGCGGGTTTCCAACCCGCGAAAAGTTCGGCACGGGTTGAAAAACCCGTGCTACTTCGGAACTTAGAGCGCGGGTTTCCAACCCGCGAAAAGTTCGGCACGGGTTGAAAAACCCGTGCTACTTCGGAACACGGAGCGCGGGTTTCCAACCCGCGAAAAGTTCGACACGGGTTGAAAAACCCGTTGGTGCTGGGGACCTGCA
>VGYR01000229.1 GCA_016872925.1 Planctomycetota bacterium
TATCGGCGCTGGAACACCTATTGGGCCGCGCGATCGGTGACGGGAACGCCGCTGGCCAATCGACCCTGGCAGTCTGATCGTTCTCGCGCCTTCGCAAAAACTCACTTTGTCCACGGCCTGCTAGGCACCTCGGCGGACTGATTTCTCCAACGCGGTCATCCAATGCGGTCATCCAACGCGGTCATCCAACGCGGTTAAGGGCCGACCGATGGAAGCCTCGCCTTCCATCGGTCGGTTCTTTTGACGGGGTGCGGCGGCTGCACGTTCCCCGGAAACGACGTTGCCAGTCCGGGAGGCCGGAGGTAGTGTAGAGTTCACCGAGAGGAGTTCATCGGGAGACGGCGATGCGGCAACGGATCTGGCAACTCGCGGTGAGCGTCACGGCCGTGGCCGTGCTCGTGGGGCCGCAATGGTGCTGCTGCACGCTCAAGTCGCTGGGCATGGGCCCCGCGGCTGCCGAAGCGGCCGGGGCTGGCTGCTGCTGCTGCGAGTCGCCGGCAGCCGCGTCGTCCTGCCCTGGGGAACGGCATCAGGACGGCGACGATCCCTGCCCGTGCCGAAGCAAGTTGCGGCCAGTGACAGCCTCCAGCACCCTGGTGACTTCGCTCGGTGACCTCTCCCTGGCCCCGGGAGCTGACTGGCGAGCCGCCCCGCCGGTTGCCTGCTGGCTCGATCCGCGGCCGAGCACCCCGTTGGTCGCCGTCGCCGGGTCGGCTGTGGGCGACCGGGCGCCAGTTCTGGCCGGCAGGGCGCTGCTGCGCGCGCTGAGCACGCTCCGCTGCTGAGCGGGCCTGCGACCGCACGGCCGTGCGGTCCTCTTCTCCGGCACCCTGCGGCCCCCGCTGGGGTGCCGCATGGTCGCGCCCTATCGCAGCAGTCCCGATTCACGCCTTTTCTCGCTCCCGCCTTTTTTCGTCACCGGAGGATTCCATGACCTCGACCGCCTTTCGATTCATCGCCCTTGTCACGGCCCGCGCCTGCCTGCTCGCGCTTGTCGCCTCGCTCGCCTTGCCTCCAACGCTCGCCGCCGATCCTGCCGAGGACGAGCACGGCGACCACGAGCATGGCGTCGGCCTCCACGGCGGCCTGATCGTGCCGCTCGGTCGCGACAGCTACCACATCGAGCCCGTGTTCGAGGCCGACGGCGTGCTCCGGCTCTACCTGCTCGGCTCCGACGAGACCCGCATCCACGAGACGCAGCGGCAGACGCTGACCGCCTACGTGAAGCCGGCGGGTGGCCGCGAGACCGTCTCGATGCAGATCGCGGCGGATCCGCAGGAGGGCGACGCCGACGACAAGACCTCGCGGTTCACCGGCACGCTCCCGGAGTCGCTCCGCGGCATCCAGGTGGACGTCACCATTCCCAACCTGCGGATCGAGGGGGAGCGGTTTCGGGTCGGCTTCACCTCGGCGCCCCCGCCGGAGCATGCGGCGATGCCGGCGGCGCTCGCCGACGACGAGTCGGCCAAGCTGTTTCTCACGCCCGGCGGCAAGTACACCGAGGCCGACATCGCGGCCAACGGCCGGCTCACCGCGATGCGGAAGTTCAAGGGCTTTCAGGCGAAGCACGATGCGAACCCCAAGCCCGGCGACCGGCTCTGCCCGATCTCGGAGACCAAGGCCAATCCGCTGTGCGCCTGGGTGATCGGCGGCAAGACCTACGAGTTCTGCTGCCCGCCGTGCGTGGAGGAGTTCGTGCGGATGGCGAAGGAGACGCCCGACGACGTCAAGGATCCCGAGGCCTATGTCAAGCGGTAGGCGACTGATCGTCGGGACGCTGGCTGCGTGCTGCCTCGTGGGCCTGCCGCGCGACGCGCGGGCTCACGAGGGGCACGAGCCCTTGCCCACCAAGGGCGTGCTCGTCGACGCCGAGCGGGGCACCCTCGCGCTGAGCCCGACGGCGCACCGCGCCCTCAAGATCGAGACGGCCGACGTGGCCGAGCACGCGGTCGACGCCCGGACGACGGCCTACGCCCGGCTCGTGCCCGCCTGGAACCGGCATGCCTTCGCCGCGACGGGTATCGACGGCCGCGTGGCGGCCATCCACGTGCGGGCCGGCGACATCGTCGCCGCCGGACAGCGGCTGGCCACGATCGAGAGCCTGGCGCTGGAGACCATCCAGCTGGAACTGCTCACGGCGCGGGCCGAGTACGACCTCGCCGCCCGGACCTTCGCGCGGATCCAGGCCCTGGCCGAGGCCCAGGCGGCGGCGATCCGGGATCGGTCGGAGGCCCGTTCCCGCCTCGAGCAGACCCAGGGCGCGGTCGACGTGGCCACCGCGAAGCTCCGCAGCCTCGACGTGCCCGAGGAGGTCGTCGCGGCCCTCCTCGCGGATGCGGATCGGCCGCTGACGAGCGCCGTCGAGATCCTCAGCCCGATCGCCGGCACGATCATGCACGTCGACGTCACCGTGGGCGACGTCGTGCCGGCCAACGAGCACCTCTTCGAGGTGGTCGACCTGGCCGAGGTCTGGGCCGAGATCAGCATCCTCGAGCGCGACGTCACGGCCGTCGCGGCGGGCCAGCGGGTCGAGCTGACCCTGCCCGCCTGGCCCGACGAGCGGCTCTCGACCACGATCCACGCCACCGGGATGATGCTCGACCCCGAAACGAAGCTCGGGACGGCATGGGCGGCGATTGCCAATCCGGCCACCGGGCCGGCCCGGTTCCTGCCCGGCATGACGGGACAGGCCCGGATCGTGTCGGGCTCCGGCGTGGCCCGCGTCGCCGTGCCCACCGAGGCGCTGGTCGGCAACGGGATCGAGAAGTTCGTGCTGGTGGAGGAGGCCGCCACCGAGCGGGGCTACGAATACCGCAAGCAGAACGTGGTGGTCGACGCCCTGGATGGCCCGCTGGTGACCCTCCGCGACGGCGGCGTGTTTCCCGGGGACCGCGTGGTCACGAAGGGCAGCCACGAACTCGCCGGCTTCTTCATCAGCGGCGTCCTCAGGCTCAGCCCCGAGGCCGAGGAGAACATGGGGCTGCGGACGGAGCCCGCGACCCTGCACCCGATCGACGAGGTGCTCGAGTTCGACGGGATGGTCGACGTGCCCCCCGGCGCGCGAACGATCGCCGCCGCGCAGGTCGAGGGTCGGATCACGCGGCTGCTCGGCCGGATCGGCCAGGAGGTGGCGCAGGGAGACGTGGTCGCCGAGGTCTCCAGCCTCGCGGCGCTCGACATCCAGCTGCAGCTCATCCAGGCCGCGGCGCAGCGGCGGCTGGCGGACGAGAGCCTCCAGCGGCTGAAGGAACTCGACGCCAGCCAGAGCGTGCCCCGCAAGCGGGTCTGGGAGGCCCAGACCGCGGCCCTCTCCCTGGCTGAACGGGTCGAGGCGCTGGGCCGCACGCTGCGGGGGGTCGGTTTCTCGGCGGCCGAGGTGGATCGGATCGCGAAGGAGGGGGAGGTGCTCGCGACGCTCACGATCAAGGCACCCGCGGCCGGCACGATCGTCAGGCTCGACGCCGTCGCCGGGCAGGTGATCCAGCCGAACGAGGCGGTGGCCGAGGTTCATGATTCACGGCATGCCTGGGTCCGCGGGCACCTCACGGAAAACGAGGTCGGCCGGCTGCACGCCCACGATCCGGCCGGCGCGGCCCGCGTCCGGTTCATGGCGGTGCCCGATCAGGTCTTCACCGGCACGGTCGCCCGCCGGGGCAACGTGATCGATGCCCGGGATCGCACGCTGCCGGTGTGGATCGAGATCGACGTGCCCCCCGGCCGCGTCCTCCAGCACAACATGCTCGCCCGGGTGTCGCTGCCGATCGCACGCTCCGCGCCGACCCTGGCGGTGCCCGCCTCGGCGATCGTCCGCCAGGGCACGCAGGCATACCTGTTCGTCCGCGATCCCGACGGCTCGTTCCGCCGGCAGCCGGTCGCCCTGGGCGCCGGAGACGACCGGCTGGTGACGGTCACCGCCGGGCTCGCCCCGGGCGAGATCGTCGCGGTGGCGGGGGTCGCCGACCTGCAGACCGCCTTCGCCTCGATCCGCTGACCGGCAGGAGACCGCCGCATGCTCGACGCGATCATCGCCTTCTCCCTCCGCAACCGGCTGCTCGTCCTGGTCGGCGCCCTGGCCGTGGCCGTCGCCGGCTGGCTGGCGCTCAAGCAGATGCCGATCGACGTGTTTCCCGACCTCAACCGCCCCACGGTCACCGTGATGACCGAGGCCCCGGGCCTGGCGCCCGAAGAGGTCGAGACACTCGTCACGCGGCAGCTCGAATACCTGCTCAACGGGGCCACGGGCGTCCGCCGCGTGCGGTCGGCCTCGGGCATCGGCCTGTCGATCGTGTGGGTGGAGTTCGAGTGGGGCACCGACATCTTCCGCGACCGGCAGATCGTCGCGGAGAAGCTGCAGCTGGCCCGCACGAGGCTTCCCGCCGATGCCAGCCCCGTGATGGCGCCCGTCTCGTCGATCATGGGGGAGATCATGCTCCTGGGGCTGCGGGATACCCGGGCCCCCGCGACCGCCGCCGAGGCGCGGGAGCAGGGCCTGACGCTCCGGACCCTGGCCGAGTTCACGATCCGCAACCGGCTCCTGGCCCTCGACGGCGTCGCCCAGGTGACCGTGATGGGGGGCATCCTCAAGCAGTACCAGATCATCACCTCGCCCGCGCGGCTGGCGGCGCAGGACGTCACCCTCCGGCAGCTCGTCGACGCCGCGGCGAAGGCCAACGCGATCGCCGGCGGCGGGGTGATGGAGAGCGCCAGCCGCGAGTCGCTGATCCGGATCAGCGGCCAGTCGTTCACGCTGGCAGACGTCGGCAACACGCCGCTGGTGTGGCGGGTGCCCCGGCCGGTGCTCATCAAGGACGTGGCCGACGTGGTCTTCGGCGGGCCGGTGAAGCGGGGCGACGGCGCCGTGCAGGTGAAGGTCGACGACCGCATCGAGGGGGGCTCCGCCGTGATCCTCGCGATCCAGAAGCAGCCCAACGCCGACACGCTCTCGCTCGACCGCCGGATCGACGCGGCGCTCGACCAGCTCGAGGCGGACCTGCCCGCCGGCGTGCTGCTCGAGCGGCGGATCTTCCGGCAGGCCGACTTCATCCGGGCAGCCGTCGACAATGTCGTCGAGGCGGTCCGCGACGGGGCCATCTGGGTGGTGGTCGTGCTGTTCCTGTTCATGTGGAACCTGCGGGTGAGTGTGAGTTCGCTCACCGCGATGCCGCTGTCGATCCTGGCGACCATCCTGGTCTTCCAGTTCTGCGGGATCACCATCAACACGATGACGCTCGGCGGAATCGCCGTCGCGATCGGCGACCTCGTCGACGACTCGATCGTCGACATCGAGAACATCTACCGCCGCCTGCGGGAAAACCGCCACGCCCCCCACCCGCAGCATCCCCTGCGGGTGGTCTTCCAGGCCTCCGCCGAGATCCGCAACTCGATCGTCTACGCCACGCTGATCGTGACCCTCGTCGTGCTGCCCCTGTTCTCCCTCGCCGGCCTCGAGGGGCGGCTGTTCGCACCGCTGGGGCTGGCCTACATCATCGCCCTGCTCTGCTCGCTGGCGGTCTCGCTCACCGTCACCCCGGTGCTCGGCTACCTGCTGTTGGCCAAGTCCCGGCTCCTCGACGACGAGGACGACTCGTTCCTGCTCCGCTGGCTCAAGCGGATCGACGAGGCGGTGCTGCGGTTCACCCTCCGCCACGCCCGGGCCGTGCTCGCCGTCGTGGCGATGTTGGTGGCGGCGAGCGTGGCGATGATCGGCTGGATGGGGGGCGAGTTCCTGCCGCCGTTCAACGAGGGCACGCTGACGATCGGGGTGCAGACGGAGCCGGGCACGAGCCTCGCGGAGAGCAGCCGGGTGGCGCGGCTGGTCGAGGCGATGGTGCTCGACGTGCCCGAAGTGCTCAGCCTCTCGCGGCGGACCGGCCGCGCCGAACTCGACGAGCACGCCGAGGGGGTGCACTCCTCCGAGATCGACGTCCGGCTCGTGCCGCACGAACGGCCGAAGGCCGGCTGGGCGGCCGCGGCCATGCGGCTCGTGCCGGTGCTCCATCTCTGGGGTTACGAGCACGTCGGCCGCCCGCGGGAGGAGGTCGTGGCCGACATTCGCGACCGGATCACCAACATCCCCTCGGTGCGGCTCAACATCGGGCAGCCGATCTCGCACCGGCTCGACCACATCCTCTCGGGGGTGCGGGCCCAGATCGTCGTCAAGATCTTCGGCTCCGACCTCCGCGAACTGCGGGCCGCGGCGGCCGAGATCGAGACCGGCATGCACGCCATTCCCGGCGTGGTGGACCTCCAGGTCGAGCCGCAGGTGGAGATTCCCCAGGTCAGGCTGCGGGTCGACCATCGGGAGGCGGCCCGGCACGGGCTCGCGCCCGGAGACGTCGCCGAACTGCTCGAGACGGCGTACAAGGGGAGGGTGGTGTCGCAGGTGTTCGACGACGACCGCTACTTCAGCCTGGTGGTCTGGTACGACGAGGACTCGCGGAACAGCCCGGCGATCATCAACGAGACGATCCTCGACACCCCGTCGGGCCGCCGCGTCACCCTCGGCCAGGTGGCCGAGGTGCTCGACACGACGGGCCCCAACACGATCAACCGCGAGCACGTGCAGCGGCGAATCGTCGTGTCGTGCAACGTCGCCGACCGGGACCTCTCCGGCGTCGTCGCCGACGTCAATGCGGCCATCGACCCGGTGAGGCAGCGGCTCCAGGGCCTGCCGGGCGACTACGCCGTGGAACTCGGCGGCCAGTTCGAGGCCCAGCGGGACGCGACGTTCCGCCTGTTGGTGCTCGGCGTGGCCGCGGTGGTGGGTGTGTTCCTGCTGCTCTGCAAGGCGCTGGGATCGTGGCGGGCCGCCGTGCAGGTGCTCGTGAACGTGCCCCTGGCGGCGCTGGGATCGGTGGTGGCCCTGCTGATCGTCAACCAGCCCTCGGCGGAGGCGCTCGCGGCGGCCCCCTGGTGGCAGTGGCCTCAGGTCTGGGCCTCCGCGACGAACCTCTCGGTGGCCCACTGGGTGGGATTCATCACCCTGATCGGGATCGTGAGCCGCAACGGGATCATGATGATCTCGCACTACATCCACCTCATGCAGCACGAGGGGGAGCCCTTTGGCGAGCGGATGGTGATCCGCGGCAGCCTGGAGCGGCTCGCCCCGGTGCTGATGACGGCCTTCACGTCGTTCTTCGGGCTGCTGCCGCTGCTCTTCGGGGCCGGGCAGCCCGGCAAGGAGATCCTCTATCCGCTGACCGTGGTGGTGTTCGGCGGCATGCTCGGCTCCACAATCCTCGACCAGATCGTGACTCCGGCGCTCTTTTACGCCTTCGGCAGCCGCGTGGTCGGTGCCGGCCGGGAGCCAAACGACGACGGTCTCGGCGGCTCGGCCGGTCGGTTCTCCCTGGGCGACGAGGAGCGTTCATGAGGACCCCGCATCGGAAGCCCCTCGTAGCGCGGGTTTCCAACCCGCGGCGCACCCCCCAGACCCCGCATCGGAAGCCCCTCGTAGCGCGGGTTTCCAACCCGCGG
>VGYR01000230.1 GCA_016872925.1 Planctomycetota bacterium
TCATGTCCACCTCCACGCCTGCGTCACCGACGGCGTCTTCGTGCCGGCTGCTGCCGAAGCAGGGTGTGACGCCCCGCCGACGTTCATCCCAGCCCGACCGATCACCCAGGCCGATCTGGCCGTGCTCACCGAGCGGGTGCGTCGCCGCGTGATCCGCTGGTTCCGCATGCAGCGCCTGCTCGACGCCGCGGCCGCCGCCGACATGCTCGCCTGGGAGAACAGCGGGTTTTCAGTAGACGCGAGTGTCCGGATCACGCTCGTTGACCGCGATGTGCCGAGCTATTTTCGGAGTCTCGAACATCTTCTCCGATACTGCGCCCGGCCCCCCTTCGCCCTCGAGCGACTCTCCGTGATCCGCGGCCCAGACGGCCGGATCGCCCGCATCCGTTACGTGCTGCCCAGACACAAAGCGGCCAACTGGGTCGGGCCCGGCCGCGGCCGGAAGTCCACGCGGCCGGGAGCTCACGGCGTCGTCGAACTCACGCCGTATGAGTTCCTCGACCGGCTCGCCGATCTCGTCCCACCGCCGCGGAAGCACCGTCATCGGTATCACGGGGTGTTTGCGCCGAACCACAAGCTGCGGAAAGCCGTCACGGCGCTGGCGATCGGGAACATCGGCAAGCAACGCGCGGTCACGATCGGGGGACATGGAAACGACGGTCACGCCACGGGAGGCTGCTCTGACGCGCATCAAAAACCCCGCTCGCACGACACCTCCCGGATCGCCTGGGCCAAGCTCCTGGCCCGGGTGGGGGAGGAGTTTCCGCTCGAGTGCCCCAACTGCGGTGGCGCCATCCGGCTGATCGCGTTCATCACCGAGCCGGGCCCGATCCGGAAGATCCTCACCCATCTCGGCGAACCGCTCGAGCCACCGCCAGTCTCGCCGGCCCGCGGCCCGCCCACCGACTGGGGCGAGCTCGTCCAGGCGCATGACGAGCGCGACGTCTTCCAGGGACGGATAGACGACCTGCCCGTGATCGACATCCACAAGCTCTGAGTGATGCCGGACGTGAGGCATCAAGGCCCTGGACGGGCGACTCGGGAGACGGTCTGCGCCGAGGCGAGAAACTCGCCACTCCGGGGGCGGGTAGCCGGCCATTCTGGAGAGTGCTTTTCGGGGCCGGGAGACGAAAACACGAAACACGCGGCTCACGAGCCGCTCATCAGCCGGGGAGCCCCTTGCGGACGTCCCATTGGCCGGGCTATCCATTTCGGCGAGATCCGCACGCCCACCCGCTGCGCGGGCCACTCGGCCGACACGGCCTCGACCACCTCCTTCAGGAGCCGCGTTCGCTTCTCGATGCTGCCGCCGTAGTCGTCGGTGCGGAGGTTGGTCTTCGCCTGGAGGAACTGGTCGAGCAGGTAGCCGTTGGCGGCGTGGATCTCGACGCCGTCGAATCCCGCGGCGCGGGCCCGGGCCGCGGCCCGTCGGTAGTCGGCCACCACGCCCGCGATCTCCCAGGCTTCGAGGGCCCGGGGCGTTTCGTAGGGCTTCTTGCCGAGCGGCGTGTGGATGCCGTCGCCGTCGATCTTCACGGCCGAGTACGACACCGGCAGGCTGCCGCCGTGGAAGTCGCTGTGCGAGGCGCGGCCAATGTGCCAGAGCTGGAGGAAGATGCGGCCACCGGCGGCGTGCACGGCCGAGGTCACGCCCTTCCAGCCGGCCTCCATCGCATCGGTGTAGATCCCGGGCGACTCCAGCCAGCCGTTGGCCTGCTCGGAGATCGTGGTGGCCTCAGCCACGATCAGCCCCGCGGAGGACCGCTGCACGTAATACTCCGCCATCAGCGGGTTCGGAATCCGCTCCCGGCCGGCGCGGCCCCGCGTGAGGGGCGTTATCACCATGCGGTTGGGCAGCGTGAGATCGCCGAGGGCAAAGGGCTGGAGGAGGGCAGCTGCGGAATGCGAAGGTGTGTTCATAGGGGCGGCAGCATACGCATCGCAGCGCAGACGGAGGTTGTCAGCCATCGTGGGCTTCGGCTACGCTGGAGACGTTCGGTCCTTGCGAGCATCCGGGGCGTGTTGGGGTTCCGTCCGTCGCCCGGCAACGCGGTGTACGAACTCAGGTCATCCCCTCAGCATGCGATCGCCCCTCGTCCTGACGGCCGCCGTCGTCTGCCTGCTGGCCTCGGCCGCGTTCCTGCGGCAGCGGGCGGAGCCGCGACCGATCGAGCACCCGGCGCCTCCGCGTCTCAGCCGTCATGCTGCGAGCCCGGAGGATGTTGCGGCGCTCAACGCGGCCGGGCCTCGTCGTGTGCCCGAGTCGCTCACACGCGTGATGCTTCCTGACGACCGGCCCGCGGTGGTGCTGTTTCTCAAGGCCGACTGCGGCTGCAGCGAGGAGTTTGCGAGGCTGTTCTCCTCCATCGGGCCCCACCTCGCTTCGCGGGCCTCGTGCCTGGCGGTGATCGAGGCGGCCGACGGCGATGCCCGCCCGTTTCTCGACTCGACCGGCCTGGCCACACCGCATCTGGTCCAGTGCGATGGTGGCGTGGCCGCGGCGTGGGGCGTGACGAAGGCGGGCTGCGTGGCCCTCGTTCGCCCCGACGGCACCGTCGAAGCCATCTGGCCTGGCATCTCGCGGCAGGGGTTTCGCGACCTGGCCGCCAGGCTCGGCGACCCCGACCTGCTGCCGCCCGAAACCCTCGCGCCCCTGCCCGGAGCCGCCACGGCCGGCTGTCCGCTCGCCTCCGCTTCGCTCGTTCCCTGATCGTTCCCCCATGATTGGAGTCGCCCGATGAACGACCGCTTCGCCACCAAGCTCGCCCGTCGCAACCTGTTCCGGTTCGGGGCCGCGGGCCTCGCCGGGGCAGGGGTCTTCGGGGCAAACCGGTTTTTCGCCGAGCGATCGGCCGTCGCGGCGGCCGCCGACGGGCCGATCTCGGAAGACGCCCGGTATCAGGGGATTCGCGAGCAGCTCGGCCGCTTCATCCTGCTCACGCCGCAGAAGCTCGGTGGTGGCACGCATGCCGTCGACCTCGACGCGCAGAAGACGCTCGCCTGGATCTCGTATTGGAACTACGGCGACAGCTGCCCGATCTCGCACCACCTGGCGGCGTTTCCCGCCGACTCGGGTGATCCCTACAAGGGCTTCGAGTTCGTCAACACGACGCAGGGGGGCGACAACATCCTGATGTATGGCCTGCCGACGCGGATCCGCGAGAACGGCATGCTCGGCCAGGCGGGGCAGGGCAATCACATCTACCGCGTGGGCTACGACGGCAAGACGGGCCAGATGGACCTCCTCGAGGATATCGCCGAAACGACCGGCATCGGCCTGGGCGTGCACACCGTGCCGTTTCCGGATGGCAGCGGCTTCGCCTGCGGCGACGGCCAGAAAGACATCGTGGCCTTCTTCTCGCGGGCCCGTGGCCGTGAGAAGACGACCGTGCTCAACGCCTTCCGGGCCGACTGGCAGCCGAAGGCCGACGACCTCGGCTCCACGTGGCTCAAGGGGGGCCGGATCGTCCTCACGCGGCTCGCTCCCAGCCTCGACCTCGGCCGCTACGACCTCGAGGGCACCACCGGCAACAAGATCAACTTCGAGATGGCCCCGATGGCGGAACTGCGGGTGGAGCGGGGCCAGATTCCCGGCAACGACCCCCGCGGGCTCACCGGACTCGACTTCTGCCTCCACGACCCGGGCCACCGGTTCTCGCTGATGGGGCTGCGGATGTGCGGCGGCGGTTTCATCGTCGACCGGAAGAACTGGGAGCCGGTCTGCTTCATCCAGGCCAACGAGGGCATCCAGGACAACTTTCCGCTCAACAAGGTCTCGGGCTCGCCCGACACGTGGGTCGTCGACCTGCCGGCCGTCGGCAACCCGATCCACGAATCGGGCTTTCATCCGAATGGTGGCACACTCTGCATGATGAACAACCTCCGCGCGAACAACGTCGCCGTGTTCGACACCTCCAACGAGGATCCGCGGAAGTGGAAACGGGTGACGTTCGTCAAGGATCCGGAGTGGCAGGGTGAGTTTCCGTCGCCATTCCACCTCAACTATTCGATCGACGGCACGAAGTGCTTCTTCACGATCCTGCGGCCCAAGCCGATGAAGTCGGACGTGGTCGTGGTCGACACGAAGACCTGGAAGATCATCAAGAAGTTCCGCAACGTCGGCGTCGACGCACAGACCACCTGCACCACCTACGACGGCAAGTATGCGATCGTGATCTTCTCCGGGTTTCAGCGGATGGAGGCGGGCGCATTCGTGTTTCGCCAGGACACGCTCGAGCAGGTCGGCTACATGCCCAACTTCGGCGGGCATCACGACTGCGTGATCGTGCCGTCGAAGGTGGAGGAGCTGAAGTACAGCCGCAGCTGCACCGTATGACCGGCGGAAGCAGATCGTCGTCCCGTTCCGTGCTCGCGCGGATGGCGATGATCGACGTCACCCGCCGCCCGTGGCGGCTCGGCTTTCTCGCGGCCGGCATCGCCCTCGCAGGGGCGGCGGCGTGTGGCGCGATCGTGTTTCATGAGGCGATCGGCCGGTCGCTCGACAGGAGCCTGGCGCGGCTGGGGGCCGATGCCGTCATCCTGCCGGCCGGCGTCACGGCCAACCTCACGCCCGTGCTGCTCTCCGTCGAGCCGTCGTCGGCCACGCTCCCTGCGGATGCAGTCGAGCAGCTCTCGGCCTCATCTGTCGTGGCGGCCGTGGCCCTGCAGCGGACCCTGAAACTCGCCGACACGAGCGGCCACCTTCCGATCGACGTCGTGGTGTTCGATCCGGCCGCCGACCTCACGGTGCTGCCCTGGGTGGAAAAGCGGCTGGAGCGGCCGTTTGCGGCGGGCGACGTTCTCGTGGGCGGGCGGCGGCCCGAGGCGGTGGGTGAGCGGATCGTCGTGCAGAACGTAGAACTCGTCGTGCACGGTCGCCTTGGTCTCACCGGTGCCGGACCGTTCGAGCGGTCGTGGTTCATGGGGCCCGACACCGCCCGGCGGCTGGCCGATGCGAAGGTGGTGATGGTCGATGGCACGCGACTGCCGGAGGAGCCGCTCCGGTCGCCGAGCGGCGCAGTGCTGCGGCTTGCGGCGGGGCGAGGGCCGGAGGAGCTGCGGTTTGCTGCGGCCTCCGTGCCCGGGGTGCAGCTCGTCGCCGGTAGCGGCAGCCAGATCGCGGTGCGGCAGGCCGTGAAGACACTCGCCGACACGTCGCTCGTGATGCTGCTTGTGGCGCTGGCGGCTCCGGCAGTGCTGGTGGGCGTGGCCTACACCGGCATGCTCGCGGAGCGGCGTCGGGAACTCGGCACGATGCTGGCGCTCGGCGTGCCCCGCAGCGGCATCGTGGCAACCGTGGCGCTCGAGGCGGCGATCGCGGCGGTGGCCGGATCGCTCGTGGGCATCGTCCTGGCCGCCGCGGGGATCGCTGGCTTCCTCCGCACGGTCGGGTTTGCGCTCGAGCAGCGGGCGATCGAGCTCGCGATGCCTTCGCCCGGCGAACTCGTCTGGTATGGGGTGGCAAGCGGAGGGCTCGTGGCGGCCACGGCGATCGCCGGCGCTGCGGTCGCCGCCTGGGTGGCAGCGGGCCGGCAGCCCTGGAGCCTGCTGCGGGGCGATGCCGCATGAGCCGCTCGCCGATCATCAAGGCCCGACAGGCGAGCCTGACCTACGCCACCCGCCGCGGTCCGATCGCGGCGGTCGACAGCGTGAGTCTCGCGATCGACCTGGGGGAATGCGTGGCGATTCTCGGGCGATCGGGCTCGGGAAAGTCGACACTCCTGGCCCTGCTTGGAGGGCTGTGCGCCCCGACGGCGGGCGAGGTGTGTTTTACTGGACGGCCGTGGACGGAACGGACGGCTCGGGAAGTGAGTCATCTGCGGGCGAGCCAGGTGGGCCTGCTCCTGCAGGACGGCGGCCTCCTCCCCGGGCTGCGGGCCCTCGACAACGTGCTCCTGCCCGCCGTCCTGGCCGGGCGGCCGCGCGCGTCGCTCGTGCCGCGAGCCGAGCAGTTGCTCGGGCTCGTCGGTCTTGCCGATCGGTGGGATGCCTATCCGGCGGAACTGTCCGGCGGGCAGCAGCGACGGGTAGCGCTCGCCCGGGCACTCGCGGCCGAGCCGGCGGTCATCCTCGCCGATGAGCCCACTGGCGACCTCGACACCCTGGCGGCCGGCGAGATCACGGCCATCTTGGCCCGTCTGCGGGCGGATCGTGCCACGGCGATCGTGATCGCGACGCATGATCCAGCGCTGGCGGCGATCGCCGACCGACGGCTGTGGATGGAACGGGGCCGATGCACCGAGGCCTCCGCCGCCACGCTGCCCCCCGTTTCGCCTGCGGTGGCGCTGCCTGTTTCGCCGGAGTCAGCCCGCGAAGTGGCGTTCGAGCCCGCGCCGGTCGCGCTCGTGCCGCAGCGGCCGGCGATCGGCGTTGAAGCCCTGGGGCGATCGTGGCTGCCGTTTCTTGCTGGCCTCGCGATCGCGGCGGCGGCGGTTGCGGTCTTCGACGGGCTCGTCGCCACGAAGCAGGAGGCGGTGGTCGAGACGGCGCGGGTCCAGCGGCGGCTCGCCAAGGAGATGGCGCTACAGGATCTGCGGGCCGACGTCGACGAGGTCACCGTGGATGATCGTGCCGAAGCGGCCGTGTCGGTCTTTCTCCAGAACTACCGGCCCGAGCGGCCGCTGCACGTGCTCGGGCCAACCCTCGAGGTGGCGATCCAGCGGGACGGCCGCTGGGAGAGCGTGTCGTGCGCACTGGAAGAGTCCCCCGCCGGCATCCGCACGATCGGGAGCGACAAGACACTCGTGTCGCTCGGCTTTCGAGTGCCGGAGGGGAGCTACGACGAACTGCTCCGTGGATACCTCCATATTCGGATCGGGGCCGCGATGGTGGTCAGCGATCGGCCCGACGGCACGGGCGACCTCTTCGAGCGGCTCGACGCCTACTACATCTACCTCCGCGATCCGCGTCGCACCGAGGACGAGGTCCGCCGCGCCAATGGCTGGGGCGACAAGGCCACGGTGCCGCTCTGGATCGCGATGCCGTCGCACTGATCACGATGCGGCTGCGCCACGCGGGCCGGCAGGCCGGCTGTCCGTAAAAGGGGGCGGCGGCGGGGGACGTTCGTCCCCCGCCGCCGCACTTCACGACAAGAATCACCGGTCACGTGCTACTTGCTGCAGCACCCGGAGCCGCAGCACTCCTCCCGCTCGGCCGTGGCGCCGGCGGTCGGGCACTCGTCGACGCAGCACTCGCAGGTGCACTTCGCACACGTGCTTCAGGCTGCCACGTTAGAGTCTTTATTCATGACACACACGTCGTTTGCGCGCATGTTTACGCTGCCGTCGCCAGTCCGTGGTAATGCAGCCTGACACACGTGCCGAGGACGCTCTGGCCCCGGTCGGTGATCCGCCAGCGTTGCGTGCGGGGGATCTTCGCGATCAGGCCGCGGACATGGAGCCGCTTCAGGAGCCGGCCCACGGCATGGGATTGCCGTCGCCTGAGCAGTGGATCGGTCACCGGCG
>VGYR01000231.1 GCA_016872925.1 Planctomycetota bacterium
CCCATAGCCTGTGTAATCGCTCCGCGCGCTCGAGGGTGCCGCGGGGTTCGCTGCTGCGCGGTTGGCGCCGCTCATAGACTTGAGACACCCTCACCTCGCTTTCCTTGGCCTTCCCCGGCTCCTCCCCGGAGGAAAGGGCCACAGCGAGACCACCGCCCCGGAACCCAGAATCAGCCGATAGCACGGCCCGTGCCGAACAGGAGTGGGTCGATTGGTCATTTCGCGACTTCGCGACGTTCGGCAACTCGCTGCCCGTTGCCGTGGTGCTCGACCCCTGAAGGGCGAGACTCGTCATCGCGGACACCGGCAGGTGGACACGTCCTCGGTCGACCGTCAGCGTGGCACGTCGATCGTGAGCAACTGGTTCCAGGCCCGGCCGTCGCCCGCGGGCAGGTTCCGCACATAGGCGATCCGCCGGCCGTCCGGAGAGAGGACGCAGGCCTCGGGCCGCGGCCCGCTGCCGTCGCGAACCGGCGGCGTGAGCCGCGTGAGGCCGCCGTCCGGGGCGGCGACCAGACAGACGCTGCCGTCTACGACGCAGGCGAGGCCCGTCCCATCCGCCTTCCAGGTGAAGGCGCTGGCGATGCCCGTCGCGGTGGCCGTCAGTTGCCGCGGTTCTCCTCCGGCCGGATCGACCGTGAACAGCTGCACCACCCCCGTGTCGTCCCGCATCAGAAACGCGATCCGCGTGCCGTCCGGGCTCGACCGCAGCCAATGCCGCGGACCCTGGAGGCCGGGATGCCGGCGGTCGGCCGTGAACGTCAGCCGCCGCTGGAAGACACCCTGCGGCGGAACAGGCCGCGTGGTCGCCGTGCCTGCCAGCGGCCCATCCCGCTCCCTGGCCAGGTCGGCGAGATCGTCGGGCAGATCCACCACGAACACCTCGCTGATGCTCGCGCCCGACGCGGCCACCACGTGCCCCTGCAGCGCCAGGGCGCGGCGCCGGCGGATACCGTCGGCCGCGACGTAGCCGTCCGCGCCGATCCAGGCCTCTTCGCAGGCCCTCGTGACCTCGTCACTGCCGCGCCGAGGTGTGTCGGTGAGCCGTGTCACCAGCACCGAGAACGCCGAGCCATCGTGGTTGCGGGGATGCGTCTTCGGTACCGCAGTCGGCCGGCCGCAGACGCTCACGCCCACGCCACGGAGGTTCCGTTCCGCGTACCCGCCCGCCGATGCCGCTTCGAGCACCGCATCTTCGTACGTGAAACTGACCGCCTCCGCGTCGGGCGCGAAGACGTGCACGTGGCTGCCCCCGCGGAGGGCGCCGGCGGTGAAGGGGGGCACGAGATCGCGGGCGTCGAGGGGTTCCGCGATGCCGGGCCGCGATGCGCGAACCACGACGCCCTGCCGACGTGCGGGGCCATACTCCCAGTCGGCCGTGGGCCGCTCCGGGCCGAGGATGAACACCACGCGGTCGTCGACGGGGCTGCAGGTCGCCACTCCGCAGCAGGCGCCGGCACGGGCCTCGTAGAGCACCTCGACCCGCCCCGTCTCGACCTCGACCCGCTCGATCCGAGTGCCGTCGAAGGTCGAGCCATCGGGCATCGAGCGGATGTCGTAGACGAGCCACCGTGAGTCGGGTGACCAGGCACCCGCGTTGGTGAGCACGTGGCCGTGCGGGGCGGCGGTGATCTGGCGCGGCTCGGGCATGGTCCCCGCCGGAGTCGGGATCGGACGAGTCACGGCGGCGGCAGTACCAGTCCCGCAGCAGCCGGTGACGTCGGGGCGACCGGGGCGGGAGGCTGGGGCTGGCCGAACACGGCCTCCAGTCCGCGCCCAATGCCGTCCTTGATGACCGCTTCCGCGGTGTTCTCGACGATTCGCCCGAGGATCGCTTCCAGGGCGGCGGCGTCGAACTGCGGCCTCGACACCGTGCCCTTGAGGGGCACGAGCAGGGGCGTGCGGAACAGCTGCCCCAGCACCGGGGTCTTGCCGACTACGTCGCCGCGAAGGGCCACCTCGAGCCGCGCGTCGAGCGAGCCGTCGTGCCCGACGCTCCCCTGCGACGTGATCACCAGCTGGCCCGCATCGATCACCAGGCCGTCGTGAGCGACTCGCCGCCCGGCGAGTCGGACACGGACCGGATCCGGACGCACCCGGAGCAGCACCGCCTTGTCACCGAAGGCGAACCTGGGATCGATCACGCTCTGGAGCTTCACCAGCAGGTTCGCCAGCGGCTGGATGGCGGCGGCAGGGGTGACCTCCAGGTGCTCGAATGTCAGCTGGCCGGCAAGTTCACCGGCAAAGGCGTCGGCCAGCGGCAGCCGTGCGCCGGCCAGGTCGACGCTGACCACGCCCGACGTGTGTGTCGAGTGCCCGAGCACCGGCACGAGCCACTTCATCCAGCGGTCGCACAACGGCCCCGACAGCGTCACCCGGTCGACGACGCGTCCCGGCGGCACGATGAGTTCACCCGGAATCGGCTCGAGCCGGATCCACGGCGCGGATCGCAAGCGCCCACCTGCCGCCGGCACGTCGAACGGCCCCAGCGCCAACTGCCCCTCCAGGAGCCGCACCGCCAGCTCCCCCGGCGCCAGGGGAACACCGTCGAGGTCGCCGGCCGTCCAGGCCAGCGAGGTGTCGACGGCCAGGTCACTGAGCACGCCCAGGCGAACGGCAGGTGAAGACGACACGGGCCGCGTCACCCGCGCGGTCAACTCGCCCGCGGCGTCACCGCCACGGGTCGCGGCCAGCCAATCGGCGGGCAGGGGCAAGGCCGCCGCTGCGGTCGGTGCCGGGGTACCCGGGGTGGACGCGGGGAGCACCGGGCCGAGCGAACCGCGGATCGCAAACGGGCGGCTCCCCGAGCCGACCAGCCGCACGCGACCGCCGGTCCATGGAGTCAGCAGCCGAGACACCTGCTCCCAGTCGTATGCCGCAGTGCCCTCGAGCGACACCAGCCGTCGCGACGTGAGGTCGTGCACCGCGCCGCGCGCCGACGCCGCGACCGTGGCCGACTCGATCCCCAGCCGGTCGATTTGCAGGGCGTCGCCAACCATGCCGTCGGCTCCGAACGGCCGCGTCACTTCGAACACGCATGCCGGCCGCGGCTCCATCCACATCGGCCTGCCCGCCGCTCCCGCCGCCACCGCGATCTGGCTGCCGGTCGCTTCGAAGAGCACGTTGAGCCCGGCCTGCGTCTCGCCGATCTCGCACGTGCCCCAGCCGCGGCCCGACACCGGCCAGCGGCCCGCCATCTCCGGTTCGACCAGCCACCGCTCGAGGCGGGCAAGGTCCGCCTGCCACTGCATTCGCCCCCTGATGCGGTCGATCCACCAGCCTGCGGCCGAAGGATCCCACGCCAGTCCGCCGCTGCGGAGCGAGAGCGTCGCCGAGAGCAGTTCCGCCGTCGACAGCACGATGCGGCCGCTGGCAGCCTCCACCCGACCGCTCGCCGAGGCGATGACCCGCGGCTCGGCGACCTCACGGCCGCGCCAACGGGCGGCGAGCTTCTCGACCTCGATCCCCGCACGGTCGAAGTGCCAGGCGTCTCCCCGGGCTGACACGGATGCCGCCGCGGTGATCCGTCCCGACGACTCGAGATCGCTCGGCATCGACACCAGCATCGCCAGTCGCGGCTGCCAGCCCGCGAGATCACCCGTCAGCCGGCACTCGGCCGCCACGTTGTCGGCCGCGGCAGCCGGCCGCAGCCAGGGCACTCCCTTGGACGCCGCCAGGCCGCAGACCGCGGCAAGATCGACGAGCACGCCGCCGGTCAAGGATGCCTCGAGACGGTCGTCCCCGGAAGCCACGATCGCCCGCGCTGCGTCGAGCGCCGCCAGGCTTCCGGTGACCCCGCCGACCACCTCGGCCTCGATCGCGACCTGCTCGTCGCGCCACACAGGGAATCCCGGCGCCTCGATCGCCAGATCGGTGATGCTCGCCGCGAGGTTCGCCGTGGCCGCCGCCGCGCCACCCCCCGCGGCGAGATCGATGCGGCCCGTGGTCCGGCCGCGGGCCGTCACCCCGAGATCGAGGAGTTCGGCCAGCCCGGCGGCCACGGCGCCGAGGTCGGCCGTCCACTGGATGCCCAGTGCATCCCCCGCGCCGGTGGCCGAGCACTCCAGCGCCTCCGAGACGATCCGCGCCTCCTCGAGCCGCAACCCCTTCGACGGCGCTGGTCCCCGGCGGGCCTTGAGCCAGCCGCTGAAGGGCTCGTGCCAGGCGAGTTCCCGCGGCTGCGTCGCCGCATCGCCGGCGCGTGTCGCCACCAGGTCCCGGGCCGTCGCCCTCGCCTCCAGCAACCGGTCGGCACCGTCGCCGCGGGACGCGGCCGCCAGCGTGAGCGTGCCCCCCGTCACCCGCACGTCGGGCCGCACCCGAACACCGTCGGGCAGGCCCCGTGCGGCGGCGGCCATGTCGACGTCGACGGAGAGCGTGAAGTCGTTGTCGGCGAGTTGCTCGAGCCAACCGCGAACATCCGCCGTCGGCAGTTCCAGGTCGCCGGTCACGTCCGCGCGGATCATCGGCGACACGGCCGCCAGCCGCCGCACCGAGACCCGATTCCCGCGCAGTGCGACGTCGAAGGGCACGTCGCATCGCTCGATGGTGAGCCGCTCGGCGAGATCGGACGAATCACAGATCGCGAACTGTTCGACGGCCACGACCCCCTGGGCGCGGCGGCCGTCGACGGCATCGGTGACGTCGAGCCGCAGGTCGGCGATGCCGTCGAGGAGTTGCGGCAGGCCGAAGCGCGTGGCGACGACGCTGGAGAATCCCAGCGGCACTCGATGGCCGGCGACCGTCATCGTCCGCGTTGCCGAGACGGCAGCCGGCGACGAGATCGACCAGCCGCCGTCTCGGACGAGCACGGCGGCGGCGGCGGTCGGGATCGTCGAACGGTCGAGCCGCGGCGGGTCGGCCATGATCGGGGAAGGGGACGGGGACGGGGAAGGGGACGGGGACGGGGAAGGGGACGGGGATGAGGAATGGGATGGGGCCGCCGGCAACTCGCCGGCCCCGGCCGAGTGGCGGAGCCGGCCGGCCGCGGTCCAGCCCGCCACCACCCCGTCGGCCCGCAGCGTGCCCGCCGCGATCACGTCGGACATCCGCCAGGCGTCGCGGCGATCGACGTTCACGAACTCCACGGTGCCGTCGACGATCTCGAGTTCCAGTTCCGGCGCCGTCCCGACCCCTGCCAACCAGGGGGCGAGGATGTCTTCCAGCGAACTGCCGTCCCCGCGAACCTCCACGAGGGCCTCGGGGCTCACGAGCCTCACGGTGCCGAGGCGGCGGCGGTCGACGACAAGCTGGGCGAGTCCACGGTCGATGATCAGCCGGGGCACGATCAGGGCGGCACGTCCCCCGCGATCCCGCAGCACCACGTCGCGGAACTCGACGCCCCCGGTCCAGCGCCACGTCGCACCGCCGCTGGTGATGCTGCCGTCGATGCCCGTGAAGGCCGCGGCCAGCGGCCGATCCCGCAGGGCCGTGCGGACCACCAGGTCCGGAGCGAACCAGGCCGCCGCCGCGAACGCCGCCAGCGCGAGGACGAGCGGCACGCGCCGCCGCCGGGAGCCCGCCGCATGACCGGGGTGTCGCCTCGCCATGCGGCGGAGTATAGGAGTGCCTCTCAACCCCGCGAAGGCGGGAATCCTCGGGTTTGCAGCCGCACGAGATCCTCGGGCGTGTCGATGTCGACGAAGGAATCGAGGCCGGCGTCGATCCCGGCGAGTTCCCCGGCCGTCACCAGCCTCACCGCGGCCGGCTGCCTTCCGGCGAGGTCGTCCAGCAGACGCCTCGGGCCCCCGCCCCGGGCGACCACCGCCCCGATCGCCGGAGCCAGGTCGCAGGCGACGACCGCGGTCAGCACCTGGGGATGCCCGCCGATCATCGGGACCACGAACCTCGCGGCGGACGCGCGGGCCGCGTCGAGGAGGAACCGCACCACCTGGGGCGCGAGCAGGGGCAGGTCGCAGGAGCCGACGAAGGCAAAGCGGGGCGGCCGGGGCGATCGCGCCGCGTGCTCGAGCCCATCCTTCAGGGCTGACAGCGGACCCGCGGCGGGCATCGAGTCGCGGATCACCTCACTGCCGTCGGGGAGCGGCGGCAGCGGCTGGCCCGCGGCCGCCACCACGATCAACTTCGGCACGGCCTGCGCCACGGCGTGGCAGACCCGCCCGAGCAACGGCTCGCCGCGATACACGACCGCGGCCTTGCCTCCGGGCCCGACGGGCAAGCCGGCCAGCCGCTCGGACCGGCCACCGGCGAGGACGATCCCGACCGCGTCGTCACTCATGCCGATGGTCTCGTCCGGCGGTGCCGAAAGGTCTTCACGATACCGCGGCGGTGTCCTGCGGGCCGAATCCCGCGGAGGAGGAGGCCGGCTTGCCCGACCGGGATGACCGGCGAACCATGCGATCCGCTGCGGCAGGCACAGCCACAGCCACCCGGGCATGCCGGACGCTCGCTTGTTCCTCAAAGCCGTCCGGTTCCGCCGGACGGGGGAGACGGCTGCGGCAAGGGCTGGCGACGGGGCGTGCCTGACGTTCGAGACCCTGTCGCTGGAGGCCGTCCGAGGGCTTGTGGGCCCGCATCCCGGCCCCTGCCTGTCGCTCTACCTCCCGACCCATCGCACCGTCCCCGACAACGCCGTCGACCTGCCGTCGTTCCGGCACCTCGTGGGGGGCTTCGAGGCGGCGCTGGCCGCGGCGCATCCACGGCACGACATCGAGCGGCTCCTGCAGCCCTTCCGGCGCCTGGCCAGCGCGATGCCCGCTTCTGGCGGCACACCCGCGAGGGCCTCGCCGTGCTCGCCAGCGAAGGCCGTGGCCGCGGGTTCCTCGTGCAGCGAAGCGTGCCGCCCTTGGCCGTGGTGACGGGGCGATTCCATCTCATGCCGCTCGTCCGACTGGCGGCCGGCCTGCAGCGGTGCCACGTGCTCGCCCTCACCAGCCGCGAAGCCCGGCTCCACGAGGGGACGATCTGGTGCGACCAGCGCGGCGCCTCGCTCGACCGCCTCGATGCCCGTCCGCTCGTGCCGCATCCAGGCACGGAGGCCGCCACCGCGCTGCGGCGGGCCGACGTCATCGACGAGGAGATCCTCGAGCCGCACCGCGTCGAACGGGGCCTCGGACCCGCGGGAAAGGCCGGTCCTCGGACCGTCCACGGCGGCGCAGGCTCCAGGCGCGACGACGTCGACGCCGACACGGAGGTGCGTTGGGCATGGATGAATGACGGAAGGTGAGAGTCCTTTATGGGGCCTGTTGGAGGCAACCAGAAGCCGGAGGCAGCTGCACGAGGTCGAGGCTGGCATTGCACAGCCGAGGTCTTTCCCGCGAGGGCGTGTGGGATGGAAGCCCGAGGCGAACCGCAGCACCGAACGCACGTGAACCCCCGTAAGGCCGGCCTGCCTGGGCAAGCGTGCCTCTCAACGCGACGCCCGGTATCCAATTCGTGGCAGGA
>VGYR01000232.1 GCA_016872925.1 Planctomycetota bacterium
ACCCGAGCCGAACCACGCGCGGCCGCGGGTTGAAAACCCGCGCTCCGACGACGCTCGGGTTCCCCCGTAGCTCGGGTTTTCCAACCCGAGCCGAACGACGCGCGGCCGCGGGTTGAAAACCCGCGCTCCGACGACGCTCGGGTTCCCCCGTAGCTCGGGTTTTCCAACCCGAGCCGAACCACGCGCGGCCGCGGGTTGAAAACCCGCGCTCCGACGACGCTCGGGTTCCCCCGTAGCTCGGGTTTTCCAACCCGAGCCGAACCACGCGCGGCCGCGGGTTGAAAACCCGCGCTCCGACGACGCTCGGGTTCCCCCGTAGCTCGGGTTTTCCAACCCGAGCCGAACCACGCGCGGCCGCGGGTTGAAAACCCGCGCTCCGACGACGCTCGGGTTCCCCCGTAGCTCGGGTTTTCCAACCCGAGCCGAACCACGCGCGGCCGCGGGTTGAAAACCCGCGCTCCGACGACGCTCGGGTTCCCCCGTAGCTCGGGTTTTCCAACCCGAGCCGAACGACGCGCGGCCGCGGGTTGAAAACCCGCGCTACGACGACGCGGCGTGCAACCGCCGCAGCGCGGCGATGTTCCGGCGATCGACGGCGGGCGATGGCTTGCCGTCGGGTCCTTCCTTGGGAGTCTCGAGGATCAGCGGAATGCCCCGGAGCTTGGGGTGCGCGACCAGCAGGCCAAAGGCCTCGCGTCCGATCCTGCCCCGGCCGATCCCCTCATGACGATCGACCCGCGATCCCAGTTCCCGCTTCGAGTCGTTGGCGTGAATGAGCTTCAGACGCCCGAGGCCGATGGCCCGATCGAAGCGGCGCAGCGTGTCGTCGAGCGCGGCCCGCGGGGCGAGCGGATAGCCCGCGGCGAACACGTGGCAGGTGTCGAGGCAGACCCCGACCCGCTTCCGCAGCCCGGAAACCGCATCGATCACGTCGAGCATGGCGCCGATCTCCTCGAAGGTCGCCCCCAGGCATGAGCCCTGGCCGGCGGTGGTCTCGATGAGGATGCCCGCGGTGAGCCCGGCTGTTTGCCGGAGGGCCGCCGCGATGCCCTCCGCGGCCCGGGCCACGGCGACGTCGACGGGCTGGGGACCGGCGGCGCCCGGATGGGCCACCACCCAGGGAATTCCGAGCCGCTCCGCCCGCCGCACTTCATCGGTGAGGGCGGCGATCGACTTCTTGCGGAGTGCCGCGTCGGCGGCCGCGGGATTGATCAGATACGAATCGTGGGCGACCACGAGCCTCAACCCGGCATCGCGAACCGCCTGGCGAAAGGTCGCTGCATCGGCCTCGGCGATCGGGGCCGCGGCCCACTGGTTGACGTTGCGGGTGAAGATCTGCAGGCACTGGCAGCCCGTCTCCACGGCCCGGTCGACGGCTCGTGCGAATCCACCGGCGATGGAGTGGTGGGCGCCGACGAGCAGCGGAGTGGGGGGGCGGCGGGCGGGCATGCGGGGCCTTGCGGGCAGAGGACGGCCGCAGTCTACGCGGCCGGAGCAGTGTGCGAATCAAGGCTGTCGACGCGGGCGGACGGCCGTGCCACCGCGGCCGTTTTGCGCTTTGGGTGTCGGCGGCCTACACTTAGCTCAGGCGTGGATGAGGAGGCGGTGCGGATGCAGTTCGAGCAGTGGCAGGTGATCCATGCGGCCGTGACCGTGGTGGTGGCCGTCGTGGCCGCCGCCGGGGTAGCCATCGCGATGCGGCCACTCCGCCTGGCGCGGGCCGGCGAGAAGCTCGCCAGGGCGCAGCGTGACTTCCACCGCCAGCGGGAGCGGCTGGAGGCCAAGTTCATCGAGAAGGCGGCCGCCAGCGGCAAGCCCCGCGGGCTCCGCTGGTTCGACGTCGACTTCGCCGACGACGTCACCTACGCCCGCGACCGGAAGAAGCCCGGGAGGCTCAAGGCACTCGTGGCGGTCGAGGTGCGGTTCGAGGCCATCGAGGGCGGCGGCATGGAGCACGTCGAGGCCGTGCCGGACGTGCGGGCTGCGACGGCCGAGTTCCTCCACGACGGCGACCGTTGGAGCACCGACGGCCGCGTCTACTTCAACCTCGCCCCGGCCGCGACGGTGAAGCACTTCGAGCGGGAACTCGAATTCGTGGCCGAGGAGCACGCCGCGGAACGGGCGTGAGCGTCAGGGGCCTGCTCACGGAGCCGGCACGTCGAGCTTGATCGGGCCGCCGTTTTCGACGACCTCGGCGGACAAACCGCCGGCCACCGTCGTGTACTTGGGGTCGAGTCGAGGCGGCTTGGCGACTCTCGTTCCTTGAGCCGGCCGGTCCTCGAGCGTGTCGATCAGCAGCACCGCGTGCCGCCCCTCGACGGCACCGGGCTTCCCATCCTGCGTCGTCAACTGGAATGTCCCGTCAGCTCCCGTCGTCCCGAAGGAACTTGGCCGCTTCTCCTCCGCTGATCCGCTCGGCAGGAACTGGACGACGACGCCCCCCGTCGGCTTTCCACCGATCGTGACGACGCCATCGGCAGGCACGAGCTTCACGGGACGGGAGCAGCCCGTCATGCCTGCGAACCATGACGCCGCCGCCAGGCAGGCCAGTGAGGCCCGAAGACGCGTGCCCGTGACAAGCGACATCATGGCGTTGGCACGACCTCACCCGTGGCCCGGGTGCAATACGCCGCCAGGATCTGCTGCTCGGTGGAATCGGTGAGAAAACGAACGCTTCCGTCCGCAAGGCTCGCCGATGCCCCTCCGGGATGCTGGCTGCCGATCGAACTGAGGCGCATGTCCTGAAATACGTACCATGCGTTTTGCGATCCCGGAGCACCCGAGGATCCGTGTGCAAACGGAATCCTGTAGTTAATGGGGGCGAAGGACCCGCAGAGCAGATTGCCCAGCCCGATATCCCCCGCGCCCGGATACCACCGCGACCAGGTGCTGATGGTGCTGCCACTGTTCCAGCCCGCGGTCGTGAACGTGTTGAAGTTGGGATCGACGTGGGAAGACTCCGCGAACAGCAGGGTTTTGCTGGTTCCGTCGGTGACATCCTTGACCTTCACGGTGATGCCATTCGGAGCGCCGGTTGCAGCGCGGGCCGCCTTGCCGGTCGACATGAACATGCCGTCATTCGTCGCCGACGTCGCAAAGATCGGACGGCTGCCGCCGTTGCCCCGGTACGTCGTCGATCCGTAGGTCTCCGTGCCGCTGTAACGATGAGGATTGCCCTCCGGAAACTGGTCGCTGGGGCAGATCAGGTTTGCCACCACCGCCGCGGCCTTGGATCCGGGCGTGGCCGTGATGTTGTTTCGCGGAACCTTGGCGTCCATGCTCTCGAACAGCGACTTCTGCTCCATGAACGGCAGGATGAAGTAGAAGAGCGAATGCCCCTGGTAGGAACCATTGATCGATTCCTGGGTGAAGCCGGGAGGAAACGCCCGTCTGGCGTCGTGGTAGCCGACACCCGCCAGCGACACTTGGCGGAGGTTGTTCTGGCAACTCGATCGCCGGGCGGCCTCGCGGGCCGACTGGACTGCGGGCAGGAGCAGGCCGATCAGCGTGGCGATGATCGCGATGACGACCAGAAGCTCCACCAACGTAAAACCGTGTAGGGGCCGGAAGGAGGGCGTAACCTCCTTCAAGGCGTGAAGGTTTTTTCGACCCCTGACACGGAGTTTATGACCATGAAGAAGGACGTGACCGACTTTGTTACTTTCATCGGCGTCGATCTGCACAAGTGCACCGTGACGCTGCGAGCCGTTCGTGCGGACGGCGAGTTGCTCGGGCAGCTGAAGTGCGACACGAAGTGCGTCGAACGCATCGGGGAGTGGATCACGAACCTGCCCGGCCCGAAGTGGATGGCCGTGGAGGCCTGCCCGTTCGTCGAATGGTTCATCGACCGCTACACGCCCTGCGTCGACCGCATGGACATCGCCGACGCCACGGAACTTTCTTTGAGAAGAGGGAAGCGGCGGAAGAACGATCCCAACGACGCCCTCGACATCGCCATGCGGCTTGCTCGCGGCGAATGCCCGCTGGGCTACATCGCCGACCCGCAGCTGATGCAGCTGCGAAAGCTCGGCCGGCACTGGCGGCAACTGAGCCGCTCGCTCGCGAAGGCCAAGCAGGGCATGAAGAGCATGCTCAACGCCGCCAATATCCGGGGCCCGCAGTTCGACGGCCCCCGGGCCCACCGCTGGTTCCTCACGTTCGGCGGTCTGCTGCAGCCGGCCCAGCGACTGGCCTTTAGCAACTACCTGGACCAGATCCTGCTCCTCGAGCGGCAGCGTGAGATCCTGAGGCGCGAGATGCTCACCGCGGCCAGGTCGCCGCAGTGTGCGGCGACCGAACAGCTCCTCAGGAGCGTGCCGGGCATCGGACCGATCTGGGCGCTCATCATCGCCTCCGAGATCGGCCCCTTCGATCGCTTCCCCAAGGCCAACGCGCTCGAGTTCTGGGCCGGCATGACCGCCGACCTCAAGGAGTCGGCCGGCCGCACCCAGAGTGGCAACATCACCAAGGCCGGGTCGGCCACCCTGCGCTGGGCCCTCTGCCAGGCTGCCGTCACGCTCTGCCAGAGCGACGCCAAGCAGGAGGCGACGAGACAGCGGTTCATCTCCCGGATGCCGCGAGCCAAGGCGAACGTCGTCATGGGCCGCCGGCTCCTGCGCACGCTCTACGCGATGGTGCGGGACCAGAAGCCGTACCAGTCCGGCGAGCGGCGAGACAGAACCAAGGCTGCGAACGAGGCCAAGGCCAAGCGAAAGACTCGCGTCCTCCAGCCCGCCTGAGCCGGGCATTTCACAAGACAGGCCAGGAGACAACAACTGTTCATGCGGCGGTAGCTTTTTGGAGCACCCACCCTGTGGGTGAGCCACGTCGAGTCGGTGACCGCGAGCTGCTTTCATTCGGCTCGGTTGACGAATGCCTGCGGGGCTCACGCCCCGCAGGCTCCACGGCCATGCCGGGAATGTCAGCCGATGACTGCGACAACGTGAATTCGACCCGACCGATGCGGACATGGTTTTATTCGGCCCGGAATCAGCGGGGCGGCATTGCGACCGCCACGACCGGTGACCGCGAAGAGATGAATCCAACTGCCCCGCCGCCTCTCCGAGGCAGCGGAGGACGGCACGAGCACCACGCACGAACAGCAACACGACCGACGGTTGACCGACGGCCCCTTCAAAGATGAACGCCTCAGCGCGTCGGGTTGGGATTTGCCGCATCGCACCTCTCCGCGAGTTGCGGAACCAAAGGTTCGACGAACCAGCGTCAGTCTAGCCGGATTTTACACAAGAGGGGACGAGTTGTCCTGTCGCGAAAGCCGCCGCAGGCGGCCTCCCGAAACGAGGGGCCTTCGCGAGCCTGGAAACTCGGGGGGAGTTTGCCGGTCGCGGCCTGAAACCGGGCTTCCGTTGCGGTCCGCAGACGATAGGGCAACGGGTCCGTGAGGATGGGAGCGACGGGATGCGGCGCGGCGGTGCAGCGGCACGATGGGCGGTGCTGGTCGCGGGCCTCCCGATCATGCTGGTCGTCTCCGGGCGTGCGCACGCTGCTCCCCCGCCGCCGAAATTCGCCCCACCCTCCGATCCCTGCCGCGAGGCTCGCGAGGCGTGCGAGCGGCACCTGCGGCTGGCCCGTGAACACCTCGCCGTCTCGTGCGAGATGCTCAAGGACCGCGACCGGCACGCGGTCGACGGCTACTACGTGGCCTGCCAGGAGGCGTGGGATGCGGTCTGGACCTGCCCGCGAGACCGGGAACTCCTGATCGACGCCTCTGACGCCTACGCCGATGCCCTCGCCGGCCTTCTCGAGGCCGCACGACGGCACGGCAGGCTCGGCAACGGCGGCCTCTGGGTCGGACCCCAGGGCAGGCCAGTCCTCGTGCCCTACAAGCCGCAGGCGCTGGCGGTGGCCGCGGAATGCATCGCCTCGATCGAGCCGCAGGCCCAGGCCGGCGACAAGCGGCTCAGCCGCCGCCACCTCCGCGACGGCTTCGGCCTGCCGGTGGTCGTGCGGGTGGCCAACCGTTCCACGGAGGACAAACCCCGCGACTTCGCCGCGCCGCGGCAGTCGCTGGCGGCGACGGCCGTGCTGCGGTTCGACGTGCCGGGACACGAGACCCGGCTCCAGACGTTCGCCGGCCATGCCTCACGCGACCATGCGGCGGCCGTCCTCGACCTCGCCAATCCGGTCGAGATCGCGGCGGTGCGGGTCGGCACCGCCAACCCGATGCTGGCCGCCGATCTCTCGGCGCCCCTGCTCGACGTGCTCGACGGGACGCCGCGGTCGAGCGTGATCGGCTTCCTGCAGCCGTTCGCCAGCGGCGTGTCGCGGCCGCACCTGGAGATGCTCGAGCCGCACCAGCCCGGGCGGATTCCCGTGGTCTTCATCCACGGCCTGGCGAGCGACGAGGGCACGTGGTTCGACATGCTCAACGAGCTGCGGGCCTGGCCGGAGTTCCACCGCAGTTTCGAACCCTGGGTCTACCACTATCCGACCGGCGTCGGCTTCCCGCAGTCGGCCGCCGCGCTGCGGGCGCAGCTGCGGGCGGCCGTCAAGCAGTGCGACCCCCGCGGCACCGATCCGGCCATGCGAAACCTGGTGCTCGTGGGGCACAGCCTCGGCGGGCTGCACGCCAAGATGCAGGCCGTGAGTTCGGGCGATCGCTTCTGGCGTGGGATCGCGCTAACGCCGTTCGAGGAGATGCAGCTGCGGCCACAGGCCGCGCGGGTCGCCAGGACGTCGTATTTCTTCGAGCCGCAGCCCTTCGTCAACCGCGTGGTCTGCATCGCCACGCCGCATCGCGGCTCGCTGATCGCGTCGCTGGGCATCGGGCGATTGGCCTCGCTCACCGTCAAGCCGCCGCCGGAACTCGCCTCCATCCACCGCGAGGTGGTGGGGATGAATCCGGGGCGATTCCGCCCCGAGTTCGAGCGGCGGACGCCCACGACGATCGACCTGCTCCAGCCCGACTCCCCGCTGCTCGAGGCGATCCGTGATCTCCGGCCGCCGTGCTGGGTGTCGGTGCACAGCGTGGTGGGCGTGGGGCACGCATCGCTCACGGGCGGCCGGGACGATTGCGTCGTGGCGGCGGAGAGCGCGCACACCGAGGGAGCGATCAGCGAGATCTGCGTGCCGGCGACACACACCCGCGTGCATCACCACCCGCAGACGATCGTCGAGGTGCGGAGGATCCTCGAGCAGCACCTCCACGAAACGGGGCTCGCCGGCAGGCAGCCCTGCGGCGGCGAGGCCGATCCGTCTGGGGGGGCCGGCGGTCAGCGTCTCCGCCGCACGGCCATCACGGCCGCCGCCACGAGCAGCAGACCGGCCGGCACCGCCGGCTCCGGCACCGCGGCGATGCCTGGCGGGGCGTTGTAGCTGCCGCCGCCGTAGAGCCCCGTCGCTGAGAAGTCGG
>VGYR01000233.1 GCA_016872925.1 Planctomycetota bacterium
CCTCGCAACCGCGAGGGCCGGGGTTTTTCATGCGCGCTGCCGACGACACCCAGAACCCGGCCGCCCGGTTGACCCCCCGCGAGAACCGGTGGTAGGGTCGACCGCATGCCCGATCCACTCGGCCGCGATCCCGACGAGCACGACGGACCCGGGCCGTCCCGGCAGCCGGTTGACGACGACGCGACGGTGATCTCCTCCCCGGCGGAGCTGGCGGCTTCGTGGAGCGGCTCGGTGGCGCCGCGTGACGGCCTGGCACGGGCCCCTGCCTCGACCGCCGACATCGGCCGGCTGCTCGCAGGGTCGACCCTGGGGCCCTACCGACTCGACCGCTTCATCGGCGGGGGTGGCATGGGAGCCGTGTTCCGGGCGATCGACACCACCCTGGATCGAGTGGTCGCCGTCAAGGTGCTGGCCGGTCGTCAGGCTGACGACGAGGAGATGCTCAAGCGGTTTCGCAACGAGGCCCAATCCGCCGCCCGGCTCGACCACGAGAACATCGGTCGGGTGCACGCGGTGGGCAGCGACGAAGGCTGGCACTACATCGTCTTCGAGTTCATCGAGGGCACCAACATCCGGGATCTGGTCCGGCAGCAGGGCCCTTTCGACGTGGCCCGCACCGTCGACGTGGCGGTCCAGATCGCCGACGCGCTGGAACATGCGGCCGAGCGCGACGTGGTGCACCGGGACATCAAGCCCTCGAATGTCGTGATCACGCCCGCCGGCCGCGCGCGGATCGTCGACATGGGGCTCGCCCGGCTCCATCAGGTCGCGGACGATCAGGATCTGACCGTGAGCGGCATGACGCTCGGAACGTTCGACTACATCTCGCCGGAGCAGGCCCGCGATCCGCGGGCCGCCGACGTCCGCAGCGACCTGTACTCCCTCGGGTGCACGATCTTCTTCATGCTGGTGGGGCGGCCTCCGTTTGCGGACGGGACGATGGTGCAGAAACTCCTGCAGCACCAGCAGGATCGGCCACCGGTTCTCGACGAGATCCGGCCCGACGTGCCGCGGCGGCTCGCGGCGATCGTCGAGCGGCTGATGGCGAAGGACCCCGAGGACCGCTACCAGCGGCCGGCCGTGCTGGCAGCCGACCTCGCTGCCGTCGCCGACGAGGAAGGCTTCGTGCTGGCCGACGAGCGACCGGTCAGCCCGCCCCCGTCGTCGATGCCGAGCCGCCTGCCGTGGCTGCTGCCACTGGTGGGACTCATGGGCCTGGTGATGGCGGCGTGGCTGCGGTCCGCGGCCGATCGCGGCGACGGCGCGTCGCTCCGCAGGCCCCTCGCCGAGCCGGTCGCGGTGGTCCGGCCCGCCACGATCACTCTGTCCGCCCCGGCCACGGGCCGCGATGCCGTCGAGTCGCTCGCCGCCGCGGTCAGCCGCGTCGCCGACGGTGGCACGATCGAACTCGCCTACGATGGACCGCGGCGTGAGCCACCGCTGGCGATCGCCGGCAAACGGGTCACGCTCGTCGCCGCCACCGGCTTCCGGCCCGCGGTGGACTTCGTCGTCGATCGGGACGAGCCGAACGCATCCCCGACGGTGGCGTGCCGAATCGACGACGGCCGACTGATGGTCAAGGGGGTCGTCGTGCGGGTCATGGACCGGCCCCCCGGATCCGGCCCCGTGGCGATGTTCGGCATCGGCACCGGCCGGCTCGTCTGCGAGGATGCGATCCTCCGGATGCCGGGCGAGCCGCGGGCGCCGACGAGTGGTGAGGCCGACCATCCCGACGCCTTCGTGATCGCCACCGGCGCGAGCGGCACCTCGGCGGGGGTCGCCCTGCTCCGCTCGCGGGCTGCCGGTGACGCGGTGTTTCTCGAAGTCGCTCCCGCGGCTACGGGAGATGTGTCGCTCGAGTGGAGCGGCGGCGCTTTCGTGTCGCCGCGCCGCCTGCTCGTCGCCGGCGGAGCCGCATCCGGCGAGGTGTCGGTCGATTGCAGCCTGCACGACGCCACCTTCTGCTGCGGCGAGGGGATCGCGGCGCTCGGCGACACGCTCGACCGGCCGGACGCGCCGCGGCTGCGGGTGCGGGCGGCGGGCTGCCGGTTCGTGCTCACCGACGCCGACCGCCCTGTGATCCTCCAGGCCGGGGCGGGGGAGCCCGATCGCTATCGGGCCGCCATCACCTGGCTCGACGAGCAGAGCCGCTACGAGGGCGGGGCCGCCTTCCAGCGGATCGACGGCGCGGCGGAGCGGGTCGACGTCGGCTACCGGGAGGTCCTGCCGCCCCTGTTTCACAAAACCGAGATCGGCGCCTGCCCTGACCCCGGGGGCTGGGCCGGCTGGTGATGGGCCAGCGAACCGGCCGCTTCCTTGACGGTGCCGACGCAGGGCGGTCTAGTGTTTTGAATGCCGGTCGCGGTGCCGAGCTGATCCATTCCCACGGAGTCGTTCGATGAAGCGTTCCATCAGGCTTGAGTGGTTGTGCGGGGCCGGCGTGGCACTGCTCGCCGGAGGTTCGGCGCAGGATGCCTTCGCCATCAAGCAGTTCGCCGACGAGTTCAAGGCGGTCTATGTCAAGGAGGGAACCCCGCTGGCCGCCGCGGTGGAGGAGGCGAAGTGCAACGTCTGCCACGTCGCGGGGGAGAAGAAGGACAAGCGCAACGCCTACGGCACCGCGCTGGCGGAACGGCTCGACAAGAAGGCCGACAAAGACAACAAGGAAAAGATCCGCCAGGCGCTGGAGGAGGTGGCATCGCTCTCGAGCGATCCGTCGAAGCCCGATGCCCCGACATTCGGCGGCTTGATCAAGGAAGGCAAGTTGCCCGGCGGACCGAACTGAATCCCCTTCCGGTCGGTGGCGTTGGAGGGCCGGATCAGCGGCGCCTGGCGGCGGCCTCGAGCAGCAGTTCCTCGAGGCTGCCGGCTGGGGCGACGACCTCCGCCCAGTCGGGATCGGCATAGATCCGGACCTGCTTGACCAGGTCGTCGAACTGCTGGTAGGCGAGGCTGCGGACGACCGGTGAGATGTCTTCCAGCCGCCGCCACGTCGCGCCGGACTGCGGCCCCGACGCGGGCTCCCGCACCTGCAGGCGGAACTCGACCTCGCGCTCCGCGGGGGGCGCGTCGACGATCACCATGCCTGCCGGCACGTTCCGGCCGTGGCGACGCGAGAGCGAATCCGACAAGCGCGACGAGATCTCCACCATCTCGGCATAGGGCCGGCCAGCGACTGCCGCATGGACGTCGGGCCGCCGGACCGCGTCGAACGCCACGACCCGCTTGAACAGCCGTCGCTGCGGCCCGAACAGGCCGGCGGCGAGCGGTTCGGCCGGCGTTCCGGCCGCGGCGGCGGTCAGCCATTCGGCGAAGCCGGCATCGTCGAGCCGCACCAGGGCCCGTGGGTCGATCACACCCCGAAGCATCCACATCGCCCGCTGGAGCATGCCCGTCGCCGCCCGCACCGCGTGGTGCCAGTAGACTTCGCTGAACATCACGTACCGGGCGAAGACCATGAGTTCCGCGGCCGTCCGTCCCTTCGCGGTGATGGCCAGCGAGGTCCCCGTCTCGTCGAGGCACAGGCTCGCGAGAAGCCGCGGCTGGTCGAAGTTGTGGCCGTAGGGCACTCCGGCGTGGAGGCTGTCGCGGGCGAGGTAATCCATCTTGTCCACATCGACCGGCCCGGAAAGCAGCGAGTGGAGGATCCGCCCGGCGTGATCGGTGGCCGAGCCCGTGATCAGCGCCGCGATCCGCGCAGGATCGAGCTGCCACTGCCCGCGGATCACGCCGGCGAGCGGCTCGGCGTTCACAAGCCCAGACACGCGTGTTTCGTGCCGCGGGATCTCCGCAAGACCCATGTCCTCGATCGGATGGCAGTAGGCCCAGTGCCCGATGTCGTGCACGAGCGCCGCCACCAAAAACGCCGCCGCATCCCGATCGTCGACGGCGGTCGAGAACCGCAGGTCGTGCCGCAGGCGGCGGAGAAACTCCAGCGCCAGGCGATAGACCCCCAGCGAATGCTCCAAACGCGAGTGGACGGCGCCCGGGTAGACGAGCGCCACCAGCCCGAGCTGCGACACTCGGGCCAGCCTTCGCAGCGCGGCGGTGTCGAGGATCGCCCGCACCCGGGGGGTGAGCGGGGCCGTGTCGCCGGGCGGGATCCGCACGCCCGCGGAGCCGGAGTCGAGCGCCTCGAGTTCGGGGATGCCGCCTGGCGTCATGGCATTCACCCGGGCGTCAGAGCGGAAGCAGTCCGGCCAGCCAGCGCAGCAGGGCGGTGAACAGGGCGTAGAGGGAGAAGTGCGCGATGGCCGGCCCCCAGTCGAGCTCCAGGCTCACCAGTGCCGCCAGTCCGCCCGCGACGACGAACATCGGCCCCAGGTAGAGCCACTGCCACAGCTCCGACGTCGCCTCGGTCGGCAGCTGCCCCTTCACGACCCACAGCAAGGCGTACACGGCCGCGCACGCGAGCGATCGCACGAGCAGCGGCGTGCCGCTGTAGGGTTCGAGTTCGCGGTCCCGCACGGCCGCGTAGCCCAGCAGCACGCACGGCAAGGCCACGAGAAACCCGCCGGCGGCGAGCATCCATGACCACTCCCCGCCGAGTTTCTCGGGGCCGATCATCCGGCCCGCCGCCCAGGCGGCTCCCAGGATAGCCAGGGCCGCCAGGGCGAGCGCCACGAACCGCGCTGCCGGGACCGGCTTGTCGATCCGCCGGATCGGGGCGGTCGGGGCCCGCCCCGTGCCCGCGGACGAGACGACGGGCGCCTCGGGCTCGTGGATCGTCACCGCCTGGACGGCTGGTTCCGGAATCTTGATCGACTGCTTGCACTTCGGACACGGACCGGTCCGCCCCGCGAACTGGTCGCTGACCGTGAACCGTGCCTTGCAGCCTGGACAGACGACGGGGATCGGCATGAAAAGCTCCAGACGGCCGGATCTCCGCGCCGCACCCGCCGCAGTGTCAGACGCGGCCGGGATGGAGTCAAGGCGGGGGGCGGTCGTTACACTCTCGGCGAAGGGCCCCGCCGTCGGGTGCCCCGGTTCACCGAGGCCGCACGCCCATGCCAGACGACACAGCCCGCGTTTCTGAACGCAAGACCTCCACGCCGGCGGCCGAGCCGGGAATCGTCGACGGGCAGATCGTCTTCTTTTGCCCGGCGGGGCATCGGATCGTCGTGCCGCAATCGTTGGCCGGCAAACGCGGCACGTGCAGCAAGTGCGCGGAGCCTGTCGTGATCCCGAACCCGAAGGCCGGTAAGGTGGGGCCGACGGCTGAAATCGCGGTCACCCCCGGCACGGGGAGCCCCGCTGCCGACCCTGCCGCGGTCACGGCCGCGGAGGAGGGCGATTGGAACTTCATCTCCGGCATCGACGGCCCCATCCTCCAGCCGGCCTTGGACGTGTCCAGCGCCTGGGCCGTCGCCCAGACGATTCCGCCCGATGCCAATCCGATGGCGCGGCTGCTCGCCAGGCTCTGGGCCGAGCGGGATCACGGCGGGATCGTGGAACTCCACCTCGTGGGCGGCGGCGTCATCCTGCCGGAGGAGTTTTCACCCCGCTGGTCCGGGGATTCCCACGGCGTGTTCGCCAGCCAGGCGGCCGACGGCAGCGTGACGATCACCGCGGTGGCCTGGGAGACCGTGCAGCGGATCGTCGTCAGGCAACTCACCGCCGTTCCGAGCGACATGTTCGAGTGATCGCCGGCATGCCGGCGGAGGGCCGCGTCATTCCCCCTCGTCCAGGTCGCCCTCGGTGATCATGGTGAAGCCCTTGGCCGCCAGGGTCTCCATGCCCATTTCCGTGTTGTCGACCATCAGGGCCACCGCCGGCCGTCCCCGTGGTCGCAGGAGGATGGGGTAGGCCTGGATGATGTTGACCTCCGCCTGCAGCAGGGCCGTGCAGATGCGCAGCAGCGGCTGCTGGTCATCCGGCAGTTCCACCCCGAGGAGATCGCTCTCGATCAGGGCGAGTCCGGCACGCTCGAGGATTTCCCGGCCCTGTTCCGGATGGCTGAGCAGGAAGCGGGCGAAGGCGCACTCCCCGGAATCACTGATCGATAAGGCGACGATCCGAACCCTCGAGCCCTCGAAGCGGCGGACGACCTCGAGGAGTTGGCCGACCCGATTTTCCAGGAACACGGTGAACTGCCGCAGGGTCGGCCAGTTCCGGCCACGGGCGGTCGCGAATCCGATGCCGGCGCCCTCGCCCGCGTCGCCCTGTCCCACGGTGACAACTCCGGATCGACTGACCTGGTGGCCGATTGATTGAAACGACGCCCGCCTTTGCGGGAAGACGGGAGAGCAGGATAGAGTCTGTCTCGCGTGCCGGTCAACGAACGCCGCCCGTTCCCGTCCCCCCGCCGAATCCCCGATGGCCGCGGTTCACGAACTGGAGATCCGCGTCCGTTACCAGGAGACGGACGGGCAGCGGCGGGTTCATCACGCCAACTTCCTCACCTATTTCGAGATGGGCCGCACCGAGATGCTGCGGGCCCACGGCCACTCGTATCGGCAGTTCGAGGACGAGGGCCTGTTCATGGTGGTGTCGGAAGCCCGGCTCGCCTACCACGCCCCGGCGGAGTACGACGACCTGCTGCTGCTCCGCACACGGGTCGAGAAGGTCGGGGCCGCCCACATCAAGCACGCCTACGAAGTGATCCGCGGCACGCAGATCCTGGTGACGGGCTCGACGACCGTCGTGTGCGTCGACCGGGAGGGCAGGGTCCGGCGGCTGCCGGAGTGGATCACGGGCTGACCCCCGCCGCGATCCCGGCGGGGGTGTCCGGCAGCCGCCTCGGCCCGCGCAGCGCAGGAGTTTGCCTGCGCGGTCGCCCGGCACAATCCTTCGCCGGGCCGTGCGCGGGGTCGCGCCGCAGTCCCGCGGGCAGCGGGCGGTTCCGCCCTGCCGCGGCTGTCCCCGCGGACCCCTTGCACCGGAGACCACACCCATGACGCTGGCTGCCGAACAGGAACTCGCCCATCTGGGCGAGACCACAGGGGTCCATCGGGGATTTTTGTGGGTAGCTCCGTAGGGGAGAATGCGGCCTTTCCCCGGAGGCAAGGCGCATGTTCGACACGGAGCTCTACCAGCAGGTTCTCGGCTTGACCACTCCTTGGAAGGTGACGGACGTGAGGCTCGATGTCGAATCGACCGAGATCCACGTTCACGTCGAGCACCCCGAAGGCTGCCGCCGGGAGCTATTGTCAAGAGTTGTGTTCAGAGGTCCTGAATCAGGCGGCGTTCTGCAGGACACCGTCGGTGAAGATTCTTCCTTCGAGAACAAGAACGATCTGGTGATGCGCGTTGAGTCGTCGCCAGCGT
>VGYR01000234.1 GCA_016872925.1 Planctomycetota bacterium
GAGTCGCTTGAAGTGGCGCCAACCGAAATCAAGCGATTCGTCGGGGATTTCGAGTTTTTTTATGCGCTCAGCGCGAATCGCGCAAGTCCAAATTCGCTTGGATAAGGGCTAGGCGTGTCGGGCACTCGCGCGACGGATCTCTTTCCGAGCGGCCACGCGAGCCGGCTTGTGGTCGCAAAACGAAAAGCCCCGGCCTGGATCGCTCCGGGCCGGGGCTCTGGTTGATGGTCCGTGACGGACTCGAGGCCGCGAGGGCCATGCATGGCCCCGAAGCCGTGAACTCAGAAGCCTTCGTAAATGACGAGGATGTCACCGCACTTCTGGAAGCGGATCACGACCGAGCAGCCGCAGCAGTAGTAGTCGTACCGCACCTGACCGCAGCCGAGGAGCGTGCACCGCGAGCTCTCGCACGGGCAGCCCTGGCAGCAGGCCGGCAGGCACACCGGCACCGCCACGGTCTGGCAGGTCTCGGGGCTCGTCGGGGTCAGCACGGTCTGGTACGTCGGCTCGCCGCAGCAGCCCTGATTGCAGTGGTGGTGCCTGCGGGCGTGCTTGTGGCGGTACTTGATGCAGGGGTTTGTCGGGCAGACCGTCTCGGCGCCGCAGCCGGGCTCGCACCCGCACGACGGCTCCAGGACGCAGGCCGGCTCGAAGGCCGAGCAACCCGGCTCGACTGCGGCACAGCCGGGCTCGAGATGCCGATGGTGGCGAAAGCCGGCCTCGGCGAACGACGCGGCGAGAAGCACCGCGGCCGTGGCGATCAGAGAGAACAGCAGAACAGGCTTGACACGAATCATGGGAGAGAACCTCCTTGGCAGAGACTGGGGACCGCCGGATTCCTTGGACGGCGGTGGCCCCGGGATGCAGCCCGGGGCCGCTCAACTCTGGCACGCAGGAATGCACAGTCAAAGATTCAGACTGCGGGTTTTTCCGGTTATTCCACCCGCGCCGCCTCGGGTCGGCGGGCGGCAGCGATAGGATCGTGTGGTGCCGTGGTTTCGAAGGGTCTCCAAAGAGGGTTCACGATGGCAGCCGCGCCCGAGCAGTTGATCTCTTTCGTGCGGGAGTGCCTTGCGCAGGGGCTGTCCCGAACCGAGGTCTCGCGCGAACTGGCGGCAGCCGGCTGGTCGCCGCGGGAAGTTTCGCTGGCGCTCGACGCCTTCGCGGAGTCGTCGCTGCCGGTGCCCGTGCCCCGGAAGCGGGTCTCGAGTTCCCCGCGCGACGCCTTCCTGCACCTCGTGTCGATCATCGCCCTCTACAACGCGGCCTTCGCCGTGGGGGCGGTGCTGTTCGTCCTCATCGACCGTTGGCTGCCACTGCCGCTCGACGCCACCGCCTTCTGGAAAGGGGGGCTCCGCTGGGCGGTGGCCACGCTCGTGGTGTCGCTGCCGATTCTGCTGGTCGTGCACCGGGCGATCGCCCGCGACGTGGCGAGCAACCCCGGGTCGCGGCTGTCGCCCATCTACCGGCTCCTCGCGTACCTCACGCTCCTGATCACGGCGCTGGTGATGGCCGGCGACCTTGTGTGCTTGCTGATCAACTTCCTGCAGGGCGACGCCACCGTCCGGTTCCTGCTCAAGGCGCTGGTCGTGTTCACGGTGGCCGGGGCCATTTATCTCTGGTATGCCGGCGACTTGCGTCGCGAGGAGTCGCTGACCGGCACGGCCGGACGAGCGCTGCCGCCGGCACCCGGATGGCGACCATGGCTGGCTCGGGGCGGATTCGCCGCGGCGGTCGCCTGCCTGGCGGCGGCGCTCGCACTCATCGACAGCCCTTGGCAGGCCCGCCGCCTCAGGCTCGACGCCGATCGCGTGATGCATCTCGTGTCGATCCAGCAGGCCATCGAGAACCATTATGAGCGTCGCGGCACGCTGCCCGAGAGCCTCGCGGCGCTTCGCAGCGATCCGGGCACGTTCGTGGGCGACCTCGAGGATCCGGTCTCCGCGGAGGCCTACGGTTACCGGACCACGGGTCCCACGACCTACGAGTTGACGGCCACCTTCGACATGCCCTCGACGGCCAGGCGGGAGCAACTCCCCTGGCTCAACGACGGCTTCTTCGAGCACGGGGCGGGGCCGAAAACCTTCTCCATCACCGTGCCGACCCGCGACCGCACGGAACCGGACCCGACCCCGTGACGCGGCTCCTCACGCCATCATCTGGCGAAACCGCGTGAACAGATACGCCGAGTCGTGCGGCCCGGCGGCGGCCTCGGGGTGATACTGCACGCTCGCGGCCGGAGCGGTCTTGTGCCGCAGCCCCTCGATCGTGCCGTCGTTCAGGTTGCGGTGCGTCACCTCGAGCTCGGCGGGCAGCGTGGCCTCGTCGACCGCGAAGCCGTGGTTCTGCGAGGTGATCTCGACCTTGCCCGTGGTGAGATCCATCACCGGCTGGTTGGCGCCGCGGTGGCCGAACTTGAGCTTGAAGGTCTTGGCGCCGCAGGCGAGGGCGAGCAGCTGGTGGCCGAGGCAGATGCCGAACATCGGCACCTTGCCCACGAGGCCCCGGACCGTCTCGACGCAGTACCCGAGCACCTCCGGATCGCCGGGACCATTGGAGAGAAACACGCCATCGGGATCGTGGGCGAGCACGTCGGCGGCGGTGGCCCGGCCTGGAAGGACCGTCACCTCGCAGCCCACGCTCGCGAGGTGGCGGGCGATGTTCCACTTCATGCCGTAGTCGAGGGCCACCACCTTCTTCGAGCCGCTGAAACGCGGCAGCGGGGCGGGCTCACCTCCCTCGAGTGGCTGCGGCACGGGGCGAGCCCAGTCGTCGAGTTGCTCGTTCCACGCCCTGGCCCGTTCGGGCATCACCTCGCGGACGAGATCCCTGCCCACGAGCGCGGGGGCCACCTTGGCCTTGGCGACGAGCACCGCCGGGTCGAGGATCTCGCTCGAGAGCACGCCCGTCATCGCGCCGCGGATCCGCAGCCGGCGGACGAGGGCCCGGGTATCGATGCCGGCGAGGCCCACCACACCGGCCTTGACGAGATAGCCGCCGAGCGTGCCTTCGGCCGTGAAGTTGCTCGCGATCCGGCTCGCCTCGCGGACCACGAAGCCGGCCATCTGGAGCGTGCCGCTTTCGATGTCGGCGTGGTTCACGCCGTAGTTGCCGATCTGGGGCGCGGTCATGCAGAGGATCTGGCCGCGGTAAGAGGGATCGGTGAGGATCTCCTGATAGCCGGTCATCGAGGTGTTGAAGCACACCTCACCCGACACGGTGCCCGTGGCACCGAACGACTCACCGAGGTAGACCGTGCCGTCTTCGAGGGCCAGTGCTGCGCGGGGCATGATCGCCGTCGCTCCCGAGGTGGGCTCCCGCATTCACGACGGGAACCAGCATCATACCGACCGGAGCCGCCGGCATGAGCCCCCATGAGCCCCCACGTCTTTTCGGAGCAGACCGGATGAGCGGCAGTGGTCCAAGCGCGGCGAGGCCGGCGAGCGCCACGACGTGCGAGGCGGGCTCGGGGACGGCCGCGATGGCCTGCAGGGCCAGCCCTGCCACCAGAGCATGACCCTGCGTCGTAGGATGCACGATGTCCCAGAAGAAGTAGCCGTCGGGATATGTGCCGTTGGTCTGGAAGTAGTCCAGCGCCTTGTCGGAGGTGTTGGTGATCGTGACTGGTGCGCCCGGCACGAAGAAATCCGCGGTGTACGAGCCGCTGGTGGCCACCGACGCGACGACCTGCTCCAGCGGCGTGTAGACATCGACGAAGTAGATCGTCGCCAGGAAGGCCGGGTCCGCTCGCAGGTCGGCGATCGCGCTCGTCATCGCGGCGTTGTACGAGGTGGAATAGACGTTGGCGGCGGCGATGTACGTCGGGCCGTTGGCCTGCGCATACGGCGTGTCGCCGATCTTCGGCATGTTGATGACCAGGAAGTTGCGTGCCCCAGCGTTCTCGAGGTCCGTCATCGCGGTCTTCACGGCGTTCACGGCCGACTGCGCTGCCGCCGGGCTGGGGGAGTTGCCGACGAGCAGATTGTCGGCACCGGACCAGATCGAGTAGAGCGACGTCCCGTTCGGCGTGAAGTTGGCCAGATACGACGACGTCTCCATCAGCAGGCCGGGGATCGGGTAGTCGACCCACGACGGCGAGACCGCGTTGGCCGAAGACTCCGAGCCGCCCCACGCCCACGTGTTGCCCGACAAGGCCGCGGGCATCGGGCCGTAGGCCACGCGGCCGGGCGTGCGCGCGGGAAGCCCCCAATACGCCGCCAGCGTCTCGTTCCAGATCACGTTGTCCGAGAAATGACTCTGCTGATATTAGCCGTTGATGAGCGGGGCGTAGCCGGGCTTGGTGATTCCTGCCGCATTGCCCACGTCGCTCAGGCTGTCACCAAACGAGATGAGGTCGGTGAATGGGGCCGCCTGAGCCGCTTCGGCCACGAGCACGATGCACACGGCCGCGTGGAGAAACTTCGTCATGAAACCTTCTCCGAAGACAGCCAAGATGCGATGCGCGACGCAGATTGTGTTGGCAACGGCCAGCTCCCGCAAGTGATCTGCCACCGTTGGGCGCGGACCTATGTGGAGTGGTCGGTCGGCTGTGGTCGCAACCACGGAACGGACGAATCCACTGGGAGCGGCTCCAGGCAGCGGTGTTCGCGCAGGTCAGCGTCCGCTGCGGGCGAGGAGGGCCTGCACGAGCCAGAGGATGCCGCTGACGACCAGGCAGGACGTGATCGGCATGAAGAAGGAAAAACCGTCGCGTTGAATGCGGATGTCACCGGGCAGATTGCCGAGCGGAAACCGGGGCCATCCCTGCGGCGCAAGTTTCCACCACAGGCCGAGGGCGACGGCGATCGCACCGGCGGCGATGAGCAGGCTTCCGGGATTGAAGTCGAGTGGCATCGTGAACGGTTCCGCGACCGCTGCTCCTAACCTAGATGCTGGCCGGTTTTTCGCTAGGATTTCACTGTCCGCCCCCGTAGCTCAGTTGGATAGAGCGGAGCTTTCCTAAAGCTCAGGTCACAGGTTCGATCCCTGTCGGGGGTAGTATTCGGTCAGAAGCTGACGAGTGCCCGCACGCCGGCGATCACCGCCGGATCTGCCAGCCGCAGCGTCGGCACGACGTACTGCAGGTCCGGCGTGATGCGGACGGCGGGCGTGAGCGCGTAGTTGTAGAAGCACTCGATGCCCTGGCCGTCGCCGACCGGGCCGAACTGCGACGTGATCAGCGTGCCGATCTGCGGGCTCGCCGACGCCCAATACCAGCCGATGCCAAAGGTGTCGTCGCGCCGCATCCAGCCCGGCACGTTGCCGCCGAAGCCGAAGCTCAAAAACGCGTCGATCGGGCTCGTGTCCGGATCCGCGAGGCCCGCACGGCCAAACGGGCCCCAGCCCCGCGCATCGTCGGTCGGATCGGCGACGAGCACCTGGTCGAAGTTCCAATACAGGCACGACGAGCCACGGGTCGACGGAATCGCCACGTCCGGGTAGGGGATGTAGGCCTCGGCGATCGACGTGTAGGTGCGACTGTTCCAGGTGCCACCGAGCAGTTGGTGGCCCGGGCGGTCGAGAAACGTCGTGGGCACCCGTACGGCTGCCGACAGGAGCATGCCGTCGCTGAACAGCGTGTCGAAGCCGCTGGTGGCCGTCGTGTCGGTGGAGTTGAGTACGGTCACCATCACCATCGGCCCTTCATCGGGATGAAGCGAGAAGCCGGCACCGAGCGTGGAGTAGGGCACGGTCGCCCCCACGATCGGGTTGAACACGAATTCCCATGTTCGAAAACTGCGTCTTCCCCCGGCCGTGGGCGAAGGCGTTCATGTCGCCGTCGAGCGTGTCCATCTTGCCGGCGAACACGGAGACGGCGTCGCCGAGTTCCTGCGTCAGCAGCACGTTGGTGAGATACACCTCCTCGCTGCCGTAGACCGGCAGGTCGGCGATCGGCGTCGGCGAGATGAAGCAGCCCACGTTGCCCACGATCGTTTCGCCGTAGCGGTGCTCGGCGCGGAGCTTGAGATACAGCCCGTCGCGCACGCCGGTTTTGCTGCCGTCGGCGATCACGCAGTAGTCGCCATGCCCGGCGTAGTCGAAAGCCCGGTCGAAGCCCCCGTTGGCATTGCCGATTTAAAAGCCCGTGTTGTCGGCGAGGATCGTCAGGCCGGCGTCGGCCAGTCGCTCGCGAAAGCCGTCGGGCCCGCCGAGGAGGTGCGGGGCCTGCTCGTAGTGCGGCTCTTCGAGATACGGCTGCGGCGGGTCTTCCGCCCCGGTCTGGCCCACGAGGCAGCACCAGAGCATGGCCGCGAGCCATGCCAACGGCCGGTCGATCGCCCGCTGTCGCCTGTGCACGCCGCCAGCCCCCGGTTCGGTCTCATCGCTACCATCAACGCAGTCGGCTGGACAGATTGGGGGATTCTCGGGCCGGCGCCCGGCGCGCGTTGAAGTGGCGAACCCTGGCAGACCCTGCGGCCTGGGGGCGACCCGACGGCTGGCGCGGGCCCGGGCCGTCACTGGCCGGGGAGCTGGTTCCGCCAGTAGAGCAACGACACCCCCACCACGATCGCGATGTCGAGAATCATCGCCTGTCGGGCGAAGGTGCGGATCGGCTTCGCGCACACGTAGACGTCGCCCGATTCGGTCCTCACGCGGCTCGTCACGATGTGGTACAGCCCCATCAGGGGCAGCGCCGCGAGCACCGTGAAGATCAGGTCGACCCGCATCTCGAAGGTCGGCGAGTTTCGGACATATGCCAGCAGCGCGACAGTGAGCGTCACAAACAGCGCCTGCAGCGACACGACCTCGCGCAGGGAGTTTGATTGCTCGACGCATGGGGGCACGTCGTCGGGCGGCGTGGTGAACACGGCGGCGAGGAGATCACGCAATGCGTTCATGCCCATCTTCTACAGTTGGAAGCCCTCTCGGCAGCGCGAACTGCTGTTTCTCTCGTGAATTTCGAGGTTCAGGTGCGTCCGGAGCTCAAAACCTGGTGCCACGTTTTTAATGGATAGATTGATATTTACAGGCATATAGCCGATATCCTGTGGTGCCACATTCAGGCCATGTGCCGGAGGCGCCATGTTCTTTCGCCAGAAGCGGTCGGGCGACCGCGTCTATCTGCAGGTCGTCGAGAACCGCTGGGAAAGCGGTCGGACGCGACAGAAGGTGATCGCCACGCTCGGCCGCGTCGAGGACTTACGCGAGAGCGGGGAGTTCGACGCGCTGTTGCAGTCGGGCGCCA
>VGYR01000235.1 GCA_016872925.1 Planctomycetota bacterium
AGGCGTCGGAAAACGCGGCACCAGCCTCACCAGCCGCCCATCAGCTCGGAAATGCCTCTGGACATGGTTGCTGAAGTGCCATTGACCGGACTATCCTTTGACCGGACCATCCTTGCGCCGAGCACCCGCGGGCCGAGCGCGGCCACGGCCCGCAGGTCGCACCGCACGAGCATCAGGAACACGAGCGCCGGCAGGAGGTGCGCGAGGATCGCCGTCCGCACGCCGTCGATGCCCGGGGCCGCCCGCCAGCAGCCCGCCATCGCCAGCGCGGTCGAGGCCGCGTAGGAGAGCACGATCGGCGGCAGCACCTCGAACAGCCGCGCCGGAACCCGGGCCGCGACCGCCGGAAAGACGCCCGCCAGCAGGAGCACGACCGCGGCGTAGACGACGGGCGACTCGACCATGCCCGGGATGATAAAACCGGGGGCATGGCAGTCGCAAAACCAACGCGTTCCCCCGCCGCCCTGCGCTGGCTGGCCCTCTGGTTCGGCCTGGCGGCGGCGCCCTTCGGCCCCGCGGCGGCACCGCTGGCCGAGGAGATCGTGCTCCTCGCCAACCGGGATGACGACGATCGCGACGGGGTCGCCGACGCCGACGACGACCGCGTGAACGGGCCTGCCGACGCGGACGACCTGGCCGTGGTCCCCATCGCGGCTCCTGCCGGCACGCGGCTCCGGATTTCGACCGACGGCGCACCGCTGCGGTTCTTCGTTCGCGAAGCCGGTGGCTGGCGGCATCTCGGCCGGGGAGCCGGTGAGTTCGCCGTGCCGGCGGCCGCCGCCGGAGCGGCCGTGCATCTCGGCATCGAGGCCCTCGCGTGGGCCGGTCTGCCGGCGGACTGGACGGGTCGGGCGACGATTCGGGTGGCGGTCGATGGGAGCGATGCGGACCCCCGCGAACTCGCCGCGCGGGTCGCGCCGGTCGTGCTCCTGCTGGCCACGGCTCCGGTGTCCGAGGTCTACGTGGCCACCGGCCGCTACGACAACGCCGGCTTCATCGCCGCCCTCGATGGGCTGCTCGAACCGCTCGGCGTGCCGCTGCGGACGCATGCCGCCCGCGACTGGAAGGAGATGTGGATGCAGGACACGATGGAGATCGGCATCACGACGACGCCGCGGGCCTCGATGCACGTCGTGCTCGCCGGCCTGCGGAACGCCGACACCTTTCCGCCGACCCTGCTCGGCCCGGATGTGGCCGTGGCGGAGGTGGCCGGGCCGCGACCGCTGGCCGGGGGCGACGCCTGGGCCGACTGGTATGGCAACCTCGAGGTCTCGCCGCCGACGGTCGCCCAGCCGGCCGGCCGCGTCATTCACGGCCGCAATCCGCTCACGGCCTGCACGTTCCACCCGGACGTCGTGGCGTTCCTGGCCGCACAGCGGGCCCAGCCACCGGTCTGGATCGACACCTCGTGGCTGCTGATCAAGCACGTGGACGAGATCGTGTCGTTCCTGCCGGGCCGCGACGGCCAACCCATGATCCTCGTCCCCGATCCCGAGGAAGGCCTGCGGCTTGCGGCCGACGCGAACGCGGCGGGGCCGATCACGGAACTCCTCCGCGAGGCGAATCAGCGGATTGCCCGGCGGATAGCTGGCATGCTGTCGGGTGCCGGAGCCGCGGGCCTGGCCGGCGTGTCGTCAGGCGACCCAGGGGACGCGGCCGGAGGGCTGCTCGCCCTGCTCGGGCTCGACGAGAGCCGGGTCGTACGTCTGCCCGTCGTGTTCGACGTGCCGGCCGACGGCCTGCTCCCCGAGGGCGGCGTCACGAACGCGTCGTCGGTCTGGAGCAACCCGGTCAATGCCCTGATGGTCAACGGGGTCGTGATCTGCGGCGCGGCGGGCATGCCCGAGGCGGTCCGCGAGACCTGCCGGGAGCGATTTCTCGCGGCGGGCGCCGACCGCGTGGAGTTCATCGACGACGGCGTCTACCAGAAGAACCACGGCAACGTCCACTGTGCCACCAACACCCGGCGGGAGTGACGAGAGCCGGGCGGCGTGATAAATTCTTCCGTCCAGGTCGATTCCTCGTGACGGGAGTGTTCGCGATGTCTTCTCCGCTGACTGCTGACGGTGCGACGACCGGCCGGCGCCGGTTTCTCAGTGCCGCGGTGCTGGTGGCCGCAGTCTCCGTGACCGTCGGCTGCGGCAAGAAGGATCCCTTTGCCCGGCAGCCGCTCGAGGGCACGATCACCTGGGAAGGCAAGCCGATCGCGATGGGGGCGATCGCGCTCGAGCCGGCGGAGGGGCAGCCGGCCGGAGCCAACGCGGCCATCAGCGACGGAAAGTTCTCGATGCCGCGGGAAACCGGCCCTTGCCCCGGGAAATACAACGTCTGGATCCGGGCGTTTGAAAACGTCGGCGCTGACCCGAGCACTCGTGAGACAAAACAGATCCTGCCGCGGAAGTTTCTCAACGCACCGCCGGCCAGCGTGACCATCGAGCAGGTCAGCGACGACAAGCCGAACGTCTTGAACGTCGACCTGAAGTGAGTGCCTCGACGCTCCGCCGCGGGGCACGACCGTTACCGCGCCAGGTCGCCGGCCTGGGACGTCGACATCGCACGCCAGGCCGCCAGATCGATCGCTTCCTCGACGAAGGTGATCGATCCGTCGCACATGCCGGCGACGACGCCACCGACGTGACGACTTCGCGCGGTCATCACGTATTCGCTGTCCGTCAGGCAGGGAAGGCCTTGGGCAGGTTGGTTGACGCAATAATTCAGCTGGAGTTGGTCGCCCGAGGAGGTATTCGGCTGGTAGAACCCGTTGAAGACGGCCCCTGGACCCCACCACGTGAAGCCGCGCAGGTCCGAGTTTGTGGCGTCGTTGCTGCCCAGCAGAATCTCCGAGGCCATCAGCGTCTTCGACAGCCCGTCGGAAATGTTCTGAAACCTCACGATCGGCCGCGTCGGATACCGCGTCGACCGGCCGTCGCGGACGAACGGCGCGCCACCGAACGTGACGCCCAAGTAGGGATTGCCCCGCGATGGGTCATCTTGCATGCGATTGGTGTTGCCCGCGTTGACCACATAGCTGTGCTTGGTTCGATTGCCCTGTGCGGTTGCCACACCGTTCGAGCCGGCGTTGTCGCTCGGGCATCGGAGTCCGCCGATCACCGACTGGGTCACTGTGTTGTTCACGGCGCTCGAGTACTGGGCGATGCCTCCGCTCGCGGTGGTTCCGGTCTTGAATCCCTGATAGGCGTTGAACAGCGTCTGCTGGTCGATGTACGGCAGAATCGCCACTTGCCAGGTCCCGAAGCTGCCCCCTGGCCCGTAGTCGCTCGCCGGCAGGGCCTTGGTGGCGCTGTGCAGCGAGTGGAAGGCGAGGCATACCTGCTTGAGATTGTTCGTGCAGGAAATCCGTCTGGCCGACTCGCGGGCACTCTGCACCGCGGGCAGGAGCAGCCCGATCAGGGTCGCGATGATCGCGATCACGACGAGCAGCTCGACCAGCGTAAAGCCGCCGCGCAGCCGATCAGAGCGACGACGAGCACCAGTCCAACCCCGTACCTGTGTCATTCGAACATGCTCCTTCTGCTATGAACTCACCGCGTCTGGACCACCACTCTCGAATCTTACGCCCTGCTTGAAAAACGGCCAATACTTTATTCTGCGATGGTACGAAAGAGGCCCGCCCGAGTTGGGCGGGCCTCGTACGTTGGCTGGGCGAGGCCGGAGCTTCGCGGGCGGATCAGCCTTCCGACCGCCGCTTCCGCGACGCAACCAGCCCGATCACGGCGAAGGCACTCGCCATCACGGCGTAGGTCGACGGCTCCGGGACGGTCACGACGAACGCCTGGATTCCCTGGTTGGAAGACATCGCGTACAGGGTGTACTGATCGTTGCCGAGGTACGGGCCCCAGCCGATCCCGCCGGTGCCGTTGAGGTTGCCGGTCAGCGTGCCGACGGTGGTATTGCCCGTGCCGGTGAGCAGCGGCAACGCGGGATTGGTGAGATCGAAGAGCGAAACGGTCGAACTGTTCGTGTCGATCGTGGCCACGTACGGCGTGCCATTGTGCGACAGGTAGGCGACCGGGCGATTGGAGGCAGTCCAGTTCGTGGTGCCGGTCGTCTCAATGTTCGACACGGACGGGCTGAACGTCGTCGTGTAGAGCTTGTTGCCACCCTGAGTGCCGAGTAGCGACGAGTCGTTGATGAACGAAAGCCCCAGACGATAACCGTTGTTCCCCGCCGTCGTGGTCTGGGAGTTCACCACCTGGAGGTACGCCGTGGCGGACTGGGTGGACGTGCCGCTTAGCGTTCCCACGGCAAAAAAACTGTTGACGTTGTTCACGGTAGAGTTCGAACCGGCAGCAGCAAACTTGGCGGCCGTGCCAGACCCATACACCGCGAATGCATCACCGTAGCGAGGGGCGCCACCGGTGAACGTCCCGGAGAAGGCAACCGTTCCCGGAGTCGAGAAGTCGGCGTTGCTGGCCCATTTGTACACCTTGAACGCCGACGCGGCGGAAATGACGAGATTTGCCACGTAGACCGCCCCGTCCGAACCGACACCAGCGCCGTTGATGATGAAGGTTCCGCCCGTGTAACCACCCGTAGGAGGCGTCAGCGAACCCGTGACGGCGCCGGTCGAACCACTGATGACCCACACGTTGTTTCCAGCTGTTCCGGAGGTCCGCGCCGGCAGCACAAGGTTGCCGGTCGTCGGTGACACCCCCAAGCCGCGCGAGGAGTTGTCATTCAGCAACTGCGGGATCGAGCCCGGGGCCAGCCAGCCGTTCGAACCGAACGTGGTCAGCGGCGAGAGGGTTTGCCCAAACGCCGTCGGGCAGCAGAAGTTGCCCACGAGCATGGCGATCGCCAGGGCGGCGACGGCGATCATTTTCTTCCGACTGGGCATCGATGACGACATGGGCAACTCCAAAAAAATCGGTGCTCGGTCCAACGCTAGGGACGCAATGCACATGGCGTGCCGCGAATCACACGAACTGTGAGAGAAGCCATAAACCCAATGATTGTCAGGGTTTCCGACGAAACGCCTCGGCGGGACGACCGTCGCTATTTCGCAATGTCTGCGAGCGCGTTTCGTTGAAATAGCGAAACAGAAGTCGGCTTTTCTCGCTTTCTGGGAAACGTTTCGCGTGGCTGGGGGCTGGCCGGTAATAGCCTATGCTGACCGCAGCGTGATCATGGATGCCGCCCGCCGCCCGGGCCCTGCAGGAAAGGGAAACTGATGCTTCGAGCCCGTCTGACAGCCGTGTGCCTGGGCGTCTGCCTGATGCTTCGAGCCGCGGCCGGCGCGGCTGTGACCCGCGCCGCGGACGACAGTCCCCTCGAGTTCGACGTGGTGGTGGCCGGCGGCAGCACGGCGGCCTTCGCCGCGGCCCTGGCAGCGGCGGAGCCGGGCGCCCGCACCGCCCTGATTGAGCCCACGGATTGGGTTGGCGGCCAACTCACGTCAAGCGGGGTTCCGGCCGTCGATGAGGCGTGGCATTCCATCCAGCCCAAGCCGGCCGATGCCGCGGCGCAGCCGTACAGTGTCTCGAAGGTCGCCCGCACGCCCGCCAACATCACGCCGTCGTTCCTGGCCTTGTTGAAGGGCATCGAGAACCCGGCCAATTGCTGGGTGAGCCGGTTCTGCTTCTGCCCCGACGCGTTCGTCGTGGGGCAGCTCCAGCCGCGGCAGCGGGCCGCCGGCGACCGGCTCGTCGTGTTTCTCGAAACGGTCGTCAAGCGAGTCGAGCTGTCGGCCGACGGCTCCCGCGTGGCGTCGATCACCTGCGTGTCGCGGTCGCCACGGGCCACGGTGCCCGATCGCGGCTTCGACCGGCTGCCCTCGGAGGACCTGGCCGACTGGTACTCGCCCCGCGATTCCGAGCGGTTCACGAAGCGGGTGCTCCGCTTTGCATCGTCGCGGACCGATCGGCCGACCGTATTCATCGACGCCACGGAGTGGGGCGAGGTGCTGGCGCTGTCGGGCAAGCCCTACCTGCAGGGCGTCGAGGAGGCCGACGGGGCGCTCGAGTGCCGCGACACCTGCGGCCAGGCCACCGTCTACTGCTTCGCCCAGGAACTCCACGCCGAGCCGGTCGGCGAGCCCGACCGCACGATCTCGGCCACGAAACTGGGCTATGGCGCCTACCGCGACAAGCCCGACGCCTGGACGAAGATCTGGACGTATCGCCGCATTCGGGGCCGCACGCCCACCGCCACGGCCGGCGACATCTGCCTCCAGAACTGGGGCTACTCGGAGAAGGTGCACGAAGGCGGCAACGACTATCCCTTCCACTACCTCTTCCTGTCGCGCGACCAGGCCGCGGCCGAGGCCGCCGACTGGCGCGGCGGCATCAACCTGGAGGCGCTGCGGGGCGCCGAGGATCGGGCCTTTGGCTGGCATCAGTGGTTTCGCAGTCGGGCCGGCGACGCCGGCATCGACCCGGCGCGGATCAGCCTCTCGCCGGCGGTGCTCGGCACCGGCCACGGGCTCGCCAAGCTTCCCTACATCCGCGACACGCGGCGGGCCATCGGCCTCGACGGATTCGTGCTCCGGTTTGCCGACATGACGGGGCCGGCGAGCCAGAAGACGGGAACCGTGTTCCCAGACCGCATCGCCCTCGGCGCCTACCCCGCCGACATCCATCCGATCGCGGGCTGCGACATGCCCGACTACTGCACGGCCGCGCACGACACCCTGCCCTTCTGCATCCCGTTCCGGGCCCTGACGCACCGGGACCTCGGCAACCTGCTGGTCGTGGGCAAGACGATGGCGCAGTCGTTTCTGGCCAACTCCGCCACCCGCCTCCATCCGATCGAGTGGTCCACCGGCACGGCCGGCGGCGTGGCGGCCGCCCACATGGCCCGCACCGGCCGAACCTCCCGGGAAGCGAGTGTCCGGATCACGCTCGTCGATCGTGATGTGCCGAGCTATTTTCGAAGTCTTGAACATCTTCTCCGATACTGCGCCCGGCCCCCCAGGGCAATCGCATCTTAATCGGCCTGTTTTCCCGTCAGAATTCCTTCCAAGACATCGTTACACCAGCCTGCTTGGAGTCGTTTGCCCCGAATCGAGCAATTTTTCACGGAAGTGTCTCGCTTGAGAATCGAGAGCGCCAGCCTCCGAAAGGCGCCGGCGATTTCGGGGGCGTTGCCGCGGCGGATTCGGCTCTTGTCCTCTCCGAAGGTGACGT
>VGYR01000236.1 GCA_016872925.1 Planctomycetota bacterium
GCTCGATTCGGGGCAAACGACTCCAAGCAGGCTGGTGTAACGATGTCTTGGAAGGAATTCTGACGGGAAAACAGGCCGATTAAGATGCGATTGCCCTGCCGGGCGCCTACACCGGCACGGTGATCGTGGGCAACACGCTGACGCAGAACGTCGTCAGCGGCGTGGTGCTCCACCAGACCAAGCGTCTGAACATCGGCCAGAGCGACGCCGGCAACACGATCCTCTTCAACGGCGGCTACGGCATTCGCGCCAAGGGCACCAACTCCAAGACCGTGATTGACGGCAACCAGATCAGCAACAACGTCCTGGGCAACATCAAGGACCTGGTGGCAAGCGCGCCGAATGGCCGGATCAGCTCCGCGCCGGGCGTGACGGTGCGGCTCACACCGCTCGGACTGGCTGCGGTCCTCGCGGAGCAGTCGGGGCTGTATGCCTTCACGATGGCGCTCGACATCAACGGCACGGTGGCCGGCTCGACGGGATCGCTCGACTCGAAGAAGGGCGTCATCGACCTCGACGCGAGCGTCGGCTCCGCCCCGCAGATCACCGAGTTTCACCAGATTGGGAGCGTCACTTACGTCGATGCCTCCCGGCTTGGCGCGACCGGCCTGCCGTGGGTGGCCGTGCCGAGTTCTCCGCAGGCCGGCGTGTTCGTGAGCAACCTGGTGACGGGCCTGACCCCGAAGAACACGCTCTCGTCGATCGAGTTCCCGATCACGGCGGCGCGCGCCGGTTCCGACGCCTTCGGGACTCGGTATGCCGCGACGATCGGGCGATCCACGTTTGCGGCGCTCCTGCCGCTGGCCAACCTGACCCCGCTGGGCACGCCTCCCGTGTTCGGCAACGACGCCGTTCCGGCGACCGTGTGGGTCGGGCCGCAGGGCTACGTGACCCGGGTTGCGACCGCGGTCCCTGGCGTGGGCACGATCACGGTCACGCTCACCGACTTCAACAAGGCCATCAAGGTGTCGGCGCCGGCTGCCGCACAGACGGGCGACCTCGACTCGACGTCGGGGCGTGAACTGTTCGGGAGCGGCGCAGCCGGCACGGTGGATGCGCCGAACGGCGGCGAGGGCGGGATCATCTTCGGCAACGGTGGCGGGGCCGCCTCCGGCGGCAACGGCGGCAACGCGGGCTGGATCGGCATCGGCGGCGCCGGTGGAAAGGGCGGCAACGGCGGCCTCCTGTTCGGCAACGGCGGGAACGGCGGCAACGGCTTCGATGCCGCGGCCGGCAAGGCTGGCGGCGTCGGCGGCAATGGTGGGGCGGGCAGTGCGATCTTCGGCAGCGGCGGCAACGGTGGAGTCGGCGGCAACGGCGGAGCAGGCCTCGACGGCGCCGCTGGCGTCGATGGAGCCGATGCGGTGATCCCCGGCGGCAACGGCGGCAATGGCGGCACCGGCGGTGAGGGCGTCGCCGGCGGCAACGGTGGCAATGGCGGCAATGCCGGCTCGGGCTTCTTCGTGTTCAACGCCCAGAACGGCTTCAACGGCAATGGCGGCGACGGCGGCATTGGTGGCGTCGGGGGCATCGGGGGCAACGGCGGCAACGGTGCCGCTGGCGACGCGACCACGCCCAACGGCGGCAACGGCGGCGCTGGTGCCAATCCCGGATCTGGTGGCGTTGGTGGCGTCGGCGGTGCCGCGGGCAACGGCGGCAGCGGCGGCATCGCGGGCGTTGACGGCCCGAATGGCGTGGCCGGTGTGGGCGGCGGCAATGGTGGCAACGGTGGCGCGGGTTACTCGCCGATCGTCGCCGGTGTGTCGGGGGGCAACGGCGGCGCCGGCGGGAAGGGTGGCTTGTTCGGCAATGGCGGCGTTGGCGGCAACGGCGGCACGGCCGCGGCCGGCGCGGCGGGAGCCAACGGATCGCTTCCGGGCGAATCAGGCACGAGCGGGCAAGCCGGCGGCAACGGCGGCAACGGCGGCAATGGCGGCGCCGGCGGCAGCGGCGGCAGCGGCGGCTCGATCTCGGGCAACGGCGGCGCAGGCGGCAACGCGGGCGCTGGCGGAGCGGGCGGCAACGGCGGCGCGGCCGCTGACGGAGCCGATGGCGCGGCAGGCGGCGGCTTCGGCCAGGATGGTGGCATGGGCGGCAACGGCGGAGCCGGTGGCTCAGGCGGCGTGGCTGGCTTCGGCGGCCTCGCGTTCGGCGAGGGCACCGATGGCCCAAGCGGCATCGATGGCGACGGCGGCAATGGCGGCAACGCGGGCGCGGCCGGCAATGGTGGCAACGGCGGCGACGGGGGCGACGGTGGAGACCCCGGCGTGGCGGGAGTCGGCGGTAAGGCCGGCGGCGCCGGCGCGATCGCAGGCAAGGCTGGAGCCGACGTGACCAGCGGCGGCAACGGCGGCAAGGGCGGCGACGGATTCTCGGCGCTGTAGTCAGGCGAAGCGGCCGGCAATGGCGGGGCCGGTGGCGCCGGCGGCTCGTATGGCGATGGCGGCAACGGCGGTCATGGCGGCAATGGCTCCGTCGGCAAGGCCGGCACTGGCGCGAGCGGCTCGAGCGGCGGCGCAGGCGGCAGCGGCGGCGATTCGACCACGGGCGTGGCGGGCAACGGCGGCAACGGCGGCGCAGGCGGCGACGGGAGCAATGGCACTTCAGGTGCGGCCGGCCAGGCCGGAGGCAACGCCGGCAATGGCGGCAATGGCGGCGCCGGCGGCAGTGGTGGCAACTCCAGCTCCGGCACCAACGGCAACGGCGGGAATGGCGGCAACGCGGGCGCGGCTGGGAATGGCGGCGCCGGCGGCGACGGCGATGCCGTCTCGATCAACGGTGGCAATGGTGGCGATGGTGGCGACCCCGGTGTCGCGGGTGTCGGTGGCGCGGCTGGCAGCGGCATCACCGCTGTCGGCACTGCGGGCGCCAACGGCGTCGCGGTCACCACCGGCGGCGACGGCGGCGACGGTGGCGACGGCTTCAGCCCGACCGTCGTTTCTGGGGCCTCGGGTGGCTCTGGCGGCGCTGGTGGCAACGCCGGCTCGTACGGCAACGGCGGGAACGGCGGCGCCGGCGGCGACGCCTTGCACTCCTCCGATCCTGATGTTCTCGGTGGCGGCGGCGGCGATGGCGGCAGGGGTGGCAACGGCGGCCTGATCTCCGGCAACGCCGGCGACGGCGGCAGGGGTGGCAACGGTGGCGCCGGCTTCAGCGGCGGCATGGGTGCTTGGAGTCAGCGGACCGGTCAAAACGCGACGGCCGGCGGCAGCGGCGGTTTCGGCGGGAGCGGTGGCAGTGCGACCACGGGCGTTGGCGGCAGTGGCGGCAACGGTGGCCAGGGCGGCGCTGGTGGCAACGGTGGCTACGGAGCCGATGGCAGCGCGGGCACCTTCTCATCATTCAACGGCACGAGCGGCCAGGCTGGCGGCAATGGCGGCAACGGTGGCAATGGCGGCAACGGAGGATTCAAGGGCCTCGGCACGATCCAGGGCACCGACGGCAACGGCGGCAATGCCGGTGCGGCGGGCAACGGCGGTGCCGGCGGCAACGCCGGCGCAGGCTTCACGGCGACTGCCGGCGGCCTCAGCGGCGGCAACGGCGGCGGTGGCGGCGCGGGTGGTGAGGGCGGCAACGGCGGAACCGGAGGTGTGTCCGGTGGCGTGGCCGCCACCGCGGGCACCGACACCGCCGGCGGCAACGGCGGCGCAGGCGGACTCGGCGGCGATGGCGGCTCGGGGGCGAATGGGATCGCAAGCAGCGTCGCAGCCGTCAATGGCACGAGCGGCGGCGACGGGGGCAATGGTGGCAATGCGGGCACGGGCGGCGCTACCGGTGCAGGCGGTGGGAGTGCGCGCGCCGGAACGCCTGGCGACGGTGCCGACGCCGGCGCGGCCGGCAATGGCGGCGCGGGCGGCCATGGCGGCGCCGGATTCAGCGGCGCCTCGCTGAGCGGTCAAGCCGGCACGAACGGCGGCAACGGTGGCGCTGGCGGCACGGGAGGCAGCGGTGCGTTCGGCGGAGCGGCCGGTGGCAAGGCCGGGATCGCCGGCACAGGCAGCATCAGCGGCAACGGCGGCGCGGGTGGCAATGGCGGCTCCGGAGCGGTGAGCGGCAACGGCGGCAACGCGGGCACGGGCGGCAACGGCGGTGTCGGCGGGCTCGGCGCGGGCAACGGCGGCACGGGCGGCAGGGGCGGCGCTGGCTGAGCGAGCGGCGAGGGTCAGGCGACCGCCCTGCGAAAGACGAGCCAGCGCATCTCGATCGGCGACTCGTGCCGCGGCATGTCGAACACGTCGAGGCCGCTCACCCAGTCGGCATACCATCTGGTGGGCGGCCAGGCACCGGCCGGCAGATGCTGTTGCTCGTAGTCGTGCACCGAATCGTCGGCCTCGAGCGCGAGCGGCAGGCCCGAGGCGGCCGCCGCGACCTCGGGGTAGGTGAAGATCGAGGTGTAGACCTGCAGGCCGAGTTCGCGGGCGGCGGCGTCGGGCGTGTAGCCCACCTGAGGCAGAAACACGTTGAACACGAGGCGGCCGCCAGGGGCCAGGCACGCCGCCGCGATCTCGAACATCCGGCGGAGCTCGGCCGTCGTGCGGAAGTCGGGGGTCACCTCCGACAGCGCGATCAGTCCGTAGTCGCGGCGGAGGTCGTCGAGTGACGCGAACACGTTGCGATCGATCACCCGCACGGGAAGATGCTCCCTCGTGGTCTCCTCGTGGAGGAGCGTCGCGAATCGGCCGCTCAGTTCGACCGCGTCGACCGGATGGCCATGCCGGGCGAGCGCGACCGCGTTACGGCCCGTGCCCGCGCCGATGTCGAGCACGGGGCAGGCGTCGGGCGGCCCGGCCTCCGCGGCGACGGCCGTCACGCGGGCGTCGGCCGTGGTGCCGAAGTAGGGCGGCTCGCGGGTGGTCACCCACGCGTCGTACACCTCGCCGAGCGACGGCGTCAGCGGCGTCACGGTGTAGTTCACGGTGAAGCCCACCGGCGAGTCGTAGGCGATGACGATCTCGGAGCGGGGCGATGCCGCGTAGGCCGCGGCCAGCTGGCCCTCGAGCACGCTTCGCAGGCGGGCTCGCTGGTCTGCGTCGAAGGCCACACCCAACACCGCGAACGAACGTTCGCAGAGGATCTGGTAGTCGTCGAGCAGGGCCGGCACCGCGGGGAGCCGGATCTGGCCGCTCGCCATGCCTCGGCGGAGGAGCCGGCGAGCCATCGCCGAGCGGTACGCGTCGGGCCCGGTCATGACCGTAGCCCCAGCGCGACGAAATCACGGTTCACGAGCAGCTGAACGAGCGCGCGGGCGAGGACCGTGAGCTGCTCGGCATCGTGGCCCGCGCAGGCCGGATCCTGCACCGCCTCGGCCACGATCTCGCGGACCGTGCGGCGGCCGTCGACGATCCGCGTGAGGGCCGCCTGGGGAGCGTCGAGCGCGAGCCGCCAATCGTGGCGATAGACCGTGGCGCCGTCGAGGCCACAGCGGTGGCGAAAGTGCGGCACCGCGTCGAGCGCGTGTGGCGATGTGACATCGATCGCGTAGGTCGCCCGCGGCCGGTCGGCACGGCAGGCGGTGAAGAAGTGGCAGGCGTTCCGCGTGTTGATCCGCTCCATCACCCCCCAGCGCTGCCGGTCGGGGAGCGAGGCGACCGCCGCATAAAACCCGGTGGCCGGCACGGAGGGCTCGTAGGCCGACTTCAGGAACCAGTCCTGAAACACGAGGCCGGCCGAGGCGACGAGGTCGAGGCAGTCGTCCACCGTGTAGCTGCGGTCCCGGCCGTGAAGAAAGGTGTCGACAAGGCCGGCGTCGAACCGCAGGTCGGGCGCGAACGAGAGGTAGCTCCGCACCGGGTGGTCGGCGGGTAAGAGCGCGATGGCCTCCTTCACGGTGAACAGTGAGGCCTCGTCCTGACCGAGGCCGAGCTCGCGGAAGATCACCTGCATCATCTCGACGCCGATTCGTCCGTAGCGGGCGTAGAGCATGATCGCCGCCACGCCCTGGGGCCGGAGGCAGCCAGCGAGGGCCCGCATGCCCGCCTCGGGCGAGGCCATGTGGTGGAGCACGCCGGTGGACACGATGAGGTCGAAATCGCGGCCGAGCGATCCAACCTCCTCGATCGGCAGCAGGTGCAGGTGGAGGTTGCGGAGGTCGTACTTTTCCTTCAGGAATCGCTGATGGTCAAGCGACGGCTGGCTGACGTCGACCGCGATGACCGCGGCTCCGGGGTTGGTGTAAGCAAACACCGCTGCTTGGTTCGTGCCGCAGCCGGCGATCAGGATGTCCGTGTCGGGCCGCGGGTCACGGTCCGGCCAGAACATGCGATGGGCGTGGGAGGGATCGAACCACTGCCAGTTGCCGGTCAGCCAGCCGGGGAGATCGACGATCGGTTCCGGGTAGACCCACTTCCGGTACTGCGCTGAAACGACGTCGGCAAGTGGGTGGGCAGGCATGCGAGGGCTCCGGACTGGATGGCCCCAAGGGTAGCCTCCACCACGGGGCCGACGCCATGGATCCCGACGGCCGTGTCACGGCGTTGTCGCCCATCACCGCTGCTCGCCGCGCTCGCCTGGCGGCGGGGTCATGCCGGCCATGCCCGCCATGCGGGCGAGCTCGTCGATCGTGATCCCGGCGTAGTCCCGGCGGCGTCGCGTGGTGCGCGTCGAGTAGGCCCGGGGGCTTTCGCCCCCGGGCCTCTCTCAGAACCAGACTTGTGGGTCACACATCCGGCTCTTTGGGTTCCGGTCTCAGCGGACGGACAATGCTGTCCGGCCAGAGGCCGGTGCAACCGACTTGCGTCGGCTTCACTGGCGCCGAGATCGTTCGCGGTCCTGCGGTTCGCTATGTGCAGCAGGAAGTCTCTGCCGCCGGATGCGTCCGACGGTCCCGACTCCCCGCCCCCTGGCGGGCTGGCGGCGAACACGAACTTCAGTTGGCGTGATCTCATGCTTCAAAACCCATCGCCCCCTTCGCTCCGTCCGCTTTCACGGCCTTCATCGCTACTACGGGGCGATCCGACTTCTCCTCTGGCATCGAGCCCGCGTCGTTGCCTTCTTGGGCCCTACCGTCTCCGGACCAGAGGAGATCTCTTGGGGTAAGGATGAATGACTTCCCGTCGCCGCCGCCCCCAACACCTTCCTGCCACGAATTGGATACCGGGCGTCGCGTTGAGAGGCACGCTTGCCCAGGCAGGCCGGCCTTACGG
>VGYR01000237.1 GCA_016872925.1 Planctomycetota bacterium
TCCGCCGCCGGGCGGGCGGCTAGGTGCGGTCCAGGGCCTGGGCGAGGTCGGCGATGAGGTCGGCGGCGTCCTCGATGCCGCAGGCCAGGCGGATCATGGTGTCGGGAATGCGGAAGGCCTGCCGCTCCTGGGGCGAGTAGTTCCAGTAGCTCATCACCAGCGGCTGCTCGATCAGCGATTCGACGCCGCCGAGGCTCGGCCCGATGCGCGGGATCCGCACCGCGTCGACCACGGCGGCCGTCTGCCGCCAGTCGGCGTCCTTGATGAAAAACGTCACCAGCCCGCCGCAGCCCCGCATCGTGCGGGCGGCCACGCCGTGAAAGGGATGGCTCTCGAGCCCCGGATAGAGCACCCGCTCCACGCGGGGATGGCCCTCCAGGAAGCGGGCCACGGCCAGGCCGGTGGCGTTGTGCCGCTCCATCCGCAGGGCGAGGGTCTTGAGGCCGCGCTCGAGCAGGTAGGCGTTGTGGGGGGAGTTGACGCCCCCCATGATCCCGCGGAGGTTCCGCACCGGGTCGAGCAGTTCGGCCCGGCCGATCACGGCCCCGGCGAGGAGGTCGTTGTGGCCGCCGAGATACTTCGTGGCCGAGTGGAGCACGAAGTCGACGCCGGCCGCGAGCGGCTGCAGGTTGTAGGGCGTGCAGAGCGTGGCGTCGATCAGCGTGAGCACGCCGCGACGGCGACCGAGGTCGGCGAACCGCTCGACGTCGACCACGCTGAGATGCGGGTTGGTCGGCGACTCGCTGACGAGGAACCGCGTCTTGGGCGTGATCGCCGCTTCCATGGCGTCGTAGTCGCAGGTTTTCACTTCGCGAAAGCCGACCCCGAACCGGGTCAGGTGCCGGCGGCAGAACTCCCGGCTGCGGTGGTAGCACTCGTCGAAAAACACGATTTCGTCGCCGGCGCTGACGTGGGCCATCAGCAGGCCGACGAGGGCCGCCATGCCGCTGGCGAAGAGCACCGCCTGCTCGCCCCCCTCGAGGGCCGCGAGCTTGTCCTCGACCACCCGCTCCCCCGGATTGCCGTAGCGACCGTACTCCTCCCGCGGATGCTTCTCCTCGATGAAGTCGACGATCGCCCGCGTGTCGGCGAAGGTGTAGGTGCTCGACGCGAAGATCGGGTCGGTGATCGAGTGCCCGGGCTTCTGCCGGGCCTCGCCGGCGTGCACGGCGGCCGTGGACGGGCCCGGGCCACGCGCGAAACCGGCGGCCGGGGGCCGGGCCGGGTCTGGGGCGGTGGGCTTGAGCATGCCGAAACCTCGGGCGGACGCGCGGCGGGCGGATGGTGGCAGGAGTGTAGTCGCGGTCCCGAGCGTCTTCCAGTAAAAGTGTGTCATGCCACCGCGCCGCCGCCCCCGTGAAGCCTTCGCGAGCGTTGCCCCGCGTCCGCTGGTGCCACCGGCGCGGCTGTTCGTCACGCTGGCGTCGCTGGCCGCCGCCGCGCTGTTGGTGCGCGCGGGGCTGCTCGAGAAGCTCGTGGGCGGGATCGTCGATGCCGCGGTGCAGAACATCATCACCCTGATCCTCGGGTTCTCGGGCCTGATGGCGGTGCTTGGCTGGTTTCTGTTCCAGAGCGGCCATGCGCCCGGCATCAAACGGGCGGTGGCCCTGGGCCTGCTGGCCACGGTGGGCCTCGGCTGTGCGCTGTTCCGCATCGAGCGGGTGTCGGGCGACCTGGTGCCGGAACTCGTGTTTCGCTGGCGGCCGTCCCGCGACCGCCTGCTGCCGAGCGTCGCGCCCCCTGCCGAGCGATCTCCCGGAGCGGCCTGGGCCGATGCGCCGGGCGACTTTCCGCGGTTCCTCGGGCCGCAGGGGTCCGCGTCGCTCGAGGGCCCGATCCTCGCCCCCGCCTGGGAGTCCCGGCCCCCGGAGAGGCTGTGGCGGCGGCCGCTCGGCGCCGGCTGGAGCGGCTTCGCCACCTGCGGCGATCATGCGGTCACGCTCGAGCAGCGGGGCGACGACGAGGTCGTGTCCTGCCGGTCGATCTCCACGGGCGAGGTCGAGTGGACGGTGTCGGTGCCGGGCCGTCACGAGACGGTCCTCGGCGGCGTGGGCCCGCGGTCGACTCCCACGATCGCCACGGGCGTGGTCTTCACGACCGGGGCCACGGGCCGGCTCCACGCGATCGACGGCGGCAGCGGCCGGGTGCTGTGGCGGAAGAGCGTCCTCGAAGACCTCGGCATCGATCCGGCCGCGCATGCCCTGGCCGTGGCGTGGGGGCGATCCGGCTCCCCGCTGGTGACCGAGTCGCTCGTGATCGTGCCCGGGGGAGGACCGCGGCAGGACGGCTCCGCGGTGTCGCTGGTCGCCTACGACCGGGCGACCGGCGAGCGGCGCTGGACCGGCGGCGACGAGCAGATCAGTTATGCCTCGCCGCAGTTGGCCACGATCGGGGGCCGCGAGGTCGTGCTCACGGTCAACGAGTCGAGCGTGGCGGCGCACGATCCCGTCGGCGGCGAGAGACTCTGGCGGTTCGACTGGCCCGGCCACTCCAACTCCGACGCCACCTGCTCGCAGGCATGCGTGCTCGACGGCGACCGCATCTTTCTCTCCAAAGGCTACGGGATCGGGGCGGCGATGTTCCGGCGGACGGCCGGGGAGGCGGTCGAGTTCGTGAAGCAGTGGGCCCAGCCTGCGGCCTTGAAGACGAAGTTCACGAACGTGGCGATCGTCGACGGCCACGCCTACGGCCTCTCCGACGGGATTCTCGAGTGCGTCTCGCTGGCCGACGGCCGGTCGCGGTGGAAGCGGGGGCGGTACGGCCAGGGGCAGGTGCTCCGCGTCGGCGGGCTCCTGCTGGTGCAGGCCGAATCGGGCGAGGTGGTGGCGGTGCGGTGCACCCCCGACGCCCACGACGTGATGGGGCGGTTTGCGGCGCTCCAGGGCCAGACGTGGAACAACCTCTGCCTTGCCGGCGACCGGCTGCTGGTCCGCAACGCCGAGGAGGCCGCCTGCTACCGGCTGCCGCTGGCCGCGCGAGGGCCGGTACCGTGAGCGACGCCGTCGTGTCCGCCGATCTCGAGGGCCGCACGGCGCTGGTGACCGGGGCGACGCGGGGCATCGGTCGCGCGGTGGCCCTGGAACTCGCCGCCTTCGGGGCCCGTGTGGCGATCCACGGCCGCTGCGCGGCGGCGGCTGCGGAGGTCGCCGCGGCGCTCGGCTCGGCGCACGCGGGCACGTTCCTCGCCGACCTGGCCGAGCCCGGCGCCGCCGACCGGCTGGCCGCGGAGGTCGCCGCCGCGCTGCCGACGATCGACACCGTGGCGCTCGTGGCCGGGGTCGACGTCCTCACCGGCGGGGCGGTGGCGTGGAGTTTCGAGCAAAAACTCGCCGCGCTGCTCGCCGTCGACGTCGGGGCTTCGATCGCGCTGGTGCGGGCACTGGGCCGCTCGATGGCCGACCGTGCGGGGGGCGTGATCGTGACCATGGGCTGGGACCAGGCTGCCGTCGGCATGGAAGGGGACAGTGGCGAACTGTTCGCGGCCTCCAAGGGCGCGGTGATGGCGTTCACGCGGAGCGCCGCCCGCTCCCTCGGCCCGAAGGTGCGGGTGAACTGCGTGGCTCCCGGCTGGATCAAGACCTCCTGGGGCGAGCAAGCCGGCGAGGCGTGGCAGCGGCGGGCCACGCGCGAGAGCATGCTCGGCCGCTGGGGCACGCCCGAAGACGTCGCCCACGCCGTGCACTTCCTGGTCTCGCCGGCGGCGGGCTTCGTGACCGGGCAGGTGCTGTCCGTCAACGGCGGTTTCCGCCGGGCGTGACCGGAGTGCCCCTCGTCAGCCGGCATGCGTGCCGGTGCTGAGCAGCGCCGTGATTGTCAGCGGCGGGCACGGCGGGACACGGCGTCGATGATCGCGTCGGCGATCGCCGGCAGCGGCAGCACCTGCTCGGCTGCCCCCGCCTCGATCGCGGCCCGCGGCATGCCGTAGACCACGCAGGTCGACTCGTGTTCCGCGATCGTGATGCCACCCGCGGCCCTGATCGCCCCCATGCCCAGCGCCCCGTCGCTGCCCATGCCCGTGAGCAGCGCCGCCACCACGCGGTCGCCGCCGGCCTCCGCCGCCGACCGGAAGAGCACGTCGACCGCGGGCCTGCAGTGGTGGATCGGCGGGGTCTTCAGCAGCCGCGTGCGGTAGGCGCCCGACGTAAACTCGAGGGCCAGGTGCGCGTCGCCCGGGGCGACCACGCACATGCCGGGCTCGAGCACGTCGCCCGGGCCGGCTTCGCGGACGTCGAGGCTCGCAAGCGCGTCGAGCCGCTCGGCCACGGCCCGCGAGAAGTGCGGCGAGATGTGCTGCACGATCGCGATCGGCGGCATGCCCGCCGGGAAGCGTGGCAACAGCGTCCGCAAGGCCTCGATGCCGCCGGTCGAGCCGCCGATCACGACCAGCTGGCGACCATCGGCCTTCACGGCCGGCGCCGCGGCCGGGACGATCGGGGCCGCGGGCGACGGCGGCGTCGCCGCCGCTCGGCGGGAACGGAACCGGGCCGACTGGGCCGCCGCCTTGACGTGAAACGCCAGCCGCTCGCCGAGCGTGCCGATCGACATCGTGCCGTCGGGCTTCGCCAGCACGTCGACCGCGCCGGCCTCCAGGGCGTCGAGGGCCGCCTGCGAGCCGGCCTGCGCCAGCGAACTCACGACCACCACCGGCAGCGGGTGGTGCTGCATCAGGATCCGCAGGAACGTCAGGCCGTCCATCCGCGGCATCTCGAGGTCGAGCGTCAGCACGTCGGGATCGAGCCGGGCGATCTTCTCCCGGGCCACGTAGGCGTCGCACGCCGAGCCCACCACCTCGATCTCCGGGTCGGCCGAGAGCGCGTCGGTGATCGCCTTGCGGACGAGCGCCGAGTCGTCGACGACGAGCACGCGGAGCCGGCGAGGGGAGGGGGGTGTCATCGGAAATGGCGTGGCGCAGGGATCACGACGGCCGCACGAAGACGCTGGGACGAATCTGCCGGAAGGAATGCCGCAGCCCGAGCAGGCTCTCCGTGTGCCCGATCACGAGATAACCCCCGAGGGCGAGCTGCCCGAACAGGCGGTTCACGAGATCCGCCCGCGAGGGAGCGTCGAAGTAGATCATCACGTTGCGGCAGAACACGATGTCGAGGTCGGCGGGCACGGGGTAGGCGTTCTGGAAGAGATTCACCGCCTCGACCGTGACGGCGCGACGAACCTCGGGCTTCACCCGATAGTATCCCTCCCGCGGGCCGAAGCCGCGGCGGAAGTAGCGGGGCAGCCAGTCGGCCGCGGGCAGCTCCACCTTGCCCGCCTCGTAGATGCCCAGCCGGCAGCGTTCGACCATCCGCCGCGAGATGTCCGACGCGTAGACCCGCCAGCCGGGCAGGGAACGCGACCGGGCAAACTCGGCGATCGTGATCGCGAGGGAATACGGCTCCTCGCCCGAGGCGGCCGCGGCCGACCAGACGTGCAGCGGCCGGCCCCGGTTTTTCGCCTGCGTCGCGAGGGTCGGAAGCAGCTGTCGCGAGAGCAGCTCGAAGTGCTCCCGCTCGCGGAAGAAGTGGGTGTGGTTGGTCGTGATCAGGTCGATCACCACGTCGATCTCATCCGCACCGGCCGGCGTGGCGAGCCGCCCGCAGTAGTCGGCGAAGCCCGTGCAGCCCAGCGACCGGATGTGCCGCGCCAGTCGCCCCGCCACGAGCGGCTGCTTCTCCGGGCCGAGGCAGATCCTGCTGCGGTCGTAGACGAGCCGCGACAGGAAGTCGAAGTCGCGGGGCGAGATGGCCAGGTCGGACGACGGCATGGTGGGGAGTGCCCGGCGAGGTCGGCGGGTGCGCTCAGAAGTCGCGGAAGTGACGCTCTTCGGCATCGATCGCGGTATCGGTCGCGGCGTCGGGGTCGCCCGGCATCGGAATCAGAGGGGCCCGACCCGGCGGTGGACGACGCAGCCGCGGAGGGCGCGACGGGATGGTCGAGTTCGCTGGCCGTGCCGTGACGGGCTCTGCCACGGTCGTTCGCCGGGGGGCGTCGCCCGCCGTGACCCTGCCCGGAGCCTGACGACGCCAGGCGTCTGCCGTGGACGCGAGGGCCGCCGCCGCCGTGGCCGCCCGCTCCGCCGTCGCCGCCGTCTCCTGGGTCGCCTCGTCGATGCGGGCCATGGCGATCCCGATCTCGCGGATCCCCTGGGCCTGCTCGCGGGCCGCCGTGGCGATCTCGGCCACGAGCCCGTCGGCGGCCGTCACCTTGGCGGCGATCTCGCCCAGCGACGTCGCCACGCGGCCGCACGTCGCGGACCCCTGCTGGCTGCTGGCGATCGCGGCGTCGATCTTCTCGGCGGTCTCGCGGGCGGCGGCGGCGCTCCGCTGCGCGAGCGACCGCACCTCGTCGGCGACCACGGCGAAGCCGGCGCCGGCCTCGCCCGCCCGCGCGGCCTCCACGGCCGCGTTGAGCGCGAGGATGTTGGTCTGGAAGGCGATCTCGTCGATGTGCTTGACGATCTTCGCCACCGCGCCGCTCGAGCCCTCGATCGCCCGCATCGCGCCGGTCATCTCGGCCATGGTCAGCGCTCCCGCCGCGGCGGCGGACCGCGCCTGTGCGGCGAGGTCCTTGGCCTGGGCGGCGTTGTCGGCCGTGCTGCGGATCATCGCCGACATCTGCTCGAGCGCCGCGCCCGTCTCGGTCACCGACGAGCCCTGGGCCCCGCAGCTGGTGGCGACGGCCCGTCCGGTCTCGAGCACCTGCCGTGCGGCAGACGGCGTCTGCGCCGCGGTCGCATCGACCGCGTCCGCCACCTCGCGGAGCCTGCGATGCAGGCCGCCGGCGGCCGCCGCCGCGAGGGCCACGGCAGCGAGCGTGACCACGGCCAGCACGGCGTTGGCATGCCCGAGGCTCCCCGCGCCGGAGCCGGCGGCGAGCGTGCCGATCGCGAGCATCGCGGCGGCCAGGGCGGCGACGCCGAAGACAACGAGGGTGCGTTGGGCATGGATGAATGACGGAAGGTGAGAGTCCTTTATGGGGCCTGTTGGAGGCAACCAGAAGCCGGAGGCAGCTGCACGAGGTCGAGGCTGGCATTGCACAGCCGAGGTCTTTCCCGCGAGGGCGTGTGGGATGGAAGCCCGAGGCGAACCGCAGCACCGAACGCAAGTGAA
>VGYR01000238.1 GCA_016872925.1 Planctomycetota bacterium
TGGACGTCACGTTCCGCGAAGATCACTGCCGTATCCGCAAGGGCAACGCCGACGTGAACTTCAGCACCCTCCGGCGGACCGCACTGACGCTCTTGAAGAACGAGAAGACGGCAAAACTCGGAGTGAAAAACAAACGGCTTTCAGCCGGCTGGGACGAGGACTACCTGCTTCAAGTACTTGTCGGCACTTGAGATATGGTGCGATCGCCCTGCCCCGGGATGCTTTTTTCCGGGCGGACTCACCCTGGAGGCCCTCGCGGCGGGAACCTACGCGCCGCGTGAGTCCCAGATGACGTCGCCAGCACGGACCACCCGCCGGACCCGGCGCTCGAGCCGTGTGGCCGTGGCCCGCACGTCGGCCTCGAGCACGGCGAGGTCATGCCCCCAGTCGAGCCCCGCATCGCGGAGTCGAGCGACCGCCGAGGCGCAGGGATCGTCGGGCTGCCGCCACCGTCCGAGGTCGTCCTCAGTCATCCGCAACAGCCCGCCGAGGATCGCCTTGCGGGCCGTCGCCGGCACGGGGCTGTCGCAGACCACCTCGATGAACGACCACTCCAGGCCCGGGGCGAACGTGCCGAGGCGGTCGGCCAGCCCGAGCATCCGGGCTGGGGCCACGGTCACCAGCCGCAGCGCCTCCTCGGGCGTCGCGGTGGACGACGAGCCCGCATGGACCTTCAGAAACTGCGCCATCTCGCAGAACAGCGACGTGGTCGGTGAGGCCCCCACGTCGGTGCACAGGGCGTGGGAGATGCCCGCGGCTCGGATCGTGTCGAGCGGCATCACGCCGGAGCCCAGCAGCGTGTTCGACACGGGGCAATGGGCGATCGACGCGTCGGTGGCGGCGATCGCATCGACCTCCTCGGGCCGCATGTGGATGCAGTGGGCCAGGATCGGTTCGCAGTCGAGCAGGCCGTCGCGGGCGTAGACGCCGGTGTAGGTGCCCGCGTCGGGATAGAGCACTTCCTCGACGAGCATTTTCTCCGCCCGCTGCTCGTCGAGGTGTGTCTGCATCCGCAGGCCGTGCCGCCTGGCGAGGGCCACGCCCGCCTTCCGCAGCGGGGTGTCGACGCTCACCGCGAAGCGGTCGGTGACGATCAGCCGCCGGCCGAAGTCGCGGGCCAGGGCGGCGACATCTTCGGCAAGCCCCGGTTCGTCGGTGCGGAGATACTCCGGGCAACGGCCATTCATCAGCACGAGTCCTACGCTCCAGGGCGCGGGCAGCTGCTCGAGCGCGATCCGCGTGGCCCGCGCGTGCACGGTCATGTAGGCCGCGCCGCCGATCACGCCGCTGGACAGCGTGTCGGCGAGGAAGTCGGCCACCACGTGCCGGGCGTGGGCCGGCCCCTCGCAGCGGCCCTCGGCGGGAAACACGTTCTTTTCGAGGCTCGCGAGCAGTCGGCCACCGGGCGGATCGGCACCGATGTCCTCCGCGAACCGGCCACGGATCGGATGCTGCGGGATGTGGATGTGGGCATCGAGCAGCGGCGGCAGGATGAGGCCGGCGCTCCGCGGAACCGCGGCCGCGTCGAGGCCCAGCCGCGGGGCCAGTTCGTCCCACGCGCCCACGGCCACGATCCGGCCGTGCTCGTCGCCCACCAGCACGCCGTCGGGCCAATAGTCGACGCCGCCGGCCGCCAGCGGATTGAGGAGCGGCCCGCGCGTCGCCCGCAGTCCCGCGATCATGAGGCCCCCGCCGGGGAACCGGGCGCGGGCCGCACGAGGTCACCGCTCGCCGGCCCGATGGCCCGGCCGTCGGCGAACACCGTGCGACCGCGCACGAGCGTGCGTCGCACGCGGCCGCGGAGCATGCGTCCCACGTAGGGCGAGAGCCGGTGGCGATCGTGCAGGTCCGCTGCCTCCAGCGGTGCGGCGATCGCGATGTCGACGATCGCGATGTCGGCCACGCAGCCCCGCTCGATTCGCCCGCGGTCGCCCAGCCGAAACCGCTCCACGGCCGCACGCGACGTGAGCCGCACGACATCGGCGAGCGGGAGGCCGCGTCGCGCATGGCCCTCCTCGAGCACCAGGCCGAGCGTGGCCTGCACGCCGGCGATGCCCCCCCAGACCTCGAAGAAGTTCGCCGACTGCTTCATGGATGCCGGGGCGGGCGAGTGGTCGGAGGCCACGAAGGCGACGTCGCCGCCGAGGACGTGCCGCCAGAGTTCGGCCTGCACCGCGGCGGGCCGCAGCGGCGGAGCGCACTTCGCGGCCGCCCCGATCCGCTCGACGTCGTCCTCGGTGAGCACGAGGTAGTGGGGGCAGGTCTCGCAGGTCACGTCGACGCCCCGGGCCCGGGCCTCGACGACCGCGGCCACGCCCGTGCCGCTCGACACGTGGACGACGTGCAACGGGCAGCCCGCATCGGCGGCCAGCGTGATCGCGCGGCGGATCGCCTCGACCTCGGCCATGACCGGCCGCGAGGCGAGGTAGTCGCGGATGCCGGTGCGGCCCGCGGCGACGGCGTCGCGGGCGAGCGCCGCGGTGAGCGCGTCGTTCTCGGCGTGCACGAGCACCGGAAGGCCGAGTTCACCCGCCAGCTTCATGCCCTGCCAGAGCGTGGCGTCGTCGGCTGCCTGAAAGTCGACGATGCCGCTGCCACTCATGAACGCCTTGAACCCGGCGACGCCCCGGGCGGCGAGTTCGGGCAGCCGGTCCACGTTGCCGGGCACGAGCCCGCCCCAGAGCGCGAAATCGGTGCGGGCGGCGCCCTGGGCGGCGGCCAGCTTCGCGTCGAACGACGCCGCGTCGAGCGTGGGAGGCGACGCGTTGAGCGGCATGTCGACGAACAGCGTGCCGCCGCCGGCCGCGAACGCGGTCGAGCCGCTGGCAAAACCCTCCCACTCCGACCTGCCGGGGTCGTTGAAGTGGACGTGCGGGTCGACGACGCCGGGCAGCACGTGACAGCCGGTGGCGTCGATCGTCTCGGCCGCGTCGCCGGCAAGTTCCGGGGCGACCTCGCCGATCCGGCCGGCGACGATCGCCACGTCGGCACGGCCGGCACCTGCCGGCCCGACGACCGTCCCGCCGCGGATCAGCAGATCCCACCGCATGCCCACGCCCTCGTCGCACAGGTGTTCAACCCGCGCTTCCCTCGTGCAGGACTCCGCGCCTGCCCCTCACGGCCCCGCCGTCGTCAACTCCCGCGGTAGGTGCTGTAGCTCCACGGCGAAACCAGCAGCGGCACGTGGTAGGTGCCGGTCGGATCGTCGATTCCGAACACCACCGGAACCTCGCGGAGAAACCGGCAGGCGTCGGGCGAGCCGGCCTCTGCAAAATACTCCCCCACGTGAAAGGTCAGCCGGTAGGTGCCCGCGGCGATCGCCTCGCCGGCAAGCAGCGGCTCGGCGGTGCGGCCGTCGGCGTTGGTGACCGTCGACGTGACGTGCCTCGGCGGCCCCTCGACGTCGAGCCGATGCAGGTCGATCCGCACCCCGACGGCAGGGCCGCCCTTCACGGTGTCGAGCACGTGCGTCGAAAGTCGAGCCATCGTCCAGGAGACTCCGCGTGGCTGGAGAACTGCGGCCGAGAGTATACCCGCATCATGCTGGAAGACGGGCTCTCGCTCGACGAGTTCACATCTCATCCGGGTCACACGTGAGCCTCGCGCGTTCGCGAGGCTCGGGGTTGCCCGTGCCCGTCGCCCCGCTGGACTGGCTCCGGCGGATGAAGCGGGCCGCAGGTCGTCCCAAAGATCTCTCCGACCTCGAGAACCTCGTCCGGCGCTCCGTAGTGCGTCAGTCGTGAAGCACCGCGTCGTTGAGCCGCAGGCGGCCGATCCTGGCGATCTCCGCGAGGGCCGTGGTCCTTTCCTCCTCCGCCGTGTGCGCCAGCCGCACCGGAAACGCCGCCAGGATCGCCTCCTTGCGGTTCTCCCGGGCGCAGATCACGAATGGAAATCCGAAGCGGTCGCGGTAGGCACGGTTGAACCGCTCGAACGCGGCGACCTCGTCGGACGTGAGCTCGTCGAGCCCCGCCGCCGCCTGCTCGCCCGTGGAGGCGGCGGCGAGCCGCCCCTCGAGGGCGAGCCTGCCGACGAGATCGGGATGCGCGCGGATCAGCGCGAGCTGCTCGTCGGCCGTGGCCGCCTCCACCGCGGCGACGAGCGCCGCGTGGAGCGCCTCCCGCGAGGCGTACGGCCGCTGGGAAAAAGCCCGCTCGGCCACCCAGGGAGAATGCTCGTAGAGCGGCCCGCAGACCTCGAGGAACCGCGGCAGGTCGCAGGCGTTGAGCTCGGCGAGCGGGCACGGCATGGCGGCGGCCTCGGGGCGCGGGTTCAGGCCGGGTCGGCGTCCACGACGGCGGCTAGCAGGCGGGTGGCGGTCGCGATGTCGTCGATCCGGCTGAACTCCGCCGGATTGTGGCTGATGCCGTCGCGGCTGGCCACGAAGATCATCACGGTGGGCACGAGCGGCGCGAGGATGGCGGCGTCGTGGAGGGCGCCGCTGACCGTCTCGGCGAGCGGCGCGAGCCCGAGTCCGCCGGCGGCGGCACGGACGCGGTCGGCGAGCGGCCCGTCGAGCCGCACGGCCGGGAGGCTCTCGGTGCGGACGATCTCGTGCTCGAGCCCGCGGCGCTGGGCCGCCGCCGCCACGAGGGCCCGAAGCCGCTCGTCGCCGAGCTCGAGCGAATCGTCGTCGGGGGCGCGGAGGTCCACCGTGAACTCGGCCCGCGACGGGATGACGTTGACGGCGTTGGGCTCGACCGCGATCCGGCCGACCGTGGCCACGGCATGGTCGCCGAGCAGGTCGGGCAGGCACTCGACGGCCGCGATCGCCTCGGCGGCCCCGGCGAGCGCGTCGTGGCGGTCGTCCATGCCGGTCGAGCCCGCGTGGTTGGCGACGCCACGGAGCACGACCGCATACTGCCGCCGGCCGGCGATCGCCGTCACGAGCGCCACGCGGTGGTCGTGCTTCCACATCGCCGGCCCCTGCTCGATGTGCAGCTCGATCAGGCCGGCGTAGTCGGCCGGCCTCAGCCTGTCGGCCGCGAGCCGCTCGGCCGAGGCTCCCTGGTCGGCACCCGCCTCCCAGTAGTTCTTTCCGTGACGGTTGCGGACACCGGCCAGGGCCGCCGCGTCGAGCGTGCCGATCCAGCCGCGGCTGCCGAGCATCCCCAGGCCGAAGGTCGTGCCCTCCTCCTCGGCGAACACGACCGCCTCCAGCGGCACGTCGCTGCGGCCGTCCTCGTGGGCCGCCCGGAGCACCTCGATCGCCGCCACCACGCCCACCACGCCGTCGAAGTCGCCGCCGCCGGGCACGCTGTCGAGGTGCGAGCCCGACAGCCACACCCGCCGCGACCAACTCACCCCGCGCGGCCGAATGTGCACGTTGCCCGCCGCGTCGATCCGCCAGTGGCAGCCGGCCCGCTCGGCCTCCGCCAGAACATGGTCCCGAGCCTGGCGCCACGCGGCCGAGAAGGAGGGCCGATCGGAGCCCGCTCCGGGCGTCGCCGTGAACCGGGCGATCGCCTCGATGTCGGCCACGATGCGGTCGCCGCGGATGGGCATGCGTGGGCCTACTTTCCGAACTCCCGCCGCCACTCGTGGCCGGTCTTCTCCATCGCGCTCTCGGCGGCGGTCCGCCGCATCCGATGGAGCGTGGGCATGCCGAGGGCCCATTCCTGCATCCAGTCGCGGGCGAACTCGCCCCGCTCCGTCTCCCGGAAGATCTCGCGGATCGCTTCCTCGTCGATCACCCGCGGGCCGCGGGTGCGGATCGCAAACTCGGCCGTGCGGCTGCACCGACGACTGATGTATTCCTCGATGCCGACCTCGTCCATGACGTCGATCACGCTGCGGAGCGAGCGGATCGCCTTCGCATAGGCGAAGCTCGGGGGGTAGCCGTTGTCGACCATCGTCTGGAAGCACATCTTCATGAGGTGGATCGCGCCGCCGTAGAGGATCTGCTCCTCGAAGTTGTCCCCTTCGGTCTCGTGCTGGAACGACATCTCCACCACGCCGGCCCGGGTGCTGCCCACCGCCTTGGCCACCGCCAGGGCGATCGCCAGGGCGTTGCCGGTGGCGTCGTGGTCGACGGCGACGCAGCCGTAGATCCCCTCGCCGGCGAGATACTTCTGCCGCACGAAGTGGCCCGGGGCATTGGGTACGAAGAGCACCGTGTTGACGTCCTGCGGGGGCGTGATGGCCCCGTAGAGCACGTTGAAGCCGTGGCAGAAGCAGACCGTCTTGCCGGCCGCGAGGTTGGGGGCGATGTCGGCCTTCCAGATCGGCGGCTGGGCCGGGTCGGCCAGTTCGATCAAGAGCACGTCGGCCCGCTTGGTGGCCTCGCCGATCGAGAAGGCCTCGAAGCCGTCGGCCAGGGCCTGCCGGTGGCTCGGCGACTCGCCCTCCGGCCGCGTGCCCACGATCACCTTCACGCCGCTGTCGCGCGCGTTGGCCGCCTGGGCCTTGCCCTGGATGCCGTAGCCGATCACGGCCACGGTCTTGCCCTCGAGAGGCTTCATGTCGACGTCGGCGTCGCGATAGATCTTTTCCTGCATGGTGATCCTCGAACCGGGCGGAACGGCGGACGACACCGGCATCCTACCGTCGTCCTGCACCGCCGACCAAAGCCGGCTCGGTGGCTCCGCGGTCGACCGCCTGCGGGCTAGCGGCGGCGGGCGGCCCGCTGTTCCGCATACCACGTGCGGTTGACCTGCTCGATGCCGCGAAGCAGCTCGACGATCGGCTGGACGCCGGCGAACCCGGGTTCGGCCCAGACGCTGCCGGAGAACGAGTCTCCGGCCACGGCGAAGTCCGGCTGCAAGCCGAGCAGGGCCGTGAGCCGCTCGATCGGCGCCGGATAGCCCGTGGCCTGCTCGTTCGGTGCGGAGTAGAAGAAGCCCACCCGCTCCTCGGGAAGCCAGCTGACGAAGGTCGTCGCACCGCGAAGGTGGCCCGCGTAGAGTCGGCTTTCCTCGGAGACGGTGTAGTACGCCGGGTTGCCGTAGTCGGCGATGTCTCCGGTACGGGGACCGTTGTAGAGTCTTTATTCGTGACACACACGTCGTTTGCGCGCATGTTTACGCTGCCGTCGCCAGTCCGTGGTAATGCAGCCTGACACACGTGCCGAGGACGCTCTGGCCCCGGTCGGTGATCC
>VGYR01000239.1 GCA_016872925.1 Planctomycetota bacterium
TCGTAAAACTGACCACCAGAAAAGCGTTCGGCTTTCGGACCGCGAAAGGCATTGAAATCGCGTTGTTTCATGTCCTTGGCAAACTACCGGAGCCAGAATCAACCCACAGATTCTGCTGAGGAGGCTTTTTTCAAGCGTCAATAATGCCCGCGGAAGCCTGCGGCTGCTTGACAGTGCCCGGGAATCCGCTTAATTTTCTGGGGTTGCCTCCGTGAGGATGGTGGCTGGTTCGCGGATCCGCTTCCAGACTGTCGGCGTCCGATTTCGGGCGTCGAGAGTTTCGGCGCCCCTGTCGTGAGATGGCGTCGGCCGTGCCGGCTCCGTCACCTCGCGCGTGGCATCCGAGAACCTTATGAAGCCCGAAGAAATCCTCCGCATCGTCGACGCGATCCATCGCGACAAGAACATCGACAAGGAGATCGTGTTCCAGGCGATCGAGGCCGCCCTGGCGACGGCCCTCGTCCGGCAGTTCGGCGAGACCGCGGTGATCACCGTCGAGATCGACCGGGACAACGGCTCGGTCACGGGCACGCACGACGGCCAGCCGCTCGACACCGCCGAACTCTCCGGCCGGATCGGTGCCCAGACCGCCAAGCAGGTGATCATCCAGAAGATCCGCGAGGCCGAGCGCGACGCGATCCACGACGAGTTCGAGGAGCAGGTCGGCCAGATGATCTCCGGCGTCGTGACCCGCTTCGAGGGGGCGACCGCCACGGTGCAGGTGGCCAGCCAGGAGGCGATCCTGCCCCGCAGCGAGCAGATCCCCGGCGAGTCGTACCATCCCAACGAGCGGATCCGGGCGACGATCTTCGAGGTGCGCAAGGTCGGCAGCCGCGTGAAGATCATCCTCTCCCGCATCCGGCCCCAGCTCGTGCAGCGGCTCTTCGAGCAGGAGATTCCGGAGATCGCCGACGGCGTGATCGAGATCCGCGCCATCGCCCGGGAACCCGGCTACCGCAGCAAGGTGGCCGTGATCAGTTCCGACAACCGCATCGACTGCGTGGGTGCCTGCGTCGGTGTCCGCGGCAACCGCATCAAGAACATCGTCGAAGAGCTCGGCGGCGAGCGGATCGACATCGTCCGCTGGAACGACGACCTCCAGGTGCTCGTGCCCAACGCCCTGCAGCCGGCGGAGGTCGACGAGGTGATCCTCTGCCAGATGCTCGGCCGCGGGATCGTGCTCGTCCGCGAGGATCAGCTCTCGCTGGCGATCGGCCGTCGCGGCCAGAACGTGCGGCTGGCGAGCAAGCTCTGCGGCTGGGACATCGAGATCATGACCCGCGAGGAGCTCGACCAGCAGATCGAGCGAGCCATCGCCGGATTCTCGTCGATCGAGGGCCTGGACGAGTCGGTGGCCGAGCGGCTCGTGGGCGAGGGCTTCCTCTCCTACGACGACCTCTCGGTGATCGAGCCGGACGATCTGATGGAGATGGGCGGCTTGACGGCCGAGCAGGTCGACGCCATCGTTGCGGAGGCGGAAGAGCGGGCCTCCCAGGCGGAAGCGGCGGCGGCCGACGAGCGGCGGAAGCAGCGGGAGGCCGAGCGGATCGCGAAGGCCACGGCCGACGCCGATGCGGCGGAGGCCCTGGCGGCGGAGCAGGCGGCAGCGGCGGCGGTTCCCGCCCCCGAAGCCGCGTCCGAATCGTGATGGTCGGAAGCGGTCGTATGATGTGGAGTGGCGGAAGGCGTCGTCAGAGAGGGTCGAGTGGCTGTCCGAATCTACACGCTGGCGAAGGAACTCAAGCTCGACAGCAAGGAGCTGGTCGAACTGTGCAACCGCGCCGGCATCCAGGACAAGGGCTCGGCACTCGCGAGCATGACCGACGAGGAGGTGGCGAAGCTCAAGGAGTTCATCGCCGCCAAGTCTCGGCCGGCTGAACGCCCCGCGGCCGCCGCCCCCGTGCGGCCCAGCGCCCCGGCCGCCGCAGCCAAGCCGGCCGTCCCCAGCACGCTCACTCGCGAGGACTACATCGCCCCGGCCGGCGTCGCCGGCAAGGGAAAACCTCCGGAGATCGCCCCGCCGAAGCCGGCGGCTGCGGAAGGCAAGCCTCGCCCGGCGGTCCGCCCCGGCGGCGACGGCTCGAAGCCGATGCCCCGGCCGGCCTTCAAGCTGGCTCCGGTGCCGGCGGCGGGCCGCGCCCCGATCACGCCCCGCGCCGGCGCCCAGGAGCCGGTGGCCCAGAAGCCCGACGTCAAGCTGCCCCTCGACGCGATCCGCAGCGCGAAGGCCGGCGGCGCCAAGCCGCTCGCCGACCATATGCGGAAGCACGAGCAGCAGCGGGCGGCCGACGCCACCCGGCAGCGGACCAGCGGCCTGCTCCGCGGAGGTGCCGCCGGCCCGACGGCCGTCCCGCCGCCGCTGATGCCGGGCGTGCGACCGCGGCGGACGCCCGCGAAGGGTGGCCAGGACGACTCGCCCGGCGGCCGCGAGCAGCGGCAGTTGAGCCGCAAGCGGATTCTCGAGCGCCGGATCGGCGACGACGACGATCGGGGCGGTCGCCGGAGGCGTCCCCGGAAGAGCAGCGAATCGACCGCCGCGCCGCGGAAGACCAACGCGTCGATCCAGGTCCCGTGCAACGTGCGGGCGTTCTCGGAGGCGATCGGCCTCCCCGCCGGCGAGGTGCTCAAGAAGCTGCTCTCGTTCGGCATGGACCAGATGCCGAGCATGGCCACGGCCCTCGACCGCGACACCGTCGAACTCCTGGCCGCAGAGCTGGGCGTGCAGCTCGACATCAAGACGGCGGAAGACCTGGAGAAGGAACTGCTCGTGGGCTTCGACGCCGTCGACGAGGATCCCGCCCTCCGGCAGCCGCGGGCCCCGATCGTCACGTTCCTGGGCCACGTCGACCACGGCAAGACGTCGCTGCTCGACAAGATCCTCGGGATCGACGTGGCCGCCCGCGAGAGCGGCGGCATCACCCAGCACATCCGCGCCTACTCGGTCGACCGCAACGACAAGAAGCTGACCTTCGTCGACACGCCGGGGCACGAGGCGTTCACGCAGATGCGGGCCCGCGGGGCCAACGTCACCGACTGCGCCGTGATCGTCGTGGCGGCCGACGACGGGGTCATGCCGCAGACCGAGGAGGCGATCAGTCACGCCAAGGCCGCCGGCGTGCCCATCGTCGCGTGCATCAACAAGATCGACCTGCCGGGCGCCGACGTGCAGCGCGTCTACCAGCAACTGGCCGCGGCCGAACTCCTGCCGACGGAGTGGGGCGGTGAGACGGAGGTGGTCAAGACGAGCGCCGTCACCGGCGAGGGTGTCGACTCGCTGCTCGACACGCTGCTCACGATCGCGGAACTCCACGACCTCCGCGCGAATCCCGACCGCACGGCGGCCGGCGTCTGCCTCGACGCCTCGATCCACGAGGGCCGCGGTGTGGTGGCCTGCCTGCTGGTGCAGAAGGGAACGCTGAACATCGGCGACCCGCTCGTCTGCGGCGAGGCCACCGGCAACGTGAAATCGATGTTCGACCCGCTCACCCGCCGCAAGGTGACGGAGGCGGGGCCGGCCCGGCCCGTGTTCGTCACGGGCCTCGACGTGCCGCCCGGAGCCGGGGAGCGGTTCCAGGAGGTCGAATCGATCGCCCTGGCCCGCGAGGTCGCCCTCAAGCGGCACGAGATCCGACGCCATTCGAACCTCGCCAACGCGCCGGTCCACGTGACCCTCGAGAACCTGGCCGAGCGGCTCGGCAGCGACAAGGCGCCCACGCTCAACCTGATCCTCCGCGCCGACGTCCGCGGGTCGATCGAGGCGATCCTCAAGGAACTCCAGAAGCTCGACCACCCGGAGGTGAAGATCCGCGTCCTCCAGGCCACGGTCGGCGGCGTCACCGAGGCCGACGTGCAGCTCGCCGATGCATCCGACGCGGTGATCATCGGCTTCAACGTCGTGCCCGACGAACGGGCCCGGTCGCTGGCCGAGGAGAAGGGGGTGCAGGTCCGCCGCTACGACATCATCTACCAGGTCACCGACGACCTGAAAAACGCGCTCGAGGGCATGCTCGCCCCCGAGAAGAAGGAGACCGACCTCGGCCGGGCCGTGGTCCAGCGGACGTTCTCGATCAGCCGGCTCGGCACGATCGCGGGCTGCCGCGTGATCGCCGGCATCATCGCCCGCAACGGCCGGCTGCGGGTGATCCGCGACAACCGCGTGATCGGCGATTACGGCGTCGATTCGCTGAAGCGCGAGAAGGACGACGCCCGCGAGGTTCGTGACGGCCTGGAGTGCGGCATCAAGCTGGCCGGGTTCAACGACGTGAAGGAGGGCGACATCCTCGAGTGCTATCGGGTCGAGGAAGTCGCGCGGACGCTCTCGTGAGCACTCGACGACTGTTGAAGGCGGCCGAGGCGGTCCGCGAGGTGGTCAGCATGGCCATCCTCACCGAGGTCCGCGACCCGCGGGTCCGCGACGTGACGGTGACGGGCGTGGAGATGGCCCCCGACATGCGGTCGGCCGTGGTCCACGTGTCGATCATGGGGGGCCCCGCCAAGGAGAAACTGGCGCTGCAGGGGCTGGCCCGGTCGGCGGGATTCCTCCAGTCGCGGATCGCCGACCGGATCGAGACCCGCTACACCCCGCGGCTGCGGTTCGAACTCGACGGCGGGGTGAAGAAGTCGCTCGAAATCGCCCGCATGCTCCACGACGTGCTGCCGCCCGAGCCACCCGCCGACGACGAGACAGACGCTTCCCTCCCCGCCGACTCCCGCGAGGAGTCCCTTCAGGACGACGCATGACCGCAGCCAAGCGCCCCGCCGGCAAGAAGCCCGCCCCCGCCCCGAAGAAGCCCGCCGTCAAGGCGAAGCCCCCGCAGGGCAAGCCATCCGCGAAGCCGGTCGCGCCGAAGCCGGCGGCAAAGGCCGTGGCCGCGGGCAAGCCGGCGCCCGTGGTGAAGGTCGAGCCGCCAAAACTCCCGCCGGAGAAGGTGCCCCCCCGCGGGCAGCTGGTCCCGAAGCTCCACAAGGCGCTCAAGGCGGCCTACAAGCCGGTGGCCTTCGACACCAACCGGGACCTGCTCGACCAGGCGCTGGTGGCCTGCTGCCTGGAGAACGCCCCGTATGACGTGGCGGAGAAGGCGTTCGCACGGTTGCGGGAGGCGGCGTTCGATTACAACGAGATCCGCGTCACCACCGTGGCCGAACTGGCCGAGATCCTCCACGATCTCCCCGATCCGTCCCATGCGGCCCTGTCGCTGCGTCGCGTGCTGCAGAGCGTGTTCGAGTCGACCTACGCGTTCTCGCTGGATCACGCGAAGAAGCATTCGCTGGCCCATGGCCTGAAGGTTCTCGAGGGCCTGCATGGCGTGCCGTCGTTCGTCGTGGCCCACGTGGCCTCGACGGCGCTCGACGGGCACCTGATCCCGCTCGACAAGGGGGCCGTCGCGGCGCTGTTCGTCTGCGGGCTGACGACGCGGGCCGAATACGACGCCGGCAAGGTGGCCGGCCTGGAGCGGATCATCGGCAAGAAGTCGGGCATCGAGTTCAGTTCGCTGCTGCACCAGTTCGGCATCGAGGTGCTCACGAACCTCCACGGCGCGACGGTGCGGAAGGTCATCCAGGCGGTGAACCCGGCCGCGCTGAAGGATCGGCTGCCGAAGCGGGGCGAGCCGCTGCCGGCGCCGACGCCGCCCCCTCCCGGCACCGACAAGGAGAGCCTCAAGGCTGCGGAGGCCGCGCGGAACGCCGCCGAGGAACTCCGGCCGGCTGGTCCCCAGGCGGCCGCCCGCCCGGCCGGCAAGACGCCGATGCCCCCGGCCGGCTCCGGGCCGAAGAAGGCTGGCGACGGCAAGTCGGGCAAGCCCGGGCCGAAGCCGTTCGTGGTCAAGCCGAACGTCGGCAAGCCGCTGACGATCAAGCCCCAGCTGGCGCCCCCGCCGGAGCCGGCGAAGCCCCAGCCCAAGCCGGTGGCGAAGAAGCCCGCGCCTCCCGCGAAGCCGGCCGCCAAGCCCGCCGCGAAGAAACCGGATCCGAAGGGAAGCCGTCACGCGGCGGAGTTGGGCAAGCAGAAGCCGCGATAGCGGGCGGCGGGGGCACGGGGCAGGCGCGAGGGAGAAACGAGCGTGGCCGGTCATTCCCACTGGGCGAACATCGCCCGCAAGAAATCGCTGATCGACGCCAAGCGGGGCAAGCTCTGGAGCAAGCTCGCCAAGGCGATCATCGTCGCGGCCAAGCACGGCGGCGGCGACCCCGACGCCAACCTCCGCCTCCGCTACGCGATCGACGCGGCGAAGGCCGTGAGCATGCCCAAGGACAACATCCAGCGGGCGATCCGGACCGGCACGGGCGAGCTTAAGGGGGGCGACCTCGAGGAGTCGCTCTACGAGGGCTACGGCGCCGGCGGCGTGGCGGTGCTCTGCGAGATCCTCACCGACAACAAGAACCGCACGGCCCCCGAGATCCGCAAGATCTTCGAGCTGTGCGGCGGCAAGCTCGGGGGGACCGGCTGCGTGGCCTACCTCTTCGAGCGGAAGGGGCTCGTGCGGCTGCCGCAGGCAGCATGCGACGAGGACCGGCTGATGGAGGTGGCGCTCGAGGCGGGGGCCGACGACGTCAAGCTCGGGGGCGACCGCTGGGAGGTCACCTGCGAACCGTCGGTGATGGCAGCGGTGGTCGACGCGCTCGCCACGGCCGGCCTGACGGTCGAGTCGAACGAGATTGTCAGGATTCCGACCAACACCGTCGATGTTGACGATGTCGACACGGCCCGCCGGGTGCTCGACCTCGTAGAGCGGCTCGACGATCACGACGACGTCCAGAGCGTGTCGGCGAACTTCAGCATCCCCGACGAGGCCCTGGCCCAGCTGGGCTGAGTGGGCCCGGCCCGCATCGCTCACGCGATTGCGGCTTCTTGGATTGTCTCGCCGCACCGGCTGCCCGGAAGCGTAACCGCGTAAGCGGTACGGCTGCCCTGCTCCGGATCCTTTCAGCCGCTGCGGTGAATCGCGCATTGCCGCAAGATCGCAGTAGTGTCCGGTTGACGCCAGGACTCCCCATCGGAACGCCATGCTCCGCAAGGGCTTACGCTCAATAATCGTTGTACACGACTTCAACTCGGCAGGACATTTTGCCTCCGGCTCGGCGGATTTTC
>VGYR01000240.1 GCA_016872925.1 Planctomycetota bacterium
GACCGCCATGATGCAGATGACCACCAGGTCGCTCAAAAGGTGCAGGCGGTTGACGTGTGATCGTGGGTCCGGCAGGAGGGCAAACTCCTCGAGAATGCCTTTGACATCCATGTCCAGAACGGCTTCGGTATCCTTTGGCACAGCTGTATCTCCAACGAAGGCTTTGACAAAAAATCCTGACAAAGCCGATCATCGCAAACACGGGCTTGCCGCGCCAGCCCAGATTACCCAGAGTGCGCGCCGGCCCTGGGCAGTCGCTTGACATCCCCAACCTGAAAATTAACCGTGGGATTTAGCCCCGTCAGCACTTCGCCTGCAAAATGGGAGTTGAGCAGGCAGGTGATCACCCACTGGTTCGTGGAGAAAACGCTTGACCCGGCAACATCGAACGCGGATCGGTAAAGGTAGACACGGCCTTCAAAGTGGGAACCGATTTTTGTGAACGCTACGCCGCGAGTGAAATACCGCTCTTCGCTTTTTATTGTGCGGGTATAGCTGCCGTAGAGGGACTGCGCAAAGACCTTAAGTTCCAGTGAGTTGTTGATCCAATTAATTATGTCGCACAACGGTTCAATCCACTTGCGGCCTTCGCCTCCCTTAACGAAAGGTGCCCACTGAATCATTGCAAGCGGCACTGTGTGGTCCCACTCTTGGCTGGCCCACACGAAAGATCGCGACACCTCGTGCGGCCGCCGTAAAAACCGAGCGTTTCGAGATGTCGCCAATCCCTGCCTTACGGGACTGACGCTCTCCAACAAAGGCCAAGTTGAATATGCGGAGAGCATTCGAGGGCCCCACCAGTAGACCAACGGCCAATCCGGAACAACTTCGAGTGCGGCCATGTCACAGCGAAACACCTTATCGTGACAGCGCGAAGCGGCCACTTTGGCGGGCAAGTCGTGAATCACGGAACCCAACGGGCTTGGTCTGAGGGCGACGACATCCTGCGGGGATCCATTTCGCAACCACACGGTTGCTGAGACCCCGATGCCGCCCGGTCCTGCAGCCAGTTCCTCGAACGCGCCGCGATCATAGTCCGCCAACGCTTGCAGGCGGTGTGTCCGCAGAAACGTTTGGCGAAGCGTCTTAAAACTATCGATAAACATCCAGTCACGGACTGTGAGCATTGCGGATGTCCCCCCGTCGCGCACGAGTTCGAGGCCCCGCTGTAGGAACATCGAATAAAGATTCCGCTTGCCTTCCGCGTAGGCGTTGTCGAGCCTTCCTGAGAGTTCCAGGTTCGAAGAGTCTTGATACGGCGGATTTGCGACCACCAGGTCATACGCCCCCTCGCGCACCACTCGCACGAACCGCACGCCCGCCGCCAACTGTTCCCCCGCTAAACGCAAACCGAGATCGTCGCTGCCTGTGTGCCGCCCGAGGAACGACTCCAGCCGGTCGAGCAGCGACCGCCGCGCCGTCGTCGCGTCGAACTCTATCCGCGCCTGCCTCGCCGGCTGCGGTTCATCTCCAAACAGCCCCTTTTGGACGGCGGTAGGCCGCTCCGCCATCGCCTTCTCGTGCCGGGCAATCGCCTCGTCCACGGCCCGGTCGATCCGCAGGAGGCTGCCGAGCGAGTCGGCTCCGCGGAGGCTCTGGATGATCGAGTCGATCAGGTCCCCGGGCATGCCGATGTCGCGTTCGACCTCGGCCTTGAGCCGGACGAGCGACGGGTCGTCGTCAGGCAGACTGGCGAGCCGCAGATTCGAGGCAACGAGGTTGAGCCGGCTCGGCCGGGCCTCGCGGCTGATCTGCCGGCCCGCAAGCCAGAGTGCGGCCGCCGCGATCTGCACAGCCCGGGGATCGAGGTCGATGCCGTGGAGGTTGTAGGAAAGAATCCGCTCGACGATCGCCTTATCAGACCAGTCGGGATCGTCGGCGAGACCGCGATGGCGGGCCTCCTCGCGGTAGATCGCCCAGAGCAGGCCGACGCAGACCACCAGAAAATGCCCGGAGCCGACGGCGGGGTCGATGATCTTGAGATCGCGGACGCTCTCGGAGGCCTTGGCAACGGCGTCGTCGGAGAGCGGCTGTGGCACGTAGTAGGCCCAGCGGCGTTCGGCGTCGGTGTGCAGCGGCATCAAGTCGGTGAGCGAGACTTCGCCCGAGTCGCGCTTCGCCCGCCACTCGACCCGCCGGGCTTCGAGGGCGGCGAGCGTCCCGTCGGCCTCGACCTCCGGCGTCCAGCCTTGCTTCTTGCAGATCGCCAACCACATGGGCCCGAGGCTGTTTTGTAAGAGCCAATCCACCATGTAGCGTTCGGTGAAGAGCTGCGTCTTGCTCGCGATCTCGTGGGGCTCGATCTTGCCGCCGGCGTTGATCTTGGCGTCGAGGGCCTCGCGCTCGGGATCGTTCCAATACTGGTAGACCCAGCCGAGTGTCATGTCGTCTGTCCAGCAGGAGGCCAGCCGCGGGTCGTCGAGGGCCTCGATCGCATGCCGCAGCGTGGCTGGCGGGATCGGCACGAGGTCGGCGATGCCTGAGTTGCCGTAGAGGCCGGGCAGTTCCATCGCGAGATCGGCGTAGACCAGCCGCAGTAGAAAACCAAAACCTTCGGTGGCGTCGCCGCGGACGAGGGCGGGGGCGAGTTCGCGGAAGTCGCGGTAGCCGCGGCTCTCCCAGCCGCCGGTGACGACGGCCGGAGATCGCATCGGTGGCGTGCCGTCGGGGGCGGGGGCCTCGAGGAGCCTGAGCATCACGAGGCGGTTTAGGAGCGTGGCCGCGGCGAGTTTTTCAGCCTCCTGTCGGAAGTCGTCGGCCGTCCGCAGGGCGGCGGCTCCGGCTCGTCGGACGCGGGCAGGAGCGGCGGTGGCCGTGGCGGCGGCATCTTCGGTGGCGGTCGCGTCGACCCCATCGGCAGCGGCGCGACTGCGGCCTCGGGCTCGCTTGGCCCGCGCGGGCGTGGCCGGAGCGGCTTGCGTCCGCACCTGCTCCGCCGCCCAGGCTTCGAACGTGGCCCGTGTGGCCCGTGTGGCTTCATCGAGTTCGGCATTCTGCGCTCGCACGCCCATCTGCCAGACTGACTCGGTGGCGTCGTGCAGGTCGGCCAGGAGTCGCGCGCGGAGCGACCGCACGGTGTCTTTGAGGGCCTGCTTGGCGTCGGAGGTCATGGGCATGGCGGCGGATCCAGTTGCGTGGGTTCTTAGCCGAGGAGGGCCATGGCTTCGACTCGCGATAGCACGACACCGGCCCGGGCCTGGCTTGCTTCGTCCGGGGCAAGATGAGCCGCGAGCAGCGCCGGCACGTTGTCGGAACTCAGGAAGGACCGCCACGCGGCGGCAACAAACGCCCGCACATCTTGCGGAGCGGCCTGGATTTCACGGACGAGCGATTCGCGACCGTCGATGACGGCGATGATGTCTTCCAGATCGTGGCTGGTGAGTGGATCCCTTCTGCCGCGGTCGTGAAATGCCGTGAGTTTCGTGGCAAGAAAATAGGGCGGCGTGACCAGACGAATCTCAGGCCCTCCCGGTAGCTGAAATGGCTCGGCCGAACGAAAGGCATCGGCGTACCACTGCGTCGAAAATCCGAGCGCGTCGCCCTTCGTCGGCATGATGTCCACGATCTGCCGGGGGGCGTGGGTGAATCGCCACCGGCATCGCGGAGCGCCCTCTCGCGTATCTTCCTCCAGGCCCAACCCGACCAGTTCCTCGCGCAGTGTCTCTGCGTACTGCCCGAGGTGAAGGATGTCGATCACAACATCCACGTCACTCGTCGCACGGCCGGGCCGGGCTGTCGGCTCGGTGACGAGGAGCTCCACCACCACCCCGCCCAGAAAGGCAAGGCGGGAGAGAAGCGGCTCGACTCTCCTCGCCACGTCGCGAAGCATCGTGAGGTTGGGTGTCTCGGATCTAGCCATTGAGAAGTCTCGTGAGATGATCCTTGGCAAGATTCCGCTCGCGAGCGCGGCCTCCGCGGAGAGCGTCGATCAGGCTCAGGCATTCGTAGAGCTTCGCGTCGGCCCGCGCTGCCCGGGGGACCGACCGGTAGAGAGGCTTGAACGAAACGCCTCGCGCCTCGCCCTCTGAGTCGGGCCACACCGGCACAGGCTCGTTGTCCTGAACGATCTGCTCCAGCAGCGGCGGTGCCGCATGGGCCGTCGGCATCCCTCGCGTCATGCCGCCACGCACGGGCGGGAATGCATAGCGAGCACCGTGAATCACGAACTCCGTCAGTGCAGGCCGATTCGGCTGGCGGTCCGCGAGCAGCAGACCTGCTGCCTTGGCTCGCTTCACGGCACCGTGGGTCTCTGAGAGGCTGAGGCCGAGCGCCTTGGACAGCTGCGGGTACGTGAGCCCAGGCTGGATCGCGAGCTTGAGAGCGGCTACGAGATCATGGGGTTTGAGTTGCATGCCAGCAGTCTAGTTTCGTGTTTCGCGAAACGCGAAACCGCCTTGTATCAATAGGCTTACGACGCGTTTTAGACGATTCGGACCCGGCTTCCGGCTCGGATCTGGGCCAAAAGTTCCTCCCGAATCTCCGCCAGCAGGGCGTCGACGTCGGCCTCGGTCGTGAGCTCCCGGTTGCCCAGCCGCAGATCGACCGCCCGGATCATTGGCCGGGGGCCGGCGCTGAGAATCCCGTCGAGGGTGGCGTTGGCATCTTCCAGAGCCCGACGGAGCCGAACGTCGAAAGCATCCTGGAGGGCGCCGAGGGTCGGGGCGATTGCTTCCGGCGAGGTGTCGGCCACGACCGCGGCGAAGGGCCGCAAGACTTCGTGGGCCTGCTCCGCCGTCAGCGTGCTGAATCCGTCCCGCCGCTTCACCGCCCGTCGGGCATGCTCGGTGGCCTGCTCCTGCGACTCGATCAGCCGCTTGCGCTCGGCGGCGTAGGCCGTGCGGATGGCGGCGAGGTCGTCGGCGAGCGCGGCGATCTCCCGCCAGGGATGCTCCGTGGCCAGTTGCGCGGCCACCCGCTGGGCCGCCGTCTCGACGTTCGTGGCGTTGATCCCCGCCTCGGCCAGTTGGGCTGCTTGGTGATCGACGGTCTGCCGGGCATCCCGCACCGCCGTGATCACCTCGGGGGTCAGCTCGGCGTCGAAGGTCTGCACCCGCGGCACGCCCTCTTGAAGCGTGTCGAGGTATTTCTTGACGAGTTTGACGGCCGGATTGGTCTGGCGGCCGCTGCCGATGCACCGTTCCAGGGCTTCAGTCAGTTTGTCAAACACCTCTGGCCCACGGGGCGATCCCGGCAACTGGTTAAGCCGGGTCTGAACGCTTCGTAGTTGCTCGGCCAGCGGCAGGAACGTGGTCATCACGGCGTCGGCAATCGCCGTGTTCTCACGTTCGGGCAGGTGGTGGCCCAGCCGTTCCTCGAAGAACCGGCAGATGCGATTCCTGGCAGGAACGCCGATGTCATCGTCACCGGCTGGGAAGATGACGGCCCGCCGGAAGACCTGGTCTTTCTCGAAGAGATCGCGGACGCCGGCGTCGCGGAAGCCGGTGATCTCGGCACCGCCCTCGGGCTGGACGCGAATCCGCGAGGCCCGCAGCAGCCCGGCCACGCAGGCCTTCACGACATTCGCCGTGTATCCGTAGGGAGGCCGCCCAAAGTGGGCCAGAAGAGCGGTGCCACCCACACCCCCTTCCGCGATGATGTGATCACGAACCCGAGTCGGCACGACGCCCGTGCAGGCGGGCACGAACCGCCCGCCGTCGAGGTCGAGGATTCCGAGGTCGTCGGTGAGAAACTTGGGCGAGGGCCCGGCGAGTTCCGGGGCCAAGAGTTGGAGCAGTTCGGCAGGTGTGACCTGGGTGGCGACGAAGTGCGGGAACAGGTCGGAGAGGATGCGGGCCGCCGCCGAATGGATCGCCGTCGAGGGGGCGGCCCCGTGGTCGCCCGGGGTGATGCCTCGGCCCCGGAAATACATCCGCCCTGCCATCCAGGCCGAGTTCACCGCCGCGCGAAACTCCCGCTCGAGCTCCTCGCTGCGGGCCTTCTCCTGGGTGACGAGCACGCGACGGGCGACTGCGAGGGATTCCATACGGGGCTCGTAGCGGGCCACCATGCCGCGGGAACGGGCAAGATCGCGGGCCAGATGCTCGACCTGGTCGGTGTCGCCGCAGACCCAGACGAGGCGATCCTGGAGGACTGTTTCGCTGCTGCGGCGAATCCAGGCGGCATCGCTGCGGTCGTCCTTGGGCAGATACCGGTAGTCGATCACCACCGAGGCGTCGTCGCGGGCATCCACAAGCGTGACGTCGTCGGCCCGGCGGCCGTCAGAGAACATGCCTTCGAGGGGAAAGGGCCGGCCGTGCAGCCGGGGGCGATCGGGCTCCGCGAGCTGCACCTTGAGCGCCTCCTGCACCATCTCGGAGATCGTCTCCCGGGGAGCACCAATATCGCGACGCTCCCGCTCCCACTCCTCGCCCGCGGAGGACTGGATTTTGTAGCCCTCCTTCTGCGAGTAGGTGATGAGGTTGCGGCGGCGGAGTTCCTCGAGAGCGGCCGTGACGGCCCCGGTGTTGTTGCCGAGATCGACGCGGTCGTAGAGGCACTGGGCGACGAGCTTGGCATCGGTGGGAACGCTGTCCTGGATCAGCTCGAGCATCGCGACGGCCTTGGCGGCCCGGACGAGCAGGGCGTCTTCGTCGGCCGTGCATTGGGCCAGAATCCGAGCCATGGAGTTCTGGACGTCGGAGTCGAGGGCCGTGTGCTGCACCTCGTAGACCGCGTCGAGCGTGACCAGCGAGCCGACCGGCTTCTCGGCGAGCTTCTGATCGCGAAACAGCTCGCCCAGGAGTTGGAGCAGACCGCGAATCGCGTGGTCGTCGCCCTGCGACCGCGTCGAGCGGGTGCGGAGGGCCGTGGTGATCTGGAGGATGAGCTCGATTTGTCCCGGAAGCATCGGGTAAATCTCAACGAACTCCTCGCTGGTGACATTGTCGCAGCCGTAGGCGTAGAGCTTGAGGTCGGCTCGGTGCCGCTCGAACAGATCGGTCAGTTGTCGCGTCGCGGCCGGCGTCTTCTGGAGGAGCCGCTTGTGGACGACGTCGCGGATGTTGGTCGCCGCCAAGTGGACGCGGAGTTGCGACGGGAAGCGGTCTCGCACCCAGATGGCAAACGGCTGATCGGCCTG
>VGYR01000241.1 GCA_016872925.1 Planctomycetota bacterium
CCGACTGCGTCGAGCGACCACTGGGCGGCACTGAACAGCCGGTGGTAGGAAGAGAAGTGCTTCGTGGCCAAGCCGCCCGCCGAAAGAATCGAGCGGGTGATCGTGCCACGCCCCGAGAACACCCATCTCGTCACGACCGTCACGAAGCTCTCGAACGTGGGTGTTGTCATCGTCGGAGCCAGCGCTTGCAGCAACACGATGAATCCAGGTACAAGATTCGCGGCGAGCCTCCTTGCTCAAAGTGAATGGTGTGAAGTCCACGCACTTTGAAGGAGGCTCGCCGCTTTTCAGAGGGCAGTTTCAGCCCAGAAATCGGCACTCAAAAACTGCAAAAGTCGAACGCAGGCACGGGTTGAAAACCCGCGCTTCGACCAGGCACGGGCGGCCCCGAGCCGCGGAGCGACGCCGCGAACCGTCCCCCGCGAGCCTACGTGCCGCGGCGCCCCCCGAACCACTCGATGTGGTACCGCCGCGCCAGCCGGAGGCCGAGCCGGCGGCACTCGTCGGCGAGCCAGGCCGTCCGCGGAGCGAGCTCCTCCTCCGTCCGCGCCTGAGGCATCAGGAACACGCGGTCGCGGTCGACCCAGTCACCCAGTTCCTCGAGCCAGCGGAGGGCCTCGTCGAGGTCCGCGGGGGTCTCGACCACGAACTTCAGCTGGTGCGGCGCCGCGCCCGCGAGCCGGCGAATCACGTCGTCCCGCCGCCGTGCCGCTTCGTGCCGCGTTGCCCAGCGGCCCGGCGTGTCCTGCGGCGGCGTCGACGACGCGAGCTTGGGGCTGATCGACACCAGGTCGAAGAGGCCGTCCGCGGGAAACGGCAGGACGGTGCCGGCCGTCTCGACCGTGACGTGGCGGCCGCCGCGACGCAGCTCCCGGCAGAGGTCGGCGACGTCGGCGAGCAGCAACGGTTCGCCCCCGGTCACGACGACGTGCCGGGGCTCGAGCCGCTCGACGGCCGCCAGCACGTCGGCCACCGGCAGTTCGCCCCCTTCCGGCCGCCACGACGTGAACGGCGTGTCGCACCAGACGCAGCGCAGGTTGCAGCCGCTGGTGCGCACGAACGTGCTCGGCATGCCGGCGAGCAGTCCCTCCCCCTGGAGTGACGCGTAGATTTCCGCGATGCGCATCGTCCGCGACTCCTCACCGCCAGCGCGTCGGATCGAGCCGCGGGTCCGCGGCGCCGGCCGCCGCGAAGCCGGCGGCGCGGATGCGGCAGGAGTCGCATTCGCCGCACGGCCGCCCCGCCGCCGGGTCGTAGCAGCTCGTGGTCAGGCCGTAGTCGAGGCCGAGCGACAGGCCGAGGCGGATGATCGCCTCCTTGCTGAGGTCGACCAGGGGCGCGAGGAACTCCAGCGGCCGCCCCTCGACGCCCGCCTTGGTCGCCAGGGTCGCCATCCGGGCGAAGGCGTCGAGATACTCCGGCCGGCAGTCGGGGTAGCCGCTGTAGTCGACGGCGTTGATGCCGAGCACGATCGCGTCGGCGGCCCGGGCCTCCGCCATCGCCAGGGCCAGCGCCAGAAACACCGTGTTCCGCGCCGGCACGTAGGTGACCGGAATGCCGTGGCCGATCTCCGCGGCGCTGCGGCCGTGGGGCACCGCGATCGCGGCGTCGGTCAGCGCGCTGCCGCCGAAGGCCGTCAGGTCGACCCGCGTGACCACGTGGTCGGCGATGCGCAGGGCCCGGGCCACGTCGCGGGCGGCATCGAGCTCCACCCGGTGCCGCTGGCCGTAGTCGATCGACAGGGCCGACAGTTCCAGCCCTCGGGCCGCCGCCCACGCGGCGGCCGTCGCGGAGTCGAGACCGCCCGAGAGCAGCACGACGGCGCGTCGCGGGCCGCCCCCCTGCCCCGCCCGCGGCGGAGCCGCTATCGCGTCGACGTTTTCCATGGCACACTCATCCATCATGACGACCCATCCAGAATCCCGTCCGTCCCGCGCCCAGCTCGAGACGTTTGCCAACCAGTTCCCGGGCCGCGACTACCTCATCGAGATCGTCTGCCCCGAGTTCACGTCGGTCTGTCCGAAGACGGGCCAGCCCGACTTCGGCACGCTCACCTTCCGGTACGTGCCGGAGGCGACCTGCGTCGAGCTCAAGAGCCTCAAGTTCTACCTGCAGGCCTTCCGCCACGAAGGCATCTTCTACGAGAACGTGACCAACCGCATTCTCGACGACCTCGTGGCCGTGCTCCAGCCCCGCCGGATCACGCTCGTGGCAACCTTCACTCCCCGGGGCGGCATCAGCTCGCGGGTGGTGGTGTCGCACCCCTCGGGGGAGCACCTCTCCGGCCCGACCTGACCCCCGCCCTCCCGAGGAACCTCCCGTGCCCGAGCCCGCCGTCCTGCTCTCCGCCCTCGCCGACGAGGCGGCCTTCCACCTCACCGCCGTCGAGCAGTTCTCGGCCCTGGCCGCGCTGGGGCTGGAGTACTACAGCCTGCGGTTCATCGACGTCGGCAAGGGGCCGAAGAACGTGATGAAGCTCTCGCTGGGGGAGATCCAGAAGATCCGTCACCTCGAGGACGAGTACGGCCTCAACGTGGCCTCGATCGCCTCCCCGATCGGGAAGGTCAAGCTCGTCGACCGGGAGGACGGCACGAAGAACGCCTACGTGCCGTTCAAGCAGTATCTCGCCAAGGACGTGGCCAAGGCCTGCGAACTGGCCCACGCCTTCGAGACCAAGCTCATCCGCGGCTTCTCGTTCTATCCGCCCAAGGGGTCCGACCCTCGAGATCACCTCGAGGAGGCCGCCGAGAGGATCGGGAGGATCGCTGAGGCGTGCCACCGTTCCGACCTCACGTTCGGCCTGGAGGTGGAGGCCAACCTGGTGGGGCGCACCGGGCAGTTGCTCGCCGAAATCCACCGCCGCGTCAACCATCCTGGCCTGGTGCTCGTGTTCGACGCCGCGAACCTCGTCGTCCAGGGCTTTTCCACCGCCGAGGTCTGGAAGCAGTGGGAGGCCATGAAGCCCGGCCTCGGCTGGGTGCACGTGAAGGACTACCGGCCGGTGAAGTCGGCGGCCCGCGGCCGGCACGTCGAGGAGGATGCGCTGGCCCACTTCGTGCCCGCCGACATCGGCGCCGGCGGCCACGCCAGGATCCTCGCCGACCTGCGGGGCATGCTGCCGGCGCTGGCGAAGCGGCTCTCCCGCCGCGGCATCCCGGGGGTGTTCGTGGATCTCGAGCCCCACGTCCGGGGCGGCGGGCAGTTCGGCGGCACGAGCGGGCCCGACGGGATGGGCATCGCGGTCCGGGCGCTGTGCCGGGTGCTCGACAAGGCGAGGATCTCCTACCACGTCCGCGACTTCGCCGACCTGCTGGCCGCGAGGGGGCTGTGAGCCGCGGAGCCGAGCGTTCCCAGGGCCGGCAACGGCACCGATCCTCCGTGCGGCGAGCGACATGAGCGACGCCACCGAGCCCGGCAGCTACTTCGTCGCCAACTATCCGCCGTTTTCACAGTGGCGCGAGGACGCGGCCGCCACCGTGGCCGCCGCCTTCGACGCGCCCCCGACCGACGTGCCGCTGGGCCTCTACCTGCACGTGCCCTTCTGCCGCAAGCGGTGCAAGTTCTGCTACTTCCGCGTCTACACCGACGTCGCGGCCGCCGACGTCGAGCGGTATTCGCTGGCGTTGGCCCGCGAGGCGAAACTTGCCGCAGCCCGGCCCGCGGTCGTCGGCAGGCCCCTGAAGTACGTCTACTTCGGCGGCGGCACGCCGTCGTTTCTGTCGGTCAAGCAACTCGAGCGGCTGGTCGACGGGATCCGGGCCAGCTTCGGCTGGGACGCGGCCGAGGAGGTGACCTTCGAGTGCGAGCCGGGCACGCTCTCGGAGCCCAAGGTGAAGGCGCTCAAGGCGCTGGGCATGACCCGGATCTCGCTGGGCGTGGAGAACTTCTCCGATGCGATCCTCGAGGCCAACGGTCGTGCCCACCTCTCGGCCGAGATCCTCCGGGCCTGGGACTGGATCGCCGCCGCCGGCTTTCCGAGCACCAACGTCGACCTGATCGCGGGCATGGTGGGCGAGACCGACGCCTCGTGGCGGTCCACCGTCGAGCAGACGCTCGCCCTGCGGCCCGACAGCGTGACCATCTATCAGATGGAGCTGCCGCTCAACACCGTGTTCGTGAAAGACGCGAAAGGAAGCGGCAGCGACGTCCCGGTGGCCGACTGGGCGACGAAGCGACGCTGGGTGGGCGAGGCGTTCGACGCCTTCGGCAGCCTCGGGTACGCCGTGTCGAGCGGCTACACGCTCGTCCGGGATCCGGCGCGGGTGCAGTTCCGATACCGCGACATGCTCTGGGAGGGCGCCGACCTCGTGGCCTTGGGCGTGGCGAGCTTCGGCCACCTCTCGGGAGTCCATTACCAGAACGAGCCGCATTGGGATCCATACCTCGCGGCGGTGGATGCGGGCCGGCTGCCGATCCATCGCGGCCTGAGACCGTCGCGGCAGGAACTCTGCGTGCGGGAACTGGTGCTCGGTCTCAAGCGGGGATGGGTCGACAGGCAGCGGCTGACCGCCAAGTTCGGCATCGACCCGCTGGCCGCCTGGCGGCCGGTCTGGGAGCGGTTTGCCGCGAAGGGCTGGGTGGATCGTCTCGATCCCGAGCCGCGATTGTCCCGCGCCGGCCTGCTGTGCGTCGACTCGCTGCTGCCCTCGTTTTTCGGCCCCATCCCGGCCGCCGAGGGGGGAGGCGCCGGCTGACGACCCTCGACACCGTCGGCGGCCCCCCCTAGGCTTTCTCCCGGGGTCGAGCCCCGCCGCCGGCGTCGACGGTTAGCGAGGGGGCGATCCTCCGGTTGCGCTAACAGTTTTGCATCGCGTCCGGCCCTCCCCACGAGGCCTCTCGTGCATCGTTCCGTCGCCGAGTTCGCCCCCCGAGCAGGATCCGTTGCTCCGGTTCCTTCCGGAGGGGCGTCCGTGAACTCCTGCCCCTCGACCAAGCAGCTTCGTGACCGGCTCCGCGCGATGGTGTCCGACTGCGTCGCGTCGTGGCGAGCCGAAGGCATTCCGCCTGCGATCCGCACGCCCGCCGGGCTGCGAGACCAGGCGGAACGGATCGTGCGGCGTGCCGGAGCCGGGGTGGATGCCGTCGGTTGGACGATGGTGGCGCTCGTCTCCGAGCATTGGCGGGATCGGCTCGGCTCCATTCCGTCTGGCCGCCGGCTCGTGCTCCTGCCGGACTGCCCTGTAGCTCCCGAGGCGGGCGGCTCCCCCGGGGTTCCGAAGGTATGCGGGCCTTCCTGCGGCATCGCCACGATCTGGGCCGCCGCGCGGGATCACGGCTGGGTCGTCGAGCCGACGTCGACCGGCGTCGCGGCGATCGGATCGCTGTTGACCGGGCAGTACGACGGAGTGCTGGGCGTCGCGCGGCTGGCGGATCTCGAGCGGGCCTTCGCCATGCTTCCGGCGTTCGCCCTGCCGATCGCGGCAGTTCCCTACGCGGATTCCGGCGAAGCCCGCTCCGGGGGCTGTGCCGAGTCGCTCGCGGCCGCAGCCCTCGACGTGGAATGGGTGCTTCGGCTGCTGGGTGTCGCCGGCGGCGATGCCGCGCCGGTCGGGGACTACCTGCCCCTGCTCCGCGAAGCAGCGGGGATGTTCGAGCCGGCCGCGATCACGCGGCTGCTCGTGGACCATGGGCTGCAGGACGGCGTGGGGGGCGTCGACGCCGGCGGGGGATGGGCTCCGCTCGAGGCGGCGGCCGGGATGTCGGTCGATTTTCTCGCCCGGGGCGGGAAGTTTCTCCGCCCGTTCGTGACGCTGGCAGCCTTCGATGCCGTGACCGCCGATCTCGCGGACGCCGCTGGCAGGCCCGCGGTAGGGCTCGTCTCCGATCCCGCCGCGACGCGGCCGTCGGCCAAGGCCGCTGCGGTCGCGATCGAGATCTTCCACAAGGCGTCGTTGGTGCACGACGACATCGAGGACGGCGACGCCGCGCGGTATGGACGGGCCACACTCCACGAGGAGGTGGGCGTCGCCTCGGCCCTGAATGCGGGCGACTACCTGCTCGGGCTCGGCTACCGGATCATGGCGGGGCTGCCCGGGCTCGATGCCACCGCGATCCGCGATGCCGTGGCGATTCTGGCCGACGCCCACGTGCGGCTCGCCAAGGGCCAGGGTGCCGAACTCTGGTGGCGCGACGGGGCGGGCCGTGGGGGCGACATCGAGCGGCTGTCGCCGCACGAGGCCCTGGAAATCTATGGTCTCAAGACGTCGCCCGCGTTCGAGGCGGCCGTGGCGTTGGGCGTGCGTCTGGCGGGGGGCGATCCCCGCACGGCGGCACCGCTGGGGCGGTACGCGCGGCACGTCGGGACGGGTTTTCAGGTCCTCAACGACCTCAAGGATTGGGCGGGCGATCTCGAAAACGATCGGCGGGCCGCGGGCGACCTGATCGGCGGTCGCCCGACCGTGCTCTGGGCGCTCGCGATGGAAACGCTTCCGGCGGTCGACCGGGCGCGGCTCGTCGGGCTCGCGGCCGTGGCCCGCTCGGGAACGGCAGATGTCGCGTCGGCCGTCGCGGAGGCGAGGCGGCTCTACGAGAAGGCGAGGGTCGTCGATCGGGCGTTGGCCCTTGCCGCCGACCAGCGGCGGCTCGCCGCCGAGGCGGTGTCGGCGTGCCGCATGCGGCGGCTCCGCGAGGTGCTGGAGTTTCTGCTGGACCTCGCGGTGCCGGCGGGATCGTCCGCAGGGCGATGAGCCCCGGCGGGCATGTGCCGCGGCCGTCGAGCCCCGTGGAGCGGGCCCACTCCCTGACGCGGATCTTCGCATCGACGGACGCCGAGTTCGGATCCTGCACGGCGGTTCCCCCGACGCGGGTCCCGGACGGCGATCGAGAGCTGTTGGCACACCATGGCCACATGACGGTGGCGATGGAGCGGCGGTACGGTCCGGTCGCGCTGCGGGTCGCGGCCGAGCGGGACATGGCGGCGGAGCGGGACGTGGCGGCGGAGCGGGACGTGGCGGCGGAGCGGGACATGGCGGCGGAGCGGGACGTGGAGGCGGAGCGGGACGTGGCGGGCTGGTACTGCCGCGAGATCCTGCTCGTCGCGGCCGACGGTCGCGTCGTGCAGTACGGCATCGTGC
>VGYR01000242.1 GCA_016872925.1 Planctomycetota bacterium
AGTCGCTCCACCGAGCCCGCCGTCCAGCCTCGCCGCTCCGGCCGCCGCCGCGAGGCCATGTATGCTGCTGCCTTCGAAGCGTCGTGACGAACGCGCTTTCTCCCCTCGACCCCCGCGGGCTGGTTCGGCATGACGCGTCAGCCGCCGCCGTCGTCGCGTCACGAGCGGCTCGTCCGCACGGCCTGGATCCTGCTCGATTGGGCGGGGAGTGCGTTCTCGACCGTGCTGATCACGCTCGTCGTGGCCTACTTCGAAAAACTGGTGTTCGCCGCCGGAGGCTGGGGGGTGGCGGCGGGCGTGCTCTGGGCCTGGACGCTGGCGGCGGCGATGCTCGTCTCCGCCGTGGTGGTGCCGTGGGCCGCCGCCTGGGCCGATCGCCACGACGGTCACCAGCGGGCCCTGATCATCGCCACGTGCATCGGCGCGGGAGGCTTCGTGGCCCTGGCCGCAACGCCTCCCCAGGCGCGGGTCGTCGTCCTGGCCGCGGTCGTCGCGGCATCCGTGGGGTTCGACGTCGCGCAGGTGTTCATCGGCAGCCTGCTCCGCCGCGTCGCCGGCGACGGGGATGCCGATCGTCTCTCCGCCTTCGGCTTCGCCGCCGGCTACGCGGGGGGGGCGATCGCGCTGGTGATCGGCACGGCGCTCGTCACCGCCCACGCCCGCTTCGGCCTCGATCTCGCGGGCGGCCTGCGGCTGGCCTTCGCGGCCACCGCCGCATGGTGGCTCGTCTTCTCCGTGCCGGCGGCGATCATCCGCTTCGACTCCCACGCCGGCGCGGTGTCCGGCGAGACCACCGGCCACGACGTCGGCGCATTCGCCGCCAGCCTGTGGCACTCGGCGCCCGGCTCCGCGGATCGCGGGTTCGCCGCGGTTCTCGGCGGGGCGATGCTGGCCCTCGGCGGCGTGCAGACGGCGATCGCCCAATTCTCGAGCCTCGCGCTGCAGCGGTTCGACCTCGACGGCCCCGCGCTCGTGAGGCTCGTGCTGCTCGTGCAGGTGGTGGCCCTGCCCGGTGCGATCGCCGTCGGCTGGCTGTCCGCGCGATTCGGCAGGAGGCCGGCGACGGTGCTCTGCTTCGGCGGCTGGATCGGCGTGCTGGTGCTGGCATGGTTCGTGGAGTCGACGCGGCAGCTCTACGGCCTCGCCGTGTTGTTGGCCCTCGTGCTCGGTGGCATCCAGAGTCTCCTTCGCGCGGCCGTGGCCGTGCGGGCTCCGGCGGGCCACGCAGGCGTGTCGTTCGGGCTCCTGCAGGTGGGCACGAAGCTGGCCGGCTTTGCGGCGAGCCTGGCATACGGCGGGCTGCAGTTGGCGACCGGCAGCCCGCAGTCGGGACTCCTCGCGCTGGTAGCGCAGCTCGCCGTCGGCTGGTGGCTCATCCGCCGTCTGGCCTGACGAGCGTCGCCGGCGATCAGGCGAATCCAACGCCGGCAGACGAATCGAGCCGGCAACGTGAGCGGGCAACCCGATATTTGACTGTCCGGACGGGGTCGGTATCCTCCCGGCATACCCGTTCCCGTGGGGGGCATGACTGGCGGCTTCCTCGTCATTGGCCTCGTCATTGGCCTCGTCATTGGGCGGATCACCGGACCGAACGGTTTCGCTGGAGAACGGTCAGCATGAATCGCCCAGGCAAGTTAGACGGTGACCGCAGGCTCCGCGGGGGTCCGGGTGGCCCGGACCACGTCGAGCGTGATCGGGCGAACGAGGTAGCCGGCCACGCCGGAGGCCAGGGCCCGCTGCTCGTCCTCGAGCCGATACGAGTCGGACACGATGAAGATGCCGGCATGCCTGCCGTGACCCACGCGGTCGAGCGAGATGCTGGCACCTCCCAGCAGCGGATCGACGTCTCCTTGCAGCACGTGCGGGGAGAGCATGTCCAGCAGGTCGAAGCCCGACATGTCGGGCAGTTCGGCGGCGACGAGCCAGGCGTCGGCGCGGAACCGACGGGCCAGCCGCACGGCCGAACGGCCGTCGACGCAGAAGTGCAGGCCCACCTCGCCGGCCTGGGCGGCCTGGACGAAATCACCGTACCGATCGCAGGTGGCGTCGACGACGATGATCTCGTTGATGCCCATCGATCGCAGAGAACCTGCACCGTGGAAAGCGTTCATGGTGTGAACTTCGTGGTGGATCTCAAGGGAAACTGGTGAAAACGGGTAACGGAATGCGTGCTCAGCGGGCTGCAGGTCGCGACGCGGCCTGCAGCATCGGGAGGGACGGACGGGCACCGACGGACCGGGCGGACGTCGGGGCACTCACGGTCGATTTGAGATCCATGTCGCTGACGAGCAGCGGCATGATCATCTTCGTGTTCGGGAACTGGTCGCCGAGAACGAGCGACTGGGAGCGATCGACCGCCGGCATCGAGAGCCGCGGCTGGATGTCGATCGAATAGGCGGCCGGCTTGAACTCCGTGTTCCGGACCTGCTCGGTCGAGAGCGGGTCGTGGTGGGAGCCGAGGGCCAGCCCGTCGACGATTCCGGCTCCGCCGAACTCATCCCCGCCCAGCCGCGTGTCGCCGGCGTGGACGCCGACGGTGGAGGCACCGACAACCGCGAAGGCAGCCCAGGTTCGGGCGAAGCGAAGCAGACGATTCACGAGCACACCTGATTGGATGGAGACGGATTGGATGGAGATGGAACGGATGACCGACGACCGAGCCCAGACGACACCCTCACCCCGCGACGACCAGCGCGATCGTGAGGACGGCCATCACGCTGCCGACGACGAGCGACGAGAGCATGCGGACGGGACGCGAGTGCGGGCCGACGAACGGCGAGAGCATCACGAGACTCCTTCACTTTCGGGGAACGGGAACAACGGGCGAACTCAGACCAGGGAGACGATCGACAGGAACACGGCAATCGGCAGGGCACACAGCAGGACATCGACCTGCGTGAGCGCCCAGCAGGCACCACCTGCTCGGCCAGTGCTGACCGGATGGACGTGGTTCACGAGCGGTCTCCTTTTGCGTGGACGGACGTGCCTTGAGACACCGACCTCCTGATGCACACTCCGTGCCACAAGTCCCCCGGTGACACAAAAAAAGTCACAAAACTCGGTTTTACGCCGTCAAATGGGGTCCGCGGGGTATGGCGGCTTCCCTGAGCCAGGAGGGCGACTGGGGCGAATCGCCCCAGGTGAGGCGTCGGGGGTGGGGCGAATCGCTCCAGTTGAAAGGGGGGGTGGGGCGAATCGCTCCAGCCCCCACCCCCACCATGCCGCACGTCCGGCTCCGCCCGCCGCCGGCAGCCAGGTCGACGCTCGTGGCGTCCGACGTGATCGCCGGGATGACTCGCTCGGCCGCGTCAGCCGCGTGCGCCGAGCCGTGGATCGCGGCACGGACCACGGCACCGCGATGGTCCGAGCGCGTGAATGCGGCCCGACGGGACGGGCGAAACTGGCGGAGGCAGGGTGAGCAATGAATCCCTGTCCAACGCGGCGTCGCTCGCCTTACCGAATAGAACCGGCGGGAGCCGTCGATGACGGCGAGGCGATCGCTAGCGCAGCCCCTGCAAGACCTCGACGAGCCTGTCGACCTCCGAGCGGGTGTTGGAGAACGCGAGAGAGGGCCGCACCGTGGCTTCGAGGCCATAGCGACGCAGCGACGGCTGGGCGCAGTGATGCCCGGCCCGGACCGCGATCCCCTCGCAATCGAGCGCCGTGCCGATCTCGATCGGATCCAGGCCGTCGATCACGAACGAGAGCACGCCCACCTTCTCCCGCGCCGTGCCGATCAGCCGCAGGCCGTCGACCGACGTGAGCCGGCCGGTGGCCTCGTGCAGGAGTTCGTGCTCGTAGGCGGCGATCCGCTCGCGGCCGAGGGCCGTGACGTAGTCGCGCGCGGCACCGAGGCCGATCGCGTCGGCGATGTTCGGCGTGCCCGCCTCGAACTTTGCCGGCGGCGGGGCGTAGGTCGTGCGGGCGAAGGTGACGTCCTTGATCATGTTGCCGCCGCCCTGCCACGGCGGGAGCGTCTCTTGGGCTTCCTTCGTCATGTACACGGCGCCGATGCCGGTGGGTCCGAAGATCTTGTGTCCGGAAAAGACGTAAAAGTCGCAGCCGATCCGCCGGACGTCGACCGGGAAGTGCGACACGCTCTGGGCCCCGTCGACGAGTACCCGGGCGCCGCGGGCCTTCGCCATCCCCGTCATCAGTTCCACGGGCAGGATCGTGCCCAGGCTGTTCGAGGCGTGGGAGATCGACACCACCTTCGTGAGCGGCGAGAGGAGCTTCGCGTACGCCTCGAGGATCACGTCGCCTCGGTCGTCGATCGGCACCACGCGGATCACGGCGCCGGTCCGCTCGGCCACCATCTGCCAGGGCACGATGTTGGCGTGGTGCTCGAGTTCCGTGAGCACGATCTCGTCGCCGCGGGAGAGTCCCGGGGCGAGAATGTTCGCGCACAGGTTGACCCCCTCGGTGCAGCCCGTACGTAGATGATCTCCTCGGGGCCGTTGGCGCCCAGGAAGTCGGCGATCGTCTGCCTGGCATGCTCGTAGGCGTCGGTGGCCCGGGCAGCCAGCGTGTGGGCGCCGCGATGGATGTTGGAGTTGTCGTGGGCGTAAAAGCGCGAGATCGCGTCGATCACCGCCTGCGGCTTCTGCGTGGTGGCGGCGTTGTCGAACCACGCGAGGGGCTTGCCGTGCACCCGTTCCTTCAGGATCGGGAAGTCGCGGCGGATGGCGTCGACGTCGAGGAAGCCCGCGGGCGAGGAGATCACGGGCGATGCCGGCGCTGCGGGCGCACGGGCCAGCGGTGGCGTCCCGCCGTCGAGCACCCGCGGCAACTCGAGGTGATCGAGCCCCCGGATGCGGCCGACGAACGCCTTCAGGCCCGAGGAGTCGGTCACGGGAGATGCCGCCGGGGCGGCGGCGGGAGACGCTGAGACCGACGAGATGGAGAAACCGGACACCCTCGTCGGCGTGCCGACGAGCGGCGCGACGGCAGGGATCGCGGGAACGGCCGTCGGTGCATGCACCGGCACCGGATTGGCGACTGTCGGCGGGGCCAGCGGGGCCTCCGCGGGGACCGGGGGCATCGTGCCGTGGGCCGCGGCGACCGCGTCGCGCATCAGGGCGTCGGCGATCCGCGAGATGTCGGCCGCCGAGGGGTCGTGCAGCGGCTGGGGAGCCGGCAGCGGGTCGGCGGGAACAAAAAAGGGTGTGTCCATCGGGTCAGATCCTGTGGGGGCTCGAGGAGGTGGCCGAGGACACAGGTTGAAAAACCTGTGTTACTTGGGAGTGGCCTTGCGGTGTTCGTAGTCGTGGTAGTAGCCGACCTCGACGTTCTCGAGGACGCCGAGCGCGTCGTCGGTGAGGACGGCGAGGGAGAAGTAGTTGGTGAGCAGGTAGGAGGCGACTCCGAGGCTGTCGAGGCCCATGAGGCGGGCGGAGAGGCTGGGCATGATCTCGCCCGAGATGCCGGTCTGGTGGAGGCCGACGACGCCCTGGTCGGCCTCGCCGATGCGGACCAGCACGATGCTGGTGGTGCCGAACGACTGGTTGGAGCCGTAGCGGCTCTTCACTTCGAGCTTGTCGCAGGGCACGATCGGCACGCCCCGCCAGAGGATGATGCTGGTGCCGTGGAGGCTGGTGGTGACGGGGGGCACGCCCCGCCAGGTGCACTCCCGCTCGAAGGCGGCGATCGCCTTGGGGTGGGCGAGGAAGAAGGCGGGCTTCTTCCAGACCAGGGCCAGGAGCTCGTCGAGGTCGTCGGGGGTCGGCGCGCCGTAGCGGGTGGAGATCCGCATGGCGGGATCGACGGAGTGGAGGAGGCCGAACTTCTGGCTGTTGATCAGTTCCCACTCCTGGCGTTCCTTGATGCCCTCGATGGTGAGGCGGATCTGCTCCTCGAGCTGGTCGTAGGGGCCGTTGTAGAGGTCGGAGACGCGGGTGTGGACGCGGACGATGGTCTGGATGGCGGAGAGGGAGTATTCGCGGGGGTTGGCGGCGTAGTCGACGAAGGTCTCGGGGATCTCGACGTTCTCGGCGAATCCGGAGACGAGGTCGATGTTGCGTTCGCCGTAGCGGTTGACGGTGCTGCGGAGTTCGAGGTGCTCGTCGATGGCCCGGGTGAAGTCGTCGCGGAGGTTGGGCAGCTCGCCGAGGACGGCGTCGAGATCCTTCCGCGAGAGCGTGAGCAGCACGCAGGGCGTGATCGTGCGGACGGTGATGTCGGAGGGCTTGTCGCTGACGAGATCGACCTCGCCGAAGAACTCCCCCTCCGAGAGCAGGGCGGCCCGCAGGTCGCGGCCGTGCACGCCCTTGGAGAGGATCTCGACCTGCCCTTGGGCGATCACGAAGAACGTGCTGCGGTCCTGTCCCTCGATCAGCAGGTCGCTGCCCAGCGGCACCTCCTCGGTGCGAAACCGAGCCCGCATCCGCTCGAGCAGGGATTCGGGGAGGGCGGCAACCAAGGGAACGCTTCGCAGTTCTTCGGTCGCGAACGAGCCGCCGTCGGCGGCGATCTCGATCCGCTCGGCCTTCGAGAGCTCGACCTTGGTGCGGTTGACGCGGTAGGTGCCCCCCTCCACCTGCACCCACGGCACGAGGTGCAGGAGATGCCGCGGCGTGATCGACATCATCATCGGCCGCGTCTTCGACGTGGTCGCGAGATTGCGGGCCACCGCGGTCGTCACGCTCCGCTGGAGCAGGCTGTCGCTCATGCTTCGAAGATTCCCGTGGACAGGTAGCGTTCACCGGAATCGGGGAGGACGACGACGATCGTCTTGCCATCCGACTCGGGGCGGGTGGCCACCCGCAGGGCCGCGTGCATCGCCGCGCCGCAGGAGATGCCGCACAGGATGCCCTCCTCCTTCGCCAGCCGGCGGGCGATCGCGAAGGCCTCCTCGTTCGTGACGGTGAGCACCTCGTCGACCAGGGAGCGATCGAGCACCTCGGGCACGAAGCCCGCACCGATGCCCTGGATCTTGTGCGGCTCGGGCGTGCCGCCGGAGAGCACCGGGCTCGCCGCCGGCTCCACGGCCACGGTGTGGAGCTTCTGCCCCTGGGCGTCCTTGAAGAACCGCGACACGCCCGTGATCGTGCCGCC
>VGYR01000243.1 GCA_016872925.1 Planctomycetota bacterium
TCGCTTGAAGTGGCGCCAACCGAAATCAAGCGATTCGTCGGGGATTTCGAGTTTTTTTATGCGCTCAGCGCGAATCGCGCAAGTCCAAATTCGCTTGGATAAGGACTAGTGGATGCTCCCCGTAGTAACTCACACACCGTAGGTGGGTCGAAGACCGCAATCCCGCCGCCGATGAGCATGTCCTCCGACGGGCGGCGCTTTCCAAACGATGGAGCCTCCACCGTGCGTCCGGCGACGGGGCATGGACAGCCCCGAGCCTTGTGGGCGACCCTGAAGCCGTCCCTGCAAGCTAGAGACCGCGTGGGGAGTGGGTCGAGCTGGTGAATCGTCCCGGCGGATGTATCCTTCGCCTGAGGACTTTCGACGGATGAAAACCCGCGCCGCGATCCTGGTCGAGCAGAAGAAGCCTCTCGTGATCGAGGAGGTGGAGGTGCCCGCGCTCAAGCTCGGGCAGGTGCTCGTGAAGGTGCTCGCCAGCGGGATCTGCGGGTCGCAGATCGGCGAGATCAACGGCGTCAAGGGGCCGGACCGGTTCCTGCCCCACCTGCTCGGCCACGAGGGCTGCGGCACCGTGCTCGAGGTCGGCGAGGGCGTCCGCACCGTGAAGCCCGGGGATCGCGTCGTGCTCCACTGGCGGAAGGGGGCGGGTCTCGAGTCGGTCACGCCCACCTACGGCTCCCGGCTCGGCACGGTGAATGCCGGCTGGGTGACCACGTTCAACGAGCATGCCCTCGTCTCGGAGAATCGCGTCACTCGGGTGCCGGCCGACTTCGACATCGAGGCGGCGGCCCTGTTCGGCTGCGCCATCACGACGGCCTTCGGGGTCGTGAACACCAACGCCCAGGTGGCCATTGGCCAGTCGGTGGCCGTGTTCGGGGCCGGGGGCATCGGCCTCTCGATCATCCAGGGCGCGGCCCTCGCCGGGGCCAACCCGATCATCGCGATCGATCTCTTCGACAACCGGCTCGAGCTCGCCCGCACGCTCGGAGCGACCCACACCGTCAACTCGCGGACGGGCGACGCCGCCGAGGCGGTGGCGGCGATCATCGGCGGCGACGGGGTCGACGTGGCGATCGACAACACGGGCAACGTGGACGTGATCGCGCTGGCAAGTCGGCTCACGAATGCCCGCGGGCGGACCGTGCTCGTGGGCGTGCCGCCCAAGGGGGCGACGGCCGCGATCTCGACCCTGCCGCTGCACTTCGAGAAGCGACTCGTCGGCTCGCACGGTGGCGAGAGCCGGCCGGAGGTCGACATTCCGCGGTATGTGCGGCTCGTCCAGGACGGGCGGCTTTCGCTCGCGGGTGTCGTGGGCCGTCGCTACGCGCTGGATGAGCTCAACGCCGCGATCGACGACATGACCAGCGGTCGGCTCGCCGGCCGGGCGATCGTCCGGCTCGCCGACGCCTGACCGGCCTTCTTCCGTGCGGAGCGTGTCGATGGCCGAGGCTGGCGGAGTGCTCGTGATCGGAGCCGATGGCTCGATCGGCGCAGCCGTCGCATCGCGGCTCGAGGCAGACGGAGTCCACGTCGTGCGGACGAGCCGCCGTGGCACCGCGGGATCGCTGCCGCTCGATCTGGCCGCGATGCCCGATTCGTGGCGGCCGCCCGAAGGCATCTCGGCCGCGGTGATCTGCGCCGCGGTCACGTCGACCGAGGTCTGTCGCACGCGGCCCGACGAGGGCCGGCGAGTGAACGTGGATGCACCGGTCGAGCTCGGTCGGCGGATCGCCGCCGCCGGGGGGCGGGTCGTGTTCCTGTCCACGAACATGGTCTTCGACGGCAGCGTGCCCTTGGTGCCGGCCGACGCAACGCGGTGCCCACGAACGGCTTACGGGCAGATGAAGGCGGACGCCGAGGCAGGGCTCTTCGCGCTTGGCGGCACGACCGTCGTGCGGCTCACGAAGGTGGTGGGGCGATCGCTGCCGGTGTTCGAGCGATGGCGGGCGTCGCTCGGCTCTGGCCAAACCGTCCGCCCGCTGAGCGACCTCGTCATCGCGCCGGTGTCCCTGGCCTACGCGACGGCGGTGATCGCGGCGGCTGCCCGCGCGTCGCTCGGCCCGATCCTCCAGGTCTCGGCACGGGCCGACGTGTCCTACGCCGACGTCGCCCGGCGGCTCGCCACCCGGTGGGGGCATTCGGCCGATCTCGTGCAACCGGTTCCTGCCGCGGCGTCCGGCATCCGTCTCGAACACGTGCCGCACCACACCACGCTCGATGCATCCTCCGTGCGGGATAAACTCGGTCTGCCTCCGCCGGACCCCTGGGCGGCGATCGACGAGGTGCTGTGATGGCAACGACCGCGGCGGACGAGGCGGCGTGCGGGATCTGCGGCGGCGGCACGCTCGAGGAGATGGCCGACTACCGCGAGCTCCGCCGCGTGACGAGCGACTGCCGGGCGTGGCCTGCGGGCGGGCGGCTGGGTGTCTGCAGTGCCTGCGGCGCGGTGCAGAAGCCGGCCGACGCCGCATTCCTGGCTGAGATCGACGAGATCTACAGGACGTACACGATCTACCACCAGGCAGCGGGAGCCGAGCAGGCGGTGTTCGAGCAAGCCTCGGGCCTGCCTGCATCGCGGTCGGTGCGGCTGCTGGAGACGTTTCGCGACCGGACGGGACTGAAGCCAACCGGCCGCATGCTCGACGTCGGCTGCGGCAATGGCGCCACGCTCCGGGCCTTCGGCGAGGTGGCACCCGGCTGGACGAAGGCGGGGACCGAGTTCGACGCGAAGTACCGCGCCCAGGTCGAGTCGATTCCGAACACCGAGCCGCTGTACGTCGGGGCCGTCGAAGGAGTGCCGGGTACCTTCGACGTGATCAGCATGATCCACGTGCTCGAGCACATCGTCGACCCGGTGGCCGTGCTCGCCACGCTCCGCTCCAAACTCGCGCCGGGCGGGCTGCTGCTCATCGAGGTGCCGCATCACGTCGCCAATCCCTTCGAACTGCTGATTGCCGACCACCGCTCCCACTTCACGGCCGACTCGCTCATCCGGGCCCTCGCGGCCGGGGGCTACGAGCCGGTGTCGGTGGCGGAGGACTGGATTCCGAAGGAGTTGACCGTCGTGGCGCGGCCGGTCGTCGGTGCGCCCCGCGTGCCGCCGCCCGGTGACGCCGCCACCGCGCGGAAGCGGATCGCCGGAAGCCTGTCCTGGCTCCGGTGCACTGCCGAACGGCTCCAGCGGCTCGGTGCCACGGCCCCGGTCGGCCTGTTTGGCACCTCGATCGCCGGGACGTGGCTGGCGGCCGAGGCCGGCAATGCAGTCGGGTTTTTCGTCGACGAGGATCCCAATCGCGCCGGGCGGACGTATCTCGGTCGGCCCGTGCACGCGCCGGCGGACGTACCCTGCGGCAGCCGCGTGTTCGTCGGCCTGCCCTCGAACGTCGCCTCCGGCATCGTGGCGCGGCTGGCGCGGCCCGGGGTCACCTACGTTCTGCCGGAGTGAGGCTGCATGGCGACCGCGATCCTCGCCGTCGGCGTCTTCAGCGCCGCGTTTCTCGTGCACCTCGCCTGGTGGCGGATCGCGCTGCCGCGGCGGCAGACGGCGGCCTTGCTGGGGCTGTTCTTCGGCGTGCTCGTCGCCTGGCTGGCGGTCTCGCACCTCCTGCCGGGCCGCTGGTTCGCCGCCGCAGACCGCTGGCAGGCGATCCACGTGGCGATCTTCCATACGGCCTGCACGCTCGCCTACGTCGTCGCCTACTCGGCCCTCGAGCATCGCAGCCCGAGCATGACCCTCCTCGTGGCCGTGGCCGACTCGAAGGGCGCGGGCTGCACCCACGACGAACTCCATGGCCTGCTGGCCGGGGCGAGCCCCGTGGAGGTCCGGCTCGACGCCATGGTCCACGAAGGCATGATCAGGCGGGATGGCGATGGCTACCGACTCGCCGCCAAAGGACGTGCCTGGGCGGCGGTGCTCTCGACCTGGCGGCAGCTGCTCGGCATGCCGCGTGGAGGCTGAAGCCGGATGACCGCCCCCTTCGGGATCACCGACCACGAGCCGATCATCGCCCTCGCACCCGTGCTGGGGCTGGCGGTCGACTGCGGGACGCACCTCGTGGCGGCCCGGATCATCCGCGGCCGCAATCCCTACCCGTCCCTGGCCGTCGGGGCCCTCGCGGGCCTCGTGGCCACGATCGCGATCACGTTCGTCGCCTGCCGTCACGACGCGGTATCCACGGTCGACACCCTGGCCCTCGTCGGCATGAACGGGATCGCGTTGCTGGCCTTCACCTTCGGCTACTTCAACTTCGTGAACCTGACCGTGGCCTCGCTCCGCATCCGTCTCCTCGAGGAACTAGCCGACGCGGGGGGCTGCATGGCCCGCGCGGCACTCCTCGACCGTTACGGCACCACGAGCGTGGCCGACCTGCGGCTCGGGCGGCTCGTGCAGGGGGGGCATCTCGTGGAGCGGAACGGGCGGTTGCACACGGGGCGTTTGCAATTCCTCCTCGTCGCACGCATCTTCGATGGGCTTCGCCGGCTGATTTTCGGCTCCGCCCACGCCGCCGCGCTGCGTCGGCCGCCGCCGTCGCCGCCCCCCGACGCCACCGCCCCATGACGGCCCTCACTCCCGAACTGACGCACGACTGCGATCTCTCGCTGTTCGTGGCCTGCTACAACGAGGAGGAGGGCATCGTCCCGACGCTCGACACCGTCGTGGCGGCCGCGCAGGAGGTCGGGATCACGTACGACATCGTGATCATCGACGACTGCTCCACCGACCGCTCCGTGGAGGTGATCGTCGAATACCTCCGGATGCATCCCGACCTGCCGATCACGCTGTTCGTCAACGAGATCAACCAGGGCGTGGGTTCGAACTACGCCGAGGGTGCCTTCCGCTGCCGCGGCAAGTACTACCGGATGATCTGCGGCGACAACGTCGAGTCGAAGGACACCCTCGTCTCGATCTTCCGCCGGATCGGCGAGGCCGACATGATCATCCCGTATCCGGCCGACACCACCTTCCGCGGGCCGTTCCGCCGCGGCGTGTCGCGGGCCTTCACCCTGCTCGTGAACCTGCTGAGCGGCCACCGCATCCGCTACTACAACGGCCTGGCGGTGCACTTCCGCTACAACGTGATGCGGTGGCACTCCAACTCGCACGGCTTCGGATTCCAGGCCGACCTGATCGCGCGGCTGCTCGACCTGAAGGCGAACTACATCGAGATCCCGGTCTACCCCAACGAGCGGGCCGCCGGCGCCACCAAGGCGTTCAAGTTCCGCAACATCTGCTCCGTCGGCCACACGCTGCTGGAGATCTGGCTCCGCCGGCTCGGCAAGCTCGTCTATCCGGCGGCCGCACGGCGGCCGCTCGCGGAACTCCGGGTCTACAGGGCCGGCGACCTCGGCCCCGTGATGGTCAAGACGATCACCGAGACGGGCTCACCCGATCCCGGCCCCGCCTCGTGACGTCCGCCTCGACCCGGGCCGCCATGCCATGCCCAGCACCGATTTTCTCGTCGTCGGCGGCGGCATCATCGGGATCTCGATCGCCCGGGAACTGCGGCGGCGGGATGCCGACCAGTCGGTGACGGTGCTTGAGAAGGAACCGGCCTGCGGCCTGCATGCCAGCGGCCGCAACTCCGGCGTGCTCCACGCGGGCTTCTACTACACGGCCGACTCGCTCAAGGCCCGCTTCACACGGGACGGCAACCGGGCGCTGGCCGAGTACTGCGACGCGAAGGGCCTGCCGCTCAACCGCTGCGGCAAGCTCGTGGTGGCCAGGACGGCCGCCGATCATCCGCAGATGGACGAACTGCTCCGCCGCGGCGCCGCCAATGGCGTGACGCTCGAGAGCGTCACCGAGGCCGAGGCGCGGCGGATCGAGCCGCGGGTGAAGACCTGCGAGCGGGCGATCTGGTCACCGCACACGGCCACGGCTGATCCGGGTGCCGTGCTCGCGGTGATGCGGAGCGACGCGGAGCGGGAGGGAGTCGCCTTCGCCCTAGCCGACGGGTTTCACCGGCGGCGCGGCGGCGAGATCGAGTCGGCGCGAACCACCTGGCGGGCCGGCTACGTCGTCAATGCCGCCGGCCTGCATGCCGACCGGATCGCACGGCAGTACGGGTTCTCCGAGCGGTACCGGATCCTCCCCTTCAAGGGGCTCTATCTCTACGGCGACCACGCGGGGGGGCAGTTCCGCACCAACATCTATCCCGTGCCCGATCTGCGGAATCCCTTCCTGGGAGTCCACTTCACGGTCACGGTCGACGGCCACGCCAAGATCGGCCCCACCGCGATCCCGGCCTTCTGGAGAGAGCAATACGCCGGCCTTTCGGGCTTCGACCTCCGGGACCTCGCCGAGATCGTCGCGCTCCAGTGCGGCCTGTTCGTCTCGGCGGGCTTCGAGTTTCGCCGGCTGGCTTTCGAGGAACTCCGCAAGTACCGTCGCCGGCACCTGGTGGCCCTCGCCGGCGAACTCGCCTCGGACGTGCGGCCCGAGCACTGGCGGCAGTGGGGCAGAGCGGGGATCCGGGCCCAACTGCTCGACATCCGCACGCGGAAGCTCGAAATGGATTTCGTGATCGAGGGGGACGCCCGCTCGATGCACGTGCTCAACGCGGTCTCGCCGGGCTGGACGTGCTCGCTGCCCTTCGCGTCGCACGTCGTCGATGCGATCGACCGCCAGCAGGCGTGAGCTGCGGCTCGGTCGTGCGAGCCCGTTCTGGAGGCGAGGGGCTGCCCGTGCCCCGTCGCCGGACGTTCGCGGATGCCCTCGTGGCATCCGCTCACTCGGATGCCGCCGGCTCCCGGGGTACGGGCAGCCCCTCGCGGAGTGCAAGCTTCAGGAAGCCGCCATCGCGTGAGCGATGCGGGCAGCGGTGCGTTGGACATGGATGAATGACAGAAGGTGAGAGTCCTTTATGGGGCCGATTGGAGGCAACCAGAAGCCGGAGGCAGCTGCACGAGACCGAGGCTGGCATTGCACAGTGGAGGTCTTTCCC
>VGYR01000244.1 GCA_016872925.1 Planctomycetota bacterium
TCGTAAAACTGACCACCAGAAAAGCGTTCGGCTTTCGGACCGCGAAAGGCATTGAAATCGCGTTGTTTCATGTCCTTGGCAAACTACCGGAGCCAGAATCAACCCACAGATTCTGCTGAGGAGGCTTCCGGCAAGGGTAAAGTCCCGCGGTGCGGAGGAATATCCGCCGGCCGGTGGTGGATCCCAGGAGAGGGCTAGTGCCGATGGACTCAGGTCGGCCAGCCGCACGGGCGCGGCCGCTTCGAAGCCGGCGGCCGTCCGCTCGGCGGCGAGCCGCAGCGGCCGCACCCCGAGCGGGGCATTCGCCCCGGGCGTCGTGCCGATCACGACGCTCCGGCCGAAGGCCGTGCCGGTGCTCGGCAGCATCCGCCACGTGCCCGTGGCGGCGTTGCGGGCGGCGATGTCGGTGCGGCCGTCGCCGTCGAAGTCGGTCGCCACGAACGACTGCCAGGGCGACTGAGCGGCCAGGCCACCGAAGACAGTGGTGGTAAAGGCTCCCGCGGCGCCGCGCGACACGGTCCAGAGCTGGGATCCGGGGTCGCGGCCGGCGAGATCGGCGCGGCCGTCGCCGTCGAAGTCGCCCACCCGAACGCTGGACCACGAGGTGCCCGCAGGCCAGGTGGCCCGGACCTCGCCACGGCGAAAGCCGCTGCCGTCGCTGGCGAACAGCCGCCAGTGTCCGGTGACCGGGTTTCGGCCCACGAGGTCGGTGCGGCCGTCGCCGTCGAAGTCGGCCGCCCGTACGTGCTGCCACGTGGTGGTCGCCGACGTCGCACCCCACACCCTCGTCTCGAAGCCCGAAGGCGTGCCGTGGGAGACGCTCCAGGTGCCCGTCGCCGGGTCGCGGCCGGCGAGATCGGCGGCTCCGTCGCCGTCGAAATCCCCCTGCACGACGTCCGTCCATGCCACGTTCGTCGGCCACGTGCCGGCGATCACCGAGGGGCGAACGCCGAGCCGGTGGAGGCAAGCAGCCGCCAGTTCCCGGTCGCCGGACTGCGGATCACGAGATCCGTGCGGCCGTCGGCGTTGAAGTCGCCGCTCCGCACGGAGTCCCAGGCGGTGCCCGGCGGGAGCCTTCCCCAGCGCTGCGGGGCCGACCAGCCGGGCGACGCGCCGGCCACCGACACCCAGACCCGGCCGTCGGCGGACCGCCAGGCCAGGTCATCGAGCCCGTCGCCGCTGTAGTCGCCGATGCACGGCTGCGTGCCGAGGGCGGCGGCCGGTGGCGTGACCGCCAGTGGGCCGAGCAGCCGGGGAGGAGTGACCAGCTCGCCCCGGAGCACGGAGGTCGTCGCCAGGGCCGCGCGGTCGAGCAGGAGCAGCGCCGAGCCGGACGAAGTCGGCGGACCTGCCGCCAGCAGCCGCCTCGGTTCCAGGTGCTCGACGCCAAGGCCTCGCTGCCGGCGTGGCAGCCGCCGGTCCACTGGGCGATGACCTCGGGGTGTGGACACGTCGATCCTCGATGCGGCCCGCGGAAGCGTGCCCGCGGCAGAGCATCGTGGCACCCTATCCCACGCCGACCGCCGGTTCAATCGTTCGGCATGCCGGTTCGATCAGGACGCCGCGTCGCCCGCGGCGGGCGCCGCCGCGACCGCCTCGGCCGTCACCAGGCCCTTGAACGAGAGCTGCTTCTTGCCGGCCACCTCGATGCAGTCCACCTGGATGGTGTCCTTGCCCTCGAACTCGCCCTTGAGCAGCTCCTCGCTCACCGGATCCTCGATGAAGTTCTCCAGCGCCCGACGCAGCGGCCGGGCGCCGAAGTCGGTGTCGGATCCCTTCTTGATCAGGAACTGCTTGGCCTCGTCGGTGAGCTCGAGCTTGAGGCCGCGTTCGCTGAGCCGCTCGCGGACCTTCGCCAGCTCGATGTCGATCACCTGCTTGAGGTCGTCGACGGTGAGGTGGTGGAACACGATCACGTCGTCGAGGCGGTTCAAGAACTCCGGCCGGAACACCTTCTCGATCCGCTCGTTGACGCGGCCCTTCATGCTGTCGTAGCTGGCGTCGCCGTCCGGCTTCTGGAAGCCGAACGCGGCCTCGTTCTTGATCGCCTCGGCTCCCGCGTTGGTCGTCATGATGATGATCGTGTTGCGGAAGTCGACGTTGCGGCCGAACGAGTCGGTGAGTCGGCCTTCCTCCATCACCTGGAGCAGCATGTTGAAGACGTCGGGATGGGCCTTCTCGATCTCGTCGAGCAGCACCACGGCGTAGGGGCGGCGCCGGATCTTTTCCGTGAGCTGGCCCCCTTCCTCAAAGCCGACGTAGCCCGGGGGCGCGCCGATCAGGCGGCTCACGTTGTGCTTCTCCATGTATTCGCTCATGTCGATCTGGATGAGCGCTTCGGCGTCGCCGAACATGAACTGCGCGAGGGCCTTGGCGAGCAGCGTCTTGCCCACGCCGGTCGGGCCGGCGAACACGAAGGAGCCGATCGGCCGCTTCGGGTCCTTGAGCCCGGAGCGGCTGCGGCGCACCGCCTTCGACACGCTCTTGATCGCGGCCTCCTGGCCGATGACCTTCTTGTGGAGTTCGCCCTCCATGCCCATCAGCCGGGCCTGGTCCTCGGTGCTCATCCGGGTCAGCGGAATGCCCGTCATCTTGGAGACGACCTCGGCCACCACCTCCTCGTCGACCACGCCGTCGGCCTCCCGGCTCTTGTCCCGCCAGTCGCGGGTCATCGACTGCTTCTTCTTCTTGAGCTTGTCGGCCTGGTCACGGAGCGCCGCCGCCTTCTCGAAATCCTGGTTGGCGACCGCCTCCTCCTTCTCCTTGTTGAGCCGCTCGACCTCCTCGTCGATCTCCTTGAGGTCCGGCGGCTTCGTCATCGCCTTGAGGCGGACGCGGGCGCCGGCCTCGTCGATCACGTCGATCGCCTTGTCGGGCAGGCAGCGGCCGGTGATGTAGCGGCTGGAGAGGTCGACGGCCGCCTCGAGGGCGGCGTCGGAAATGCTCACCCGGTGATGGCTCTCGTAGCGGTCGCGAAGTCCCTTGAGGATCTCCACGGCCTCGTCCTTCGTGGCCGGCTCCACCATGATGATCTGGAACCGGCGGTCGAGGGCCGAATCCTTCTCGATGTACTTGCGGTATTCGTCGAGCGTGGTGGCGCCGATGCACTGGATCTCACCTCGGGCCAGCGCCGGCTTGAGCACGTTGGAGGCGTCGATCGCGCCCTCGGCGCCACCGGCGCCGACGAGCGTGTGGAGCTCGTCGATGAACAGGATCGTGTTCTTGGCGCGGCGGACCTCGTTCATCACCGCCTTGATGCGCTCCTCGAACTGGCCGCGGTACTTCGTGCCCGCCACCATCATGGCCAGGTCGAGCACCACGATCCGGCGGTCGGCGAGCAGCTCGGGCACGTTGCCGTCGACGACCCGCTGCGCGAAGCCTTCCACGATCGCGGTCTTGCCCACGCCCGCCTCGCCCAGCAGGACGGGGTTGTTCTTGGTGCGCCGGCAGAGGATCTGGATCGCCCGCTCGATCTCCTTCTCGCGTCCGATCACCGGATCGAGCTTGCCCTGACGGGCGAGTTCCGTGAGGTCGCGGCCGAAGCTGTCGAGGGCGGGCGTCTTGCTCTTGCCCCCCTTCGGAGCAGCCTCGCCACCGCCGCCTCCGGCGGGCTGGCGGCCGCCCATGCCCGCCCGCTCGCCCCCCTCGTTCTCCATGCCGTGACCGAGCAGGTTGAGGACTTCCTCGCGGACGTCCTCGAGCTTGAGGCCGAGGTTCATGAGCACCTGCGCCGCCACCCCCTCCTGCTCGCGGAGCAGGCCCAGGAGGATGTGCTCGGTGCCGACGTAGTTGTGGTTGAGATTCCGGGCTTCCTCCATCGAGTATTCGATGACCTTTTTGGCCCGGGGCGTCTGCGGAAGCTTGCCCATCGTCACCATGTCGGGGCCGCTCTGCACGAGCTTCTCGACTTCCATGCGGATCTTCCGCAGGTCGATGTCGAGGTTCTTGAGCACGTTGGCGGCGACGCCGCTCCCCTCCTTGATCAGTCCCAGGAGGACGTGCTCGGTGCCGATGTATTCGTGGTTGAACCGCTGGGCCTCTTGGTTGGCCAGCTGCATCACCTTCCGGGCCCGATCCGTGAAGCGCTCGTACATGAAAAAACCCTGAGGTCCTGTCGCCAAAAAACCCTGAGGTCGTGTCGCCCCGCGGCGATGCCGGGCGTGCCATTCCGGCAGCCCGCCTCCGAAGTCGAGGAAGGAGCAAACCTTACGCCAAACCCTCGAGGGGATTCTAGGACTGGAGGACCGGAAAGTCTGTCCGCCGGTATCCGGGCCGTGAAAACCGCGGTTTTCCCCGTCACGCCGCCGCGGATCGCGGCGGCCGTCCGCTGGACTCGTCGCGGAGCGGCAGGACGCCCGGCCCGGCATCCGCACCGGCCGTCCCGGTCTGGTCGAGCCGGCTGAGTTCCGCGGCGATCTCCGCCTGCCATCCGCGGCCGCTGTCGCTGCGGGAGAGCTTGTCCAATGCCTTGCGGGCGGCCGCCGTCCGGCCGGTGCGGCGGAGCAGCGTGGCGTGCAGCAGCTGCGCCTCGCCGTCGGTGGGGGCCAGGTTCAACAGTTCGCCGAGCCGTGACTCGGCCAGGAGCCAGTCGCGGGCGAGGTAGGCGTCGCGGACCCTGGCGAACAGGGCGTCGGCCTCGTCGCGGCGTGGCGTCACCAGCGGCGGCGGGAAGGCGGCCGTCGCCGACACCGTGGAGACCAGCCAGATCGCCGTCACCGCCGTCCACAGACCGAGGATCAGTTCCAGTTCGAGGAGTGCCGGCCAGATGAAGGTGGTCAGGATGGCGATGTCCAGCGACACGGCGAAGGCCAGCGCCAGCACGAGTCCCGACAGGCTGCCCCGCAGCCACAGCCACGGCAGGCCGGGCCAGACGAGCGTCAGGAAGCGAAGGGCATGCATGGACGGCTCGCCACCAGGTGGCTCGGGCGGGATGCAGGGGGAGAAACTGTAGGCCCCCGGACCGCTTTCTCCAAGGCGATCGGCGGCGCGGTACAACGGTCGCCCATGATGGCAACCGGAGATCCGGGAGGTCTGGGCGGACAGGGGGATAACCCGCGGGGCCTCTGGCGGGCCCTCGATGCCTCGGCCAATCGGGCCGGCGAGGCCTTGCGGGTGCTCGAGGATGCCATCCGCTTCGGCCTCGACGGCGACCAGCTCACGCGGCTGGCGAAGGACCTGCGGCATGAACTCGCCGAGGTCTTGGCGGGGCATGGGCTCCCGGGGCGGACCCTGGCCCGCGACGTCGGCGGAGATGTCGGTGCGGGCATCGCGCCCGACGCCGCGATGCCGCGCCGCGGCCTGGGCGACATCGTCGCCGCGAACGCCGCCCGCGCGGGGCAGGCCCTCCGCAGCCTCCAGGAGTTCGCTGCCGTCGTCGCGCCGGATGCGGCGACCCGGTTCGAGTCGATCCGCTACCGAACCTACACGCTCGAACGCGCCGTGCTGGCCGCCCTCCGGGCCGCCGGCCGCCTGGGCGGGGTGTCGGTCTGCGTGCTCGTCGACGGCGGTCGGGACGCGGCCGCATTCCTGCGGCTGGTCGAGTCGCTGGTCGAGGCGGGCGTCGGCATGTTTCAGGTGCGCGACAAGTCCCTGCCGCTGCCGCTGCTCGCCGAGCGGGTGCGGCTGGCGCTCGGCGTGGCACGCCGCCAAGGGGACGGGCCGATCGTCGTCGTCAACGACCGTGTCGACGTGGCGGCCGGGTGCGGCGCGGATGGAGCCCATGTGGGTGCCGACGACCTCCCCGTGCCGCTCGCGCGGCGGGTCGTCGGCCCCGACCGACTGGTGGGACGCACGGCACACGATCTCGACGAGGTCCGGCGGGCAGTCCTCGACGGCGCCGATTACCTCGGCATCGGCCCCTGCTTTCCATCGCCGACCAAATCATTCGCGGACCAGGCGCCGCCGGGGTTTCTGCGGACCGTCTGCGAGGAGGTCTCGCTGCCCACGTTCGCCATCGGGGGGATCACGGTCGAGCGGCTGGAGGCGCTCGTCGCCCTGGGAGTGACGCGGGTGGCGGTCGCGTCGGCCGTGACCCGGGCCGCCGACCCACCGCGTGCCGCGCGGGACCTGATCGACTCCCTGGCGCGGCTTACGGCGCCGAAGCCGGACTGATCGCCTGTGGCTCCACGGGCGCCGCCGCGGTCTCCATCGCCGTCGCCTTGAGGAGCCCGACGATCTCCGCCGCCATCTCGGCCTCGTCGCTGGAGCGATACCCCGTCCAGACGCGGCGGATCCGTGAGTCGGGACCGATCAGCAAGGTGGCGGGCACACCGCGAAGCTCGTAGGCGAGCGAGAAGTGGGCCGTGGCCACGGGCTCGCCGAATCCCCAGGCGGCGATCGGCATCTGCCGTGCGTCCAGGAAGGACCGCGTCTCGGCCGCGAGGTCGTCGTCACTGGAAGCTCCGGAACCGACCGACACGGCGATCAACTGAAACCGTGGTTCCGCGGCGAGCCGCCGGGCAAGCCGCACCAGGCCGGGAAGCTCCTTGCGGCAGGGGGGACACCAGGTGCCCCAGAAGTTGAGCAGCGTGACCTTGCCGCCCAGGGTCGGCACGGGAAGCGCGGGATCGTCGAGAGACACGATCGGCAGCGTCCCCATGGGGCGGCCTTCGAGCGGGTTGGTCGGCCGCGGGACGTTGCACGCGGCCACGAGCGGCACGAGCAGGGCGGCGATCGTCGCTCGGGATATCATCGAGGTGGAGCCGGGGCGACGAATCGGGAACGACGCAATCCGACCGACGCATCAGCGCCGGCTCGGGCTGGCCGCGTGGAGACCAGATTCCAGTGTACGAGGTGGAACTGAAGTATCCGGTGTCGCGGGCGGGCGAACTCGAGGAACGGCTCGACCGGCTCGGCGCCGTGTGGCACGGCGCGGCCGATCAGGTCGATCGATACTTCAGCCATCC
>VGYR01000245.1 GCA_016872925.1 Planctomycetota bacterium
GAGGAGAAGTCGGATCGCCCCGTAGTAGCGATGAAGGCCGTGAAAGCGGCTGGAGCGAAGGGGGCGATGGGTTTTGAAGCATGAGATCACGCCAACTGAAGTTCGTGTTCGCCGCCAGCCCGCCAGGGGGCGGGGAGTCAGGACCGTCGGACGCATCCGGCGGCAGAGACTCCCTGCTGCACATAGCGAACCGCAGGACCGCGAACGATCTCGGCGCCAGTGAAGCCGACGCAAGTCGGTTGCACCGGCCTCTGGCCGGACAGCATTGTCCGTCCGCTGAGACCGGAACCCAAAGAGCCGGATGTGTGACCCACAAGTCCGGTTCTGAGAGAGGCCCGGGGGCGAAAGCCCCCGGGCCTACTCGACGCCTGACGGACGTTGTTCCGGCACGTCGTGCGCCGTGCCGCCTCGCGCGCCCGCTGGATCGCCGGCAGCATCAGGCCGAGGACGCCGGCGAGGATCACGGTCACCACGAGGACCTCGACCAGCGAGAACGCGGCCGGCGAACGCGTGTGCCGCGGCTATTCCAGCCGGCCGGCGGGATGGCGGGCGACGATCGAGGAGGCAGGTATCATCAATGGTCGGCGGCGCGAGGACGGCGGCCTGCCGAACGGGTCTCCCACGGCGGGAGCGCGACCCTGCGAGTGCGGCGAACCATACGCCTATCCCGCGGCCCCGAGCCGACTGCCGCGGAAAAGGCCGGTGGCAGGCGACCGGACACTTGGCCACGCACCCCCGCCCGCGGGCGCGGCCGCCTCCCGCCGACCGCACGAGCATCGCCCCGCATGACCAAGCATCCCGGACGCGCCTTCCACGTCACCGCCGCCGATCACGGGCAGACGCTCGCCGCGTTTCTGCGAAATCGCCTTCCGGGAGAGAGCTGGTCGCGGGTGCAGAAACTCGTCCGCTCGCGGCACGTCCTGGTGCACGGCAACGTGGTCACCGACGTGGCCCGCCGGCTCAAGGAAGGCGAGGTCGTCAAGGTGCTCGACTCGGCCGCCGCGCCGGCCCCCCGGGCGGACGACGTGCGCGTCGTGCACCTCGACGACGCGGTGGTCGTGGTCGACAAGCCCACCGGCCTGACCACCACGCGGCACCACGAGGAACGCGACTGGCCGGCACGACGCCGGCAGGTTCAGCCCACGCTCGAGGAACTCGTTCCGGACGCGATCGGGAGGCATCTCCATCAACGCTTCGGCCGCATCGCCGGCCGGGGAGAGCCCGGCCGGCAACGGATTCCCCCGGTCAGGGCCGTGCATCGCATCGACCGCGAGACGAGCGGACTGGTGGTCTTCGCCCGCACCGTGCCCGCCAGCCGGATCCTCGCCGAACAGTTTCGGCTGCACACCACGCACCGCCGCTACCTGGCCATCGTGGCCGGTCGGGTGCGGACGCGGACGATCCGCTCACGACTCGTCCGGGACCGGGGTGACGGCCGCCGCGGGAGCACGGACGCCGATGCCGGCAAGGAGGCGATCACGCGTGTGGCCGTGCTCGAGCACTTCGGCTCTGCCTTCACGCTGGTGGAGTGCAGGCTCGAGACCGGCCGAACGCATCAGATTCGGATTCACATGTCGGAAGCGGGTCATCCCGTCTGCGGCGAGCGGGTGTACGGGCCGGGAGGGGCCGCCGCCCCGGCGGACGGTCCCTCGGCGGCGCGGGTGATGCTCCACGCCGCCGAACTGGGCTTCGTGCATCCGGTGAGCGGCGAGGAGCTGCGGTTCACCAGCCCCGTGCCCGCCGACATGCAGCGGATGATCGCCGCCCTCCGCAAGCGGCACGCGACGTGACCACCCGCTACGGCAGTGACCCAGGCTCGCTTCCCGCGATCGTCGCCGCCGCCCGCCACACATCGGCGTCGATCCCGTCCCCCGCCAGCTTCACGGACCCGTCGGCCATGACCACGTTGACGCCCCCCGGATGCCGGCTCCGCGGCCCGCGCCAGCCGTAGGCCGCGTACTGCCGGGCCTTGTCGGTCGTGTTCATCAGGGCCGCCAGGCAGTCCATGGTGGCCGCGTTCGGCCCGCGGGCGTGGTTGTAGAGCGTGGTGCGGTACTCCCCGTTGGCCCAGGAGAAGCCGCGCAGGTCGGTGAAGTTGTAGTAGAAGGGTCGGCCGCAGGCGGCTTCGGTGAGCGGCGCATCCATGGCGAAACCGTACCCGGTGACCACGTCCACCCCGGCGGTCGCGGGCACCGACGTCGGCCCCGACCCCAGGATGCTTTCCGCGAACGCCACCGTCTTGGCAAGTCCGTCGGTCACGTCGCGGGCCCGCGTGCGGGAGTTGATCCCGTAGATCCCGTCGACTTCGAACGGCGTTCCACCGCCGGCGCCGCTGCCGGTGCAGCCGGCGTAGTTCGTGGGGCCGAAGAGATCCGAAACGGCCCTGGCGACGTCGCTGGGGCAGAGGAACAGCGGGATCACGAGTTTGACGATCGGCTTGTTTTGCGGCGACACGTCGGTCGGCCGGTAGCCCACGTACAAGGGGACGGTAAGGTCGAGGCCGCGGAGCACCTCCTCGCCCTCGTAGTAGGGAGCCAGGTGGGCCAGCACGGACCAGCGGAAGAACTGGTGCTGAAACCCCGGCTTCTCGTCCCACTGCCGGGACTCGGCGCCGATCGGAAACCGGCCACGGGCCGACTCGTGATTCGATGCGGCGAGGCCGATCTGCCGCAGGTTGTTGGAACAACTCGACCGGTGGGCCGTCTCTCGGGCCGCCTGGATCGCGGGAACGAGGAGTCCGAAAAGCGTGGCCAGCAGCGCCACGATCGTTAGCAGTTCGACCAGCGTAAAGCCTCGACGACGATTCATGCCATCCTCCGGCGGAGAAGCAGCCAGCCGACGGCGATCCCGCCGGCGAGGCTGGCGAACGTCGTCGGCTCGGGAACCGTGGCGATGCCGCCGATCTGCCCGAGCCCCGAAGGGAACGTTTCGAGGAGGGCCCCGTTGGCGCCGAAGCGATAGATGGAGCCCGAGCCCGACGGACTGCCGGCGAGGAGGCTGCCGTCGGCCAGCCGCGCCAGCGCCCCGACCTCGAACGGGCTGCCGGTGCTGGCGAAGGGGGTCGTGACGTCGGAGCCGAGGATCGTCTGCACGATCGTGCCTGCCATGATGCTGGCGGTGTAGAGCGTCGACCCGTTGAGCGCCAGGCCCGTGGGGCCGGCGAGGCCGCTCGAGCCGCTGGCGATCACCTCGCCGACGTAGGTGCCGCCGACGTCGAACCGTTTGACGGGACCGCTGGCGAGGCCCGTGTTGAAGTCGTACGTCTGATCGGACACGTAGAGGCTGCCATCCGCCGCCAGCGCGATCCCCGGGCTGCTCGCCAGGGAGCCGCCGGACGTGTAGTCGCTGGTCGAGACCGGGCCCCCCGTGGCATTGCTCAGTTTCACGATCGGTCCCGTGTTGCCGAAGAAGGGATTGCGGCCGATCAGCAGATCGTTGCCTTTGAAGGCCAGGCTGCCGGGGAACACCTCAAAGCCGCCGAACGCATAGACCGTCGAGAGCGTGAACGTGGCGGGCTCGAACTTCGAGATCCGTGGGGCGAACGTCGCCCCGTCACCGTCCTCGCCGATGTAGAGGTTGCCGTCGGGCCCCATGGCCAGCGCCCCGGGCTTCACGAGTGAGCCCGAGCCGGAGAGGACGGTCTTGGTGCCCGCTGGATCGGAGGAGTCGTAGCGGATGAGTTCACCCGTCGTGAAACTCACGACGTAGACGGTGTCGGCGATCGAGCCGGAGCCGAGGGCGACAACGGCCAGCCCGGCGAGAACCAGGCGGTTCATAACCGGGCGGGGCGTAACCAGGCGAGTCATGAAATTCTCCACAGGAGTCGGACGGCCGCGACGGACGGCGGCCAATGGGAATCGGATGCCATGGATGCCGGTGAGGGTCGCCCGAAGGGCGAGACGGCATCGGAGATCCCTCGGCTGTGCGAGCCGACGAGGGTCAAACGTTCAGAAGCGGATCCTGGGAGATGCGGAGCCGGCGGGAACTCATCCGGAAGGATTGTGGCCGGTCCGGCGGCGATCCGCAAGCACCTCGGCCGGGGCAGTTGCCCGACTAGGATTCGAACCTAGACAAAGGGAACCAAAATCCCTTGTGCTACCGTTACACCATCGGGCAATGACCCCACTATACCGCGAGGGGGAGCCGGGGCTCACGGCTCCGCGCGGCCCGGCGGTTCCGCGGGGGCGCGGGCGAATTTGCTGGTCACCGCGAAGGAGAGTTGCTCGAGTTCGATGGCCAGGTCGACGCCCACGTTCTGCACGTGTGGAGGCAATGCCAGCGTCACCGGTGCGAAGTTGACGATGCCCTCGACACCGGCGGCGACGAGCCGGTCGGCAGCCTCCTGGGCCCGCTCGGCCGGGACCACGATCATCCCCAGGCGGATGCCGTGGTCGCGAATCGTCGCGGCGAGTTCGTCGAGCGGCTGGATGCGGATGCCTTGGATCGTCTGGCCGACCTTTGCGGGGTCGGCGTCGAAGGCGGCCGCGATCACGAAGTTCTGCCGGCCGAACCCCCGGTAGCCCAACAGCGCCTGGCCGAGGTTGCCGACTCCGACCATCGCCACGCTCCAGGCGTGGTTCGTGCCCAGGATGTCGCGCATCGCGCGGATGAGTTCATCGCAGCGATAGCCCACGCCCGGATAGCCGAACTGCCCGAAAAAGCCGAGATCCTTGCGAACCTGGGCGTCGCTGAAGCCGAGCAGCGTGCCGAGCTGGCTCGACGAGATCGTCTGCTGGCCGGACGCCACCAACCGCTGGAGCTCCCGCAGGTAGAGGCTCAGCCGGCTGACCACCACCTTGGGTACGGTGGCGTCCGAGGGAGCGTCTGCGGCCTGTGGCGGATGGGAACGCTCGTCCGTCATGGCAAACGCTGCCGGGGAAAATCTGCGTGGAACCGCGGTCGGACTGTACCGGTCGCGCCGGGAATAGCCAAGGAACCGCCGCCGTGACGCGAAACCATGACGGTTGTAACGCGCCGGTGACTCTGGAAAAACCCGGATGGTTGCGTTGAGTGGTCAACCTGCGGGGACTTTGTGGCCGATCTTTGAGGTTGAGTGGAGACGGGCTGCCCATCCCGCTTTCCCACAGTCGTTTCCCGGTTTCACCCCAGTGCAGGAGGCCTCCTCGACAGAGGCGGCAGACATGAACAGGACGTGGTTCGCCTTGGTGGTGGCGATCGCCAGCGTCGTGACGTCGGTCCAACAGGCCGACGCCGCGTACTGCGGGCTCGCCAGCTACAAGCACGGCGGCGCGAAGATGACCACGGTCAGCTTCGCGGCGGCGCGTGCATCGTGTTCGAGTTGTGAGTCTCCCGACGAGCCGAGTTGCGGCGCGGCGCCGTCGTGCTGCGGCACGCGGCTCGTCAAGGACGTGGTCTACGAGCAGAAGCAGTACACCTGCTACAAGACGGTCTGTGAGAAGGTCGTCGAGCAGCGGGAGATCGACTGCATCCGCTACGAGACGGAGAAGTCGTTCAAGGACGTCGAGTACACCGTCTGCAAGCCCGTGTGGGAGACCCGCTCCCGGACCATCAACTACACGGTCTGCAAGCCCGTGTGGGAGACGGTCGTCAAGGAGATCCCCTACACGGTGATGAAGCCCGTGTACGAGACGAAGACCCGCGAGATCCGCACCACGGTCTGCAAGCCGGTGTGGGAGACGGTGTCGAAGGAGATCCCGTACACGGTTTGCAAGCCGGTGTACGAGACCCGCGAGCAGTGCTACACGGTGATGAAGCCGTGCTACGAGACCAAGACCCGGGAGATCCGGACGACGGTCTGCAAGCCGGTCTACGAGACCATCACCAAGGAGATCCCGTACACGGTTTGCAAGCCGGTGTACGAGACCCGCGAGCAGTGCTACACCGTCATGAAGCCGGTCTACGAGACCTGCACGAAGGAGATCCCATACACGGTCTGCAAGCCGGTGTACGAGACCCGCGAGCAGTGCTACACGGTCTGCAAGCCGGTCTACGAGACGATGACGAAGGAGATTCCGTACACGGTCTGCAAGCCCGTGTACGAGACTCGCGAGCAGTGCTACACGGTCTGCAAGCCGGTCTACGAGACCTGCACGAAGGAGATCCCGTACACGGTCTGCAAGCCGGTGTACGAGACCCGTGAGCAGTGCTACACGGTCTGCAAGCCGGTCTACGAGACCCGCACGAAGGAGATCCCGTACACGGTCTGCAAGCCGGTGTACGAGACCCGCGAGCAGTGCTACACGGTCTGCAAGCCGGTCTACGAGACGATGACGAAGGAGATCCCGTACACGGTCTGTAAGCCCGTGTACGAGGAGCGGCAGGAGACCTACACGGTCTGCAAGCCGGTCCGCGAGGTCTGCACGAAGGAGATCCCGTACACGGTCTGCAAGCCGGTGTGGGAGACCCGCGAGCGCGACGTCTGCCGCACGGTCTGCAAGCCGGTGCACTTCACCAAGACCGTGAAGGTCTGCAGCGGCCGCTGGGAGACCGAGTGCCGCGAGGTGCCCGGGCCGGTGGTCAAGCGGTGCGTCCGCGAGCCGGGCCACTGGGAGTGCGACTGCTCGGGCCGGAAGTGCTACGTGCCGGGCAAGAGCTGCATTGTCGAGGAGCAGTGCCCGCCGCGGACCATCACCAAGAAGGTCTGGGTGCCCGAGGTCGCGGAGAAGCAGGTCAACTGCGTCCGTTACGAGAGCGAGACGATCGTCGAGAAGCAGTGCTACAAGGTCTGCCGGATGGTCTCGGAGCAGCGGGTGAAGACCTGCACCTACACGGTCTGCCGGATGGTTCCGGAGGAGCGGGTGCGGTGCTACAAGGTCTGCAAGATGGTGCCCGAGCAGCGGGTCCGGACGTGCACCTACCAGGTGTGCCGGATGGTGCCCGAGCAGCGGGTCCGCACCTACAAGGTGTGCCGC
>VGYR01000246.1 GCA_016872925.1 Planctomycetota bacterium
GCTTCGTCGTCGTGTCCGACAACGACCTCAAGTTTCACAAGTTCGACGACGTCTACCACAAGGTGATGATGGAACTCGGCACGGCGTCCTGCCCGCGGGGGGCCCTCGGCGACATCCTCGACCGGTGGATCGGCAGGGTCGAGGACTCACTCGTGGCGGCCGGGGCGGACGACTCAGCAGCCGACTTCGACGCCAAGGTGCGTGAGCGGCTCGAGCAGGACTTGGCGCAGATTTCCGGCGGTCAGGCGTCGGCCGACCTAGTGCGGGTCGTGCAGACGATTTTTGACTTGAAGCAGGAGGGCAATGTCGCCGACGCGGGCTCCCTGATCTCGTGGCTGTGCGGCAGCGACAACGTGGGGGCGGGCCCGCGGCGCGCGGCCGGGATCCGGGGCGAGATCGGCAGCCGCGACGCCCTCGACTACCTGCGAGGCATCCTCGCCATCGTGCGGAAGGCCGGCTATGAAGGGCTGCTGGTCGTGATCGACGAGGCTGAGACGATCCTCCGCATGCGGTCTGACGTGCGGGGCAAGTCGCTCAACGGCATTCGGCAGATCGCCGACGCCGCCGGCTCCAATCCGCACCTCATTTGGCTGTTCACCGGGACGCCCGAGTTCTTTGACACCCGGGCCGGCGTTGCGGCCCTGACCCCGCTGCACGACCGCATCAAGTTTCTTTCCCAGGGCCAGGGCCGGTTTGTCAGCCTCCGGCAGCCGCAGTTGCCGCTCACCCCGTTCGACTCAGTCCGGCTGCGGGGCGTCGCGCTCAAACTCCGCGACCTCTACCCGGCGCGGGATCGCGAGCGGCTCTTCGAGCGGGTGAGTGATACGTTCCTCGACCGCCTCATCACCGAGGTCACCCGGGGCTTCCGGGGCGACGTGGGCGTCGTCCCGCGGCAGTTTCTGCGTGAGTTCGTGAACCAGATGGATCTCGTCGACGAGCACCCTGAGTACGACCCAATGGTCGACTACACCTTCCGTCCTGGCGAACTTCGGGCCGAGGAGCAAGTCGCGCGGGGCGAGGCTCGGCCGCCGGCCAACGAGCCCGACGCGGGTAACGTGGTCGTGGAGGACGTCTGGTGAGCGTCTTCGCCCGCTTCGCCCCCCGGCTCCAGGAGCAGATCGTCGCCCGGCTTGGCTGGACGAGCCTGCGGCCGGTGCAGGAACAAGCCGGGCAGGCGCTCCTCGACGGCCACAACGCAGTCGTGCTGGCCCCAACGGCCGGGGGTAAGACCGAGGCCTCGATGTTCCCTGCGATCTCGTCGCTGGTCGCCGACGAGCCACAGGGCGTGGGCGCGATCTACATCGCTCCGATCAAGGCCCTGCTCAACAACCAGGCTGACCGCCTCGGGCTCTACACGGAGATGGTTGGACTACGGCGGTTTGTCTGGCACGGCGACACCGGCGATGCCCCGCGGAAGCAGTTTCTGGCCGACCCAGCCGACGTTCTGATGACAACGCCGGAGTCGCTCGAGGTGATGCTGATCTCGCCCCGCGTCGACACTGCGGCCCTGTTTGGCGACCTCCGCTGGGTGATCGTGGACGAGGTGCATGCCCTGGCCGGCACCGACCGCGGAGCCCATCTGCTCAGCGTGATCGAGCGATTGGCGGCGGTCTCGCGGCATGACGTCCAGCGCGTGGGATTGAGCGCCACGGTGGGCAATCCCACCGACATCCTCGCCTGGCTCACCGGCACATCCGGCCGGCCGGGGGCCGTGATCGACCCGCCCAAGCAGCCATCGCGTCGCCAGATTCGGGTGATCAGCAGGCCGGGGCTCGAGGAAGTGGCCCGCGAGGCGGCAGGCATGGCCGCCGGCGGCAAGAGCCTCTTCTTCTGCCAGTCGCGGGCGACGAGTGAGGCGGTGGCCGAGTTCATGCGACGGGCGGGCACGGAGGTCTTCGTCCACCACTCGGCTGTGTCCCGCGAGGAGCGGCAACTGGCCGAGGAGCGGTTTCATCACGGAACCGACGCCTGCATTGTCTGCACGTCCACGCTCGAACTGGGCATCGACGTCGGCGACCTCGACCGCGTTCTCCAGGCCGAGGCTCCCGGTACGGTGGGCTCGTTTCTCCAACGGATGGGGCGGACGGGCAGACGGCCCGGACAGGTGGCCAACACGACGTTTTTCTGTGAAACGTCAGAGGGCGTGTTGCAGTCGATCGCACTGGTCGAACTCGCCAAGGCGGGGTGGGTGGAGTCGGTCGAAGTCATCGATCGCTGCTGGCCGGTACTTATCCATCAGTTGCTGGCTCTGGCTCTCGCGGGCAACGGCGTGACCGCCGAGGACGCCTGGGCCCATCTCTCCCGCGTGCCAGACTTCGCCGGCATCTCCCGCGAGGAGTACGACCGGCTGATCGCGTGGCTGCTCGAGAACGAATGGATGCGAATGGCGGCGGGGCGAATCGTGCTGGGGCCCCAGGCCGAACGGCGATTCGGTCGACGGAACTTCATGGACCTCTACGCCGTCTTTTCGAGCCCCCAGAGTTACGCCGTGGAGACAGGCGGCGGCCAGCCCCTCGGTACGCTCAACCAGGAGTTCGTGGATCGGCTTGTGGACGGCGTGAGCACATTCCTGCTCAGCGGCCGGGCCTGGCTCGTGCAGATGATCCGCCACGAGGACCGGCGTGTGATCGTGGGCCCCGCACCTCGTGGCCGCCAGCCCACGTGGGGCGGCTTTCTGCCGCAGTTCCTCGGCTTCGACCTCTGCCAGAAGATCCGCCAGGTGATCGCGGGCACGGACACGTATCCCTACCTCGACGACCCGGCCGCTGCCGTGCTCGCCGAGCAGCGGGCAATCCTCGGCCCGGTGCTGCGCGGCAACCGTGGCGACCTCGAGATCATCGACGGGGAGTACCGCTGGTGGACCTTCGCGGGCGGCCGCGTCAACTCGACGCTCCGCTACGCCTTGGCGGCGATCGCCGCCGACTGGAAGGTCTCGACCGACAACTTCACGGTCCGCATGCGGGGCGACGCCTTGAACGGCGACGCCTTCGATGCCGTGATGGAACATCTCCGCCAGGAAGCCCTCTGGCAGGACGACGAACTCTGGGCCACCGTCGCGGCGGGTTTGCCGGGCTATCGCCTGAGCAAGTTCCAGCCCCTGATGCCCCCGTGGGTCGAGCGGGAAGTGATCAGCCGCTACCTACTCGACGTTCCGGGCGCGTGGCGGTGGCTGGCCACGACCGCCTGACTCTCGCGGAAAGCCGGGAGCGTCAACTCCCGTACTCGGCGACAAGGTCCTGCACGCATGCCTGCGATCGCCCGTAACTCACGATAGCGACGTCGAGGCCGGAGTCACGGTGCAGCGACAAGGCCCGTCGCAGGGCGTCCACGATCCACGACTCCTCGTTGCCAAACGCACCGCCCCCCAAAAGCGTGAGAAACAAGGCGTTGTTTCCCGTCCGCTCGGCGTTGACGATCGCCGCACAGATCGCGGCCTCGTAGGACGCCTCGAGCACGAGCATCGCGAAGTCCTTCCACAATCGCGGCGGGTGCTCGGTGTATGCCACGGGCAACGCGGAGCAATAGGCTTGCGAGACGGCGTGGCCGGAACCATCGAGCGTCACCTGGGTGTCGTGATGCAGGCCGATCTGTAGAGCCTGTCGGAGCTGGTCACGACCGATGTCGTCGAGGCTGTTGAGCGTCTCGTTGATTTCCTTGAGCCCCTCGGCGGTGGGCAACACATACCCGTTGACCATACGCCAGAGCCGCTCTCCCGCGTTCCCGAGCAGGCTCCCGATGCCGGCAAGGCAGTCGATCTGGTTGTCGGCAGACTGGCCCACCATGCCGTTCACGGGTGCAAAGTAGTTGCGGTAGATCGTCCCGGCACCAGCGGCAATCGCACATGCAGGCCCCTGCGTGCGATCGTTTTCGTAGATTCCTACGCCACGCTCGGGTGTCACGTCGGGCGACACCATCTCCAGCAGGTTGAACTGAGACGCAACCTGAAACAACGCGCCCGCATTACCCTCATCGGCGTGCAGGTGCTGCACGTTCGCGACCACCTCTCTGACCGACAGGGCTCTGGGCGTCTTCGGCACCACGGCCGCCCGCTCGCGGAGGGCGGCGAGCGTGGGTGTCTCAAGTTCGCCATGCAGCCACGACCGCCCTGTTCGGCGGGATCGCAGCCGCCGGCCGTCGATCTCGAGCTCCGTTCGCACCTGCTCAGGAGACTTCTCCGCACATCCGGTCAGTCGCTCAAACCATGTCATGCTGCATCTCTGTTGGGCCGGGAACACCTCAATCCACCCCTGTTGAGGCGGCGGGTATCCAAGGATCTACGCTAGATTCCTTGCCCGTTCGATCCACTGTTCGACGGTCTCATTATCACGCTTCGGGATCAACATTGTCGTTGGTCTCCTCCTTGAGGAGATGCGGCTGGTCTTTGTACAGATGCGGCTTCTGATCCGGGCCATCCTCGTACCACGCTTTGCTGAGAGGTCCGGCGATCCCCTCGAGACTCGTCCGAAAGGCCCGGAAGCCTTCGATCAGCGTCGGCTTCGTAGGGACGTAAAACCGCACCGGCTCCGGTCGTGTCCGGCCGTCGCCCTCGATGGTGGGCGATGCCTCGACGAATCTCCGGCCCGCCGCACCCGGCGGCGGGGTCCAGATTGGGTCGACGCCTGCTGGCAGCGGTCCGCAGTGAATGAAGATCTGCGGCGGCGGCTCGCGGAAGTAGAGCAAGAGCGCCGGGCAGAGCCATGCCTCCATGCGTTGGCCAACCACGTCGCCGCCGTACCAGTTCCCACCTGCGGGATCGGACCGCAGCCAGCGGAGCTCGACGTCATGTCCCACGAAAGGCTCTGCGGCGAAGGTCAGTGTGAATCCCAACTCCGCGTTGGGGATCGACTTGTCGTTGACGACCTTGGTGACCATCTCGGTTGCCCCCAGCACGAACGCCTCCTCCTTGAGGCCAGTTCGTGCATCGTCGAACACCCAGCACGAATCCTTGAGGTAGAGGTACAGCGTGAGCGTTTCAGGACTGGTGGTCATGCGTGGGCACTCCTTCTGGGGTGTGGTTGGGATACACCTCCGGACTGTCTTGACTCTCAGTGTTGGTTCCGGCTTTCTGCGTTCATATCGCGTCATCCTCGCGATCGGCGGCCTGTCGCAGGACCAGTTCGCCCTGCCTCGCGATCCTCCGGAGCAGGTCAATCAGGTCATCTCCGTAGATACCAGCGGACGGTGCGGGCCACTGGTCCCCCGGGCCCGACGCTCCACCGGATTCACATGGTGTTCGCAGCCGCAGGGGTAACTCCACGCTCGGTGTCGCCTGCAAGAGTGCAGTCGCGCGATGGCTGGCATGCCGAAGTCCCCGCAGGGAGAGCGTCGTCCCGGTATGTGCGGCCAGTATGGCCGCGACTTCGTCCGATATCCCGGCGATGGAGTCCAGGGCCAGGATCGGATGCTTCACCAGTTCTCTGGCCACGTCGACGTCGAGCTCTCGTATGTCCGTGAGGCAAAGGCCTCCTCCGTTATGCGACGCGAGGATGGCTGCAACTGCAGGGGTAATGCGGCTAACCGTGTCGATGAACAAGCACGACAAGCCCTGCAGCTCTCGCGGCCCGGCCTGTGTGGCCAGCACCCTCGCCTGAGCCTCGTTGAGGTCGGCGAGCCCCGAGATCTCCAGCGGGCCTTGGTGCCGAACGATCGCATCGAGCCGGTGAGGGGGGATGTCGTGCGGCAGTCGGATGAACAGCGATCCACGATGTCGGCCAAGGGCGTGGGCGGTCGCGTCATCGAGTCTTACGCGACCCAGATGGAGGGCGCCATGGTGCCCCGAGAGCAGTTCCGCCTGCCGAGCAGTTAGTCGGGCTATGCCCGGCACACAGAGGTGGCCGACGCGTCCGCCGAACTCGGCGGCCACTTCGTCGGACAACGATGCGAGGCCATGGAGGTGGAGCCTGCCGCGATAGCGGGCCAGATGCAATGAAACCGGCCATGCCAACGATCTCAGGCCGTTGAGGTGCAGGTGCCCACGATGGCGACAGAGCACCGCCGTCGGCCGCGGCTCCAACTCGCTGAGGCCGTTCAGGTGGAGCTCGGCGGAGTGTTGGGAAAGCCCGAGTGCCACCTTCAGTGGGAGTTGGGTCAAACCGTTGAGAGAGAGGTCTCCGGCATGCCCGCCAAGAGCCCCAGCCGCTTGGCCCGAGATCGCGCGAAGATTATCAAGCGACAGGCACCCTCCTGCATGTTCTCGCAGCGCGTAGGCCACGGCATCGGTAATCGCGGCAACCTTGTCGAGGTAAACGTGACCAGGGTGTTTTGCCAGCTCCCGAGCCACAGTCAGCGGCAGGCGGAGCAACCCGTGAAGATGGAGGTGCGTTTTCCAGTGGGCGACCGTCTCTGCCGTGACGCCTCTGGTTGTCTCGCAGCCGAGCGTCACGCACCCGCCAGCGCTGGTCACGACCTCGTCCCCGGCATCCCAGCCGTAGTGACCGACCGCGCAGGGCTTTCCGAACGCTGCGACGACCTCCCGAGCCCTCGTGGCGTCGAGGTGGCGGATGGTGCCCGCGAGTTCCCGCAGGCTTTGTCGCTCTGCAGAGTTGCTCATGTGAGCACCTCCGTCAGCTCGCGACCGTGAACCTGCCGCTGATCGGCGATGACCTCTCCCCGGGTCGCAATCTGGGCAAAGAGTTCATCGCGGCGACGCACGGCCTCGGCAGGATCGCTGGTCCTGAGTGACCGGCGGATTCGCCGCTTGCGGTGGCCAAAGTGCAGGGTGTAAAGAAGAATAGTCCGGCCAATGGCACTCCCGCAACCATGTCGAAAGGCATTTCCGGACCGATGGGCGGCTGGTGAGGCTGGTACCGCGTTTTCTGGCACCTGATCAGCGGCTCCGGGAACGGCTGCCCTCCCCCCTCGGGTG
>VGYR01000247.1 GCA_016872925.1 Planctomycetota bacterium
AGCGACAGGCCAGGGCAGACGCTCAGGCGGTCAAACGCGCTCGACGGCGGCTCACGAAAAGCCGCTGATCAGGTCGGCATCTGGCCAGCACGCACCGCAAAAGGGATGGCGGTGGTGTGCGCTCACGCGTATACCGCATCCGCCGGGCGAGGGAACGGACCTCGGCGGCCTTCGAGCCGAGCTGGGCCCAGTCGCGCCACGTCGCCCGACGCACAGCGGGCGTTCCCGCGAGCCCCCAGGCGTCGCACGTCGCGTGCCAGAGCTCGTCGAGCCGGCGGCGGCGGATGTGGATCGCGTCGAACCCATACCACTCTCCCGGCTGGCGGATCATGGCGATCCCCCGCTCCGCGGCAAGCCCGGTGAGGCATGCGTCGAGGTCGGTGGCGGACGCCTTCAAGTCTCCGAGGGGGAGCCGGCAGCCCGGGACGTAGCAGGCCCGCAGGGCGCGGTAGCGGGCGGGGCCGACGCGGGCGATGCTCGCCAGCGGAAGTCCCGTGATCACGATCGCGGCGCCCGTGTCGGTGAGCCGCCGGACCGACTCGCGCACCCAGCCGGCGACCTGACTCACCGTGAAGCCGTAGAGCAGGTCGTTGCCGACGTCGGTCACGAGCGCCACAGGCCCCGCCCGCCCGGCCGACCCCCGGTCCTGACGATCGATCGCCCGCCACAGCCCGCTGCCGAGGATGGACGGCAGGCGCCGGGCGGCGACCCGGCTGTTCGCCCCGTACGACCGGCCGTGTCCCGCCGTCACGAACAGTTCGACCGGGCCGCTGCTTCGACCCCCGACGACGGCGGCCAGCCGGGCGAGCCCGCGGGAGACGTTGCTCGCCCCACACACGACGACGGTCGTCGGCCCGGTCTTCAGTTCCACCGCCGCCATGGCGTGCTGCCCGCGTTGATGCTCTTCACGCACGAGGCCGTGAGCATCGCGAACATGGCCCCCAGGATCGGCTCGCCCCGGCTGAAACCCCACCACGCCACCACGGCGCCGGTGGCGGCGCCCACGAAGGCGGCGATCCGCGGCGCGTCAGCGACGCCCAGCGTTAACAGGCCGTCCCGCACGATCTGGCCACCATCGAGCGGCGGGACGGGAATCAGGTTCAGCAGCGGCCAGAGCACGTTGACGGAGACGACGAAGAACACCAGTGCGTAGACCAGGATCGACGCGTAGTCGTGGCCGTCGTAGAGGCCGAGAGCCCCGCTCACCACGGCGAACGGGAACGGCACGCAGTAGCCGGCGGCCTTGAGCGCGGCGATGAGCGACGCGGCCAGGCACAGCTGGGCGCCGGGCCCGGCGGCGGAAACGACCAGCCGCTGGCTCGGCCGCAGGTGACGACGGCCCCAGGCGTCGGGAATCGTCAGGCCCCCCAGATGGTACAGCACCACGTGACTCGACTGACCGTGAGCCCGGTACGCGAGGGCATGGCCGAGTTCGTGCACCAGGATCGAGCCGAAGACCGTGGCGGCCCAGATCACCAGCAGCAGCAGCAGGGTCCGCTGGTCGCCGGCGGAGAGCGCCTGACAGCCGGCCCACCCGAAGAGCACCGCCGTCACCCAGAACCACGCCGACACGCGGACGCGGATCCCGAGCACCTCGAACTCGAGATCGGCGGGAGTGGGCTGCGGTTCGACGAACATCGGTCCATCATCGTAACCAACCGGCCCGCTTCACGCGGCGACCCGGACCGACCGGTTCATCGGCCGGCCGGCGGCGGCGATCTCCACCACCTCGGCGGCCGCCCGGGCGGCCGATCCGGGGCGGGCAACGGCGGCGGCGACCGCCTCGATCCGCTCCTTCACGTCGGCCAGCGCCTCGGGATCGGAGAGCCAGGTCACCACGTGCTCCACGGCCCGGTCGGCCGGGTCGCTCACGGTGAGGTACTCGGGATACACGGCCTCAGGATCCGCGGGCGGCACCGCGGAGGGCGGCAGCAGGACGCCCCGTGACGGCCCGATCGGATCACGGCAGGCGAGCAGGTTGACTAGGGTGATGAATCGGGCGCGACGGAACCAACTCTGCACCACGTAGGCCAGGCCGCTGACCCGGTAGACGATCACGGTCGGCACCCGGGCGGCGAGCAGCTCGAGCGACACCGAACCCGAGCAGGCGATCGCCGCCGCGGCCTCGCCGATCAGCTGCCGCGTCCGACCGGCGTGGACCTCGATCCCGAGGTCGGCGGCGACTCCGGACCGCAGCGACTCCGCGATGCGCCGGGCGTGTCGCTCGTGGAGGGCGCCGACCGCAAATCGCGCGTTCGGCAGTCGGCGGCGGATCGCGACCGCCGCCTTCTCGAGGGTCCCGAGCACGCCCTCGATCTCCTGGCCGCGGGACCCCGGCAACAGCAGCACCAGCGGATTCGTCGCCGGCAACGCCGTCCGTGGTCCGCAGGCCACCTCGAGGTCGTCGAAGAAGGGATGCCCGACCAGCGTGCTGTCGACGCCGTGGGCGACGAACCAGTCGTGCTCGAAGGGAAGCGGCGAGAGCACGCGGTCGACGAGCCGGCGCATCTTCCGCACCCGCCAACTCGCCCACGCCCAGACCTGCGGCGGGCAGTAGAACACCACCGGGATGCCGTGCCGCTTCGCCCGCCAGGCGAGCCACCAATGGAACCCGGGAAAGTCGACGAGCACGCAGACGTCGGGCCGGGCCACCAGAAAACTCCGCTCGGCCCGCCGCGCGAGGTCGACGAACCGGTGGATGTTGAGGATCACCCGGAGGAACCACATCACGGCCAGCCGCGTGAGGTCGGCGACGAGTTCCACCCCCTCGGCGGCCATGTGCGGTCCTCCCAGACCGGCACACTCCACGTCGGGCCGCTGCATCCGGATCGCCCGGACCAGCAGCGCCGCGTGGTGGTCGCCTGAAGGCTCGCCTGCCGAAACGAAGACGCGCATCGGGAAAGGGCTCCGCCCGGCGGACGCCGGGGCGGAGAGTATCCCGCGCTGCCTGCCGTCGCCCTAGATCACTTCGCGGCGGGTTTGAAGCCCTTCTCGATCTTGCCGAAGACCATCACCACCTGATCCTCCGGCGAAGCCTTCTCGACCTTCGACTTGCAGCCGGGGCAGCAGAAGCCCACCTCGGCGTCGCCGATCGAGATCTGGGTGCCGGGCTTCACCGGGTTGCCGCTGAATGGGCAGCCCTTCTGCACGAGTTGGCCCGTGGTCACCATCTGCTGGTGAGCCTTGGCGGCGAACTTCGTCTTCTCGCCTTCGAAGGCACCGATGCACTTCTCACAGCAGAAGTAGACCTTGCCGCCGTCGAAGTCGGCCGACGCCCCCGGGTCGCAGCCGCGACCCGACACCGGACACGCGGCATCCTTGGCCTCCTTCACGGCGGCAGTCACGGCGACGGCCGAAACGGCAAAGGCGACGAGGGCGAAGCAGATGAGAAAGCGACTCTTCATGGCACGGTCTCCGGGGTGGAAAAGAGGAACCGACAGATCCTGATTACCATACACCTCCCCGAACGACGGACGCAACCAACCGCCGCTCATCCGGGTCACACGTGAGCCGCGCGTGGCTCGGGCTCGGGGTCGCCCGTGCCCGAGAGGAGCGCGGGTTTCCAACCCGCGGCGGGGTCAGTGCCGCCGACGTGCGCGCCTCGGCTCGGGCAGTCCCGCGGCGATCACAGCTCCGGCAAGGATCACCAGGGCGCCCAGCACGAACACCGGGCGGAATCCGATGCCGTCCACTGCGAGCCCGACCAGGGGCGAGAGCAGAAAGGGCGCCGCCAGCGCTGCCCCGACGATGCTCACGTACCGGGGATGCTCGGCCGCCGCCGGGGCGAGTTCGAGCGCGTAGTTGGTCAACAGCTTGAGCGACAGGGGATTGAGCCCCAGCGGCACGTAGACGATCCAGAACCAGGTGACCGCGGTCGCGTGCGGCAGGAGCGAGAGCGCCGTCACCACCAGCGGCGTGACCGCCGAAAGCGCGACCAGCCAGACGAGGACGATGCGGGTGCCCCGCCGGTCGGACACGGGCCCGGCCACGAGGCTGGCCAGCCCGGTGGCGGCGTTCTGCGTACAGACCCAGGCGAGCAGGCTGCCCGCGCCGCTGCCCAGGCGGTCGCGGGCGAAGGCCTGGTAGTGCGGGAACATCATCAGCACCGCCGAAAAACAGGCGGCCACGGCCGCCAGCCGGACGAGCACGGGATCGCCGGCTACGGTCTCCCGCCAGGCGGCCACGCCGGCGGCGCAGCGATGCCCCAACGACCCCCGGCTCGAACCGGGGGTGGACCCCGGCGAATCGGCCGGCTCGTCGAGAAACACCGGGGCGACCGCGGCGACCGCGAAGAAGGCCGCCGTCGCGGCGAAGATCTTGGGAAACCCGTCGCCCTCGGCGAGCCAGGGTCCGAGCAGGGCGATCGCCGCCGCGATCGCCAGCACGCTGCCCACCGCCACGCTCACCACCATGGCCCGACCGCGATGGCCGGGCGAGACGAGCTTGCCCTGGAGCGCCGCGAACACGAGCTGGTTCACGCCGATCACCGCAGAGAACGTGGCGTAGACGACCAGGAACAGGAGCGCCAGCAGATCGGGCCGCGCCGCCTGCAGCGGTCTCCAGGCGACCGCCAGCACCGCGAAGCAGGCGGCCATCCCCAGGCTCGTGGCCACGAGTGACCACTTCTTGCGCGGCCGACGGGCCACCGCCCCCGCCACGAGCAGCGGCGGCACGCTCTGGCCGCCGCGGTTGAGCACGGGCAAGAGGCCGCGCAGGAACCCGGAATCGACGACGGCGTCGAGCACCGCCGGCATGATGATGGTCTCGGTCTTGAAGATCCAGCCGACGCGGACGGCGATCTGGTAGCACTCGATCCAGAACGTGTTGCGGGATTCGCGGCCGGCGTCGTCGAGGGCCGCGGTGGTGGTGCCCGCCGGGGGCGGGATAGGATCGAGGTCGGTCGTGTCGTCGCCCATCGTTCCTGCAGCATGAGGGTTTTCCGCCATGCCGTCCATGCGTGCCGCCTGCCTCGCCGCCGCGCTTGTGCCCATGATCACCAACGCCGCGGAGGTGCCCGTCTGGTTCGGCACCTACACCACTTCCACGAGCGGCTCCGAGGGCATCTACGTCTCGAGGTTCGACCCGGAGAACGGCACGCTCACGCCGCCACGGCTCGCCGGTCCGGCCACGAACCCGTCGTTCCTCGCCTTCCACCCACGGCTCCCCATGCTCTACGCGGTGTCGGAGATCGAGACCGCCGACGGCATTCCGGGCGGTGCCGTCGAGGCGTTCGCGGTCGACGAGACGACCGGGGCGCTGGCGTCGCGCGGAGCGGAGTCGACCGGAGGCGCCGGGCCGTGCCACGTGACCGTCGACGCCCAGGGCAGGGTCGTGCTGGCGGCCAACTACGGCGGCGGCAGCGTCGCCTGCCTGGGGCTCACCGAGGACGGCCTGCTCAGGCCACTGGTGACGGGGAGCGGGCTGGTCCGCCATCGCGACGACCGCGTCTGGACGCAGGGCTCCGTTGCCGGACGACAGGACAAGCCCCACGCCCACTCCGTCGACGTGGTCGACGACCGGGTGGTGGTGTCGTGCGACCTCGGCCTCAACCGGATCCTGATGCACCGGCTCGATCCCGAGACCGCGACCCTGGAGGCGTTCCGTGCGGAGACGTTGCTCCACGGCCGCGGGCCGCGGCACCTCGCCTTCCATCCGCACGGCTCTCGCGCCTGGTGCGTCAACGAACTCGACCTCAGCGTGACGGGCTTCACGTTCGATCCGCGCTTGTGCTGGCTCACGGAAGCGAGCCACCACTCCACGCTCCCGCCGGACGTCACCGACCGCACCGGTTTTTCGTGTGCCGAGATCGCGGTCCATCCCGACGGCAGGTTCGTCTACGCGTCGAATCGCGGCCACGATTCGATCGCGATGTTCCGGATCGTCGACGACACCACCGACCTCGAGTGGCTCGGCACGGAGCCGACCCGTGCCAAGACGCCCCGGCACTTCGCGATCGCCCCCGGAGGCAGGTTCCTGCTGGTGGCTGGTCAGGCGGCGAACCTGGTGAACGTGTTCGCGATCGACGCGGACACCGGCAGGCTGTCGTTCACCGGCACCTCGGTCGCGGTGCCGAGCCCGGTGTGCATCGCCTTCCGGCCGTGACCGCGGGCTCAGCGGCCGGGCCGCGGCTCGAGCAGCATCTCGAGGTAGCTGCGCCGCTCGGGCTGACCGCAGCCCAGGTGCCTGGCCAGCGACTCGACCCGGTCCACGGCGGCAGCGATCCCGGCGGCGTCGGCCCGCAGCTCCAGCTCCACGAACTCCCCGAGCTCGGCGACGCGGTCGACCGCCACCTCGATCACGGCTCCCTGCCACGCCACCGTGGCCAGCCGCCTCCGCTTCGCCACCTCGCGAACCCGGCGAAATCCCAGGGCCTCGAGGAGTTCCGTCCAGCGATCGAGCGTGGTCCGTGGGGTCCCGGCGGCGCCCGGCTCCCCGGCCCCGGCCACCGGCAGTTCGATCTCGCGGCGGGTCTTCGCCGCCGCCTCGAGCCGGGGGCCCTTCCAGGTGATCGCCACCCCCTGGGACGTGCTCCGGAGCCGCAGGGCCTCGTCGGCGGCTGCGAAGTCGCGGCGTGGATGGCTGAAGTATCGATCGACCTGATCGGCCGCGCCGTGCCACACGGCGCCGAGCCGGTCGAGCCGTTCCTCGAGTTCGCCCGCCCGCGACACCGGATACTTCAGTTCCACCTCGTACACTGGAGTCTGGTCTCCACGCGGCCAGCCCGAGCCGGCGCTGATGCGTCGGTCGGATTGCGTCGTTCCCGGTTCGTCGCCCCGGCTCCACCTCGATGATATCCCGAGCGACGATCGCCGCCCTGCTCGTGCCGCTCGTGGCCGCGTGCAACGTCC
>VGYR01000248.1 GCA_016872925.1 Planctomycetota bacterium
GCCAAAGGCACCATTTCGGCGGGAGTTGTCGAGGGTTTGAACGGCGTCGTAAAACTGACCACCAGAAAAGCGTTCGGCTTTCGGACCGCGAAAGGCATTGAAATCGCGTTGTTTCATGTCCTTGGCACACTACCGGAGCCAGAATCAACCCACAGATTCTGCTGAGGAGGCAAAAAGAAGCGGACGACAGGCGACAACCGGCTCTCGCCTCCGACCATCGCCAAGCGGGTCAGCGTCGCCAAGCAGGTGTTCCGGGCCTCGGTTCGCTGGGGGTGGCTCTCCAAGAGCCCTTTCGACGGCCTCCGCCCGGGATCTCAGGCCAACCCCGCCCGGGCCCGCTATATCCCGCTGGGGACGATCCTCGACGTGCTGGACGCCTGCCCTTCGATCGACTGGAAGTTGGTCATGGCCCTGTCACGGCTGGCCGGCCTGCGGTGCCCGTCGGAGGTCGGCGGCCTCACGTGGGGTGACATCAACTGGGAGAAGGGTCGGCTGACCGTGCTCGCCAAAAAGACCGAGCACCACGGTGGCGACCATGCCGTGCGGGTTGTGCCGATCTGTCCTGAGTTGCGAGCGATCCTGGCAGACGCCTTTGAGCAGGCTGAGCCTGGTGCGACGCTGGTCGTCCCGATGGCGGCCCGGAAGGGCGTCAACCTTCGGACCCACCTCGAGCGGATCATCAAGAAGGCCGGGCACGCCCCGTGGCCGCGGCTTCTGCAGAACCTCCGGGCCAGTTGCGAGACCGACTGGGTGGAGAAGTACCCATCGCACGTGGTCGCCAAGTGGCTTGGGCACTCGCCGAAGGTGGCGGCCCAGCATTACCTCATGTCCCGCGAGCACCACTTCGAGGACGTTGTCCGCGGCAGCAGCCCCGGCCCGGCTCCCGCCGCCGCCGTCAGCCCGGAGGCCGCCGACGACCGTGGTGCAGAATGCTGTGCACGAGTGGTGCAAAATGCATCTCAGCACGCATCCGCACCCGACAGCACCGGGCCGCACGAAACGACAGAACCCGCGGCCACCACTAGGGTTACCGCGGGTTCTTCGGAAGTTACGCCGTTTATCAAAACGGACGAAATGGCGGGGACAGGATTCGAACCTGTGACCTCGAGGTTATGAGCCTCGCGAGCTACCGGGCTGCTCCACCCCGCGTCAGTGGATGGTGTCGGCGAACCAACGGATTGGCGTATCCGCTGACCGCCGTGAGTCGATAATAGTGTGTGAGGCCATCCAAGAGAAGTCCAGGGCCATTCGCCGCGGACGTCCCCGGGTTTTCGCAGGCATTCCGGATGCTGCCGCCGCCCCATCCACCCCGGCAATCCAGCGATCCGGCCGGCACGCCCGGCGGGTCGCCGTCCGCGACCCTGAGGCAGCGGGTCGAGAGCTGGGTGCGACGCAGTCCGCCGTTCACGGTGAGTCTGTCGGTTCACGTCCTCGCGCTGCTGCTGCTTGCCCTGTGCGTGGTGCGCGTCCAACGGACGCGGCACGCGGTGCTCGATCTCTCGTTCACAACGGACGCAGTCGATCAGCCGCAGCCCGGCCGTCCTGAAACGCCCGTGACCATCCCGGCCCCGGCAGTCGAGCCGGAGCCGGTCGCGATCGAATCTTCCGAGCCGGTCGTGCCGGATCCGGCCGCGGCTCCCCGGGTGGAGGAGGCGGCTCCACCCGATGACGAAGGTCGATCAGCCCCCACGGCGCCCGTCGTCGGAGCGCTGCTCGACGGCCGAAACCCAGGGCGGCGCGAGGCACTGCTGGCTGCGTTCGGGGGCTCCGGCGAGACCGAGGCTGCGGTGGCGAAGGCGCTCGACTGGCTGAAGAAGACCCAGGGCAAGGATGGCCTGTGGAGTCTCCAGGGTCGATACGCGGACGGATCACGGCAGGAGAATCGACTCGCGGCGACCGCCATGGCGCTGCTCGCCTACCAAGGCGCGGGGCATACGACGACGACGGGTGCGCACGCGGCCGTCGTGCAGAGAGCGTGGAAAGCCCTGGCGGCCCGCCAGCTCGAGGATGGGCAGTTCGACGTGCCTCCGATGATTCCCGAACTCCACCGGATGTATGCCCATGCCCAGGCGACGATCGCCGCCTGCGAGCTTGCGGGCATGACGCGCGTGGCCGACCATCGTCAGGTCGCCGAGCGGGCGATCGCGTTTGCCGTCGACTCCCAGGGGCAGGACGGCGGCTGGCGGTACGTGCCAGGAACCGCCCGCGGCGACACGTCCATGACCGGGTGGTACATGATGGCTCTCAAGAGCGGCCAGATGGCGGCGATCGATGTGCCGCCGGACACGTTCGATCGCGTGGGGGCGTTTCTGGACGGCGTGGCGTTCGAGAATGGCGCCCGATTCGGGTACCGACGGTTTCCGGTCGACCGGCAGCCGCTCGAAGACACGTCGGCGGTCAGTGCGGAAGGGCTTCTGTCGCGGCAGTTCATGGGCTGGCGGCGCGACGATCCGCGGCTCACGGCCGGCGTGGCGAGGCTGCTGGCGGTCAACATGCCGCTGCTCGAGGCATGGGGCGTCGGCGGGGCCGTGATGGAGAAGAAGGACGTGTATGGCTGGTACTACCTCACGCAAGTCGTGCACCACCGCGGCGGCGATGACTGGCGGCGGTGGAACGCGGTCATGCGGGACGTGCTGCCGAAGGCTCAGGTGAAGTCGGGCCGGGACGCCGGCTCCTGGGACCCCACCCTCGACATCTGGGGCCACGTCGGCGGCCGGCTGTTCATGACGTGCTTTTGCACCTACATGCTCGAGGTCTACTACCGCCACCTGCCGATCTACGGCGACGAGGCGCTGGCCGTCGTTCCGGCTGCGCAGCCCCGGTAGGCGGGCGAACCTGGGCGGGCCGCAAAAGGCCTGCCGCTCGCGGTGCCGCGGCGAGCGAGGCGATCCGAAGGTCAATCCCGCCCCGCTGCGGTGCCGATTTCCCTGGCACGCCCAGGAGAAAGCAGCGATGGCCAAGCGGAAGTCCAAATCGAAGACGTCGATGACGCAGCAGATCGCCGGAATCGCCACGATGGGGATGCCGGCGCCGGTGCAGAAGGTGGCGGCTTCCAAGTGGGGCTCGAAGATCCTGCTGCTGCTCGTGCCCGTGTTGATCGCCAGTGGGATCATCACGATTTCGTTCACCGGCGGGATGCCCTCGATCAACGTGAACCACGACCGGGCGGCGGCCGTGGGGCGCGATCTCCGCGACGAGGCCCTGAAGGCGGCGGAGCGGGTGCGGGACTACAACGAGACGCCGTACCGCTGAGCGGTGGGCGGCGCCGAAGCACTCGGGCGGGCGTGTGCATGAAGCTCGATCCCGCGGTCGCGTCGTCGTTCGCCCGCGTGGCACTGGCGAACGTCGTGCGGGCGTTTCCGCACAAGCTCGATCACTTGTTGGTCGTGGGCCCGGAGCCGCGCGCGGCCGACCCCGTCGCCCTGCACCCGGCCTTCTTCGGCTCCTACGACTGGCACTCGGCCGTGCACATGCACTGGCTGCTCGTGCGGATCCTGCGGGTGCATCCGGATCTGCCCGAGGCAGCGGGGATCGCCCCGGTGCTCGACCGTCACCTGGCGGGCGACGCGCTCGCGGCGGAGGCGAGTTATTTCCGGTCTCCGGCCGGAGCCACGTTCGAGCGGCCCTACGGCTGGGCCTGGCTGCTCGAGCTCCGGGCCGAGCTCGCGCGGCTCGATGCCGAGCGGGGCACGGCGTCGGACCGGGCGGCGGACTGGGCGGCGGACTGGGCGTCGGCTGTCGATCCACTCGCCCGGGACCTCGCCACGCGGCTGGCCGACTTTCTCGTGACGGCGGTGTATCCGATCCGCGCTGGAACTCATGCCAACACCGCCTTCGCCTGCCTGCTCGCCCACGACTACGCCGTCACGTGTGGCGACGCCGGGCTTGCCAGAGGCATCGTGGGGGCCTTGCAGCGATGGTTCGGATCGGATCGCCGGGCGCCGACGGCATACGAGCCGTCGCTCACCGACTTCCTCTCACCGATCCTCACGGAGGCGGCGGCGATGCGCTTGGCCTACGATCCGGAACGATTCGCCACCTGGCTCGACGGGTTTCTCGAGTCGGGCCCCGGCACGCTCGCCATGCCGCCGCGGGAGGTGGACCGGCTCGACCCGCAGATCGCCCATCTCGACGGCCTCACGCTCTCCCGGGCGTGGGCGTTCGCGCGGATTGCGGAGGCGCTGCCCGCAGGTCATGCTCGCAGGCCCGAGTTCGAGGCGTGTGCCGCGCGTCACCTCGAATCCGGCGTGCCCCGGGCCGTGGGGGGAGACTATGTGGGTGAACACTGGCTCGCGTCGTTCGCCGCCCTGGCTCTCGGCGACGTGCCCTGACGCGCGGTCTGCACGACAGGACGCGCGTCGATGAGGGTGATCGATGTCGGGGACCGTGGCGTGGCGGTGCTCGTGGAGGGGGGCGACGCAGTGGAGCGGCGGAGGCGGGTGCGGGGCCTCGCCAACGCCCTCGCGGCCGCCAGGCTCGACGGCGTAACCGACCTCGTCGCTTCGCCGGGTCGCGTGACCGTCGTCTACGACCCGCTCCGGGCCGAGCATCCGCGGCTCCGCGTGCGGATCGACGAGGTCGCCCAAGGGCCGCTCGACGCTCGGGCGGACGTGCCCGAGGTGCGGCACGAGATACCGGTCTGCTACGGCGGGACGTGCGGGCCGGACTTCGCCGAGCTCTGCAGCCGCCTTGCCATCGACCGCCAGGCCCTCATCGACCTGCACACCGCTCCTGACTACGTGGTCGAGACGATCGGCTTCCTGCCGGGCTTCGGGTATCTCGCCGGCCTGCCGGAGCGGCTGGCGACTCCCCGGCGCGACACGCCCCGCCGCCTCGTTCCGGCAGGCTCCGTCGGCATCGGCGGGACCTTCACCGCCGCCTATCCATTCGCCAGCCCCGGCGGCTGGAACCTCGTGGGCGCGACGCCGGCGAGGCTCTTCGACGCCTCGCGGCCGCAGCCGGCACTCGTGCGAACGGGTGACCGCGTCCGCTTCACGGCGATCGACCACCGCGAGTTTGCGAGGTTGCGGCCGGACGTCGCGGAGTCGGCGAGCCGCGTCGGAAGCGTCGGCATCACGGTTCTCGCCCCCGGGCTGTGGACCACGATCCAGGATCTCGGTCGGCCCGGACATCGGGCGGACGGGGTGCCGCTCTCGGGGGCGGCCGATGCCGCGTCCCTGCGGCTGGCCAATCGCCTCGTGGGCAACCCTGCGACCGCCGCCGGACTCGAGATCACGCTGCTGGGACCCACGCTGCGGTTCGAGCGGGCGGCCGACGTGGCGATCGCGGGCGCCGCGTTTCCGGAGGTGCCGTCGGACACGGTCCTGCGCATGGCGGCGGGCGACGTGCTCACCCTCGGCCATAGTACCGCCGGCTGCCGGAGCTATCTGGCCGTGGCGGGCGGCATCGATGTGCCCCCGGTGCTCGGCAGCCGGAGCACGCTGGTCACGGCGGGGCTCGGCGGCCTCCGCGGCCGGCAGCTCGTCGCCGGAGACGCGCTCCCGATCGGCCGCGACCCTCCGGGCCGTCCGGCCGGCTGCCTGCCGACGCGTTCCTCCGGCATGGCAGCCGCGCCCGTGACCCTGCGGGTCGTCGCCGGTGAACAGATCGGCATGGCCGACCGCTTCTGGGGGAGCCATCACGTGGCGACGAGCCGCTCGGACCGGATGGGCGTCAGGCTCGATGGGCCGACCGTGGCGACGGATCCCGTCGCCGCTGATCTGCCTTCGTTGGCCGTCTTGCCCGGAACCATCCAGCTGCCCCCGGATGGCAGGCCGATCATCCTGCTCGCCGACGCGCAGACGATCGGCGGCTACCCGGTCGTCGGCCACGTGATCGCTGCGGATCTGCCGCGAGCAGCCCAACTCCGGCCCGGCAGCCATGTCCAGTGGCGGCAGGTGACGATCGCGGAGGCACACCAAGCCCTGCGGGACCTCGACGCCGCCCTCGGGGGAGACCCTGCATGACTGCGCCACGGCTGACGATCGACCTCAACTGTGATCTCGGCGAGGGAGCCGGCCGCGACGCCGATCTGCTGCCACTGGTGTCGTCGGCCAATCTGGCGGCCGGGGCACATGCCGGCGGCGGGGAGGCCCTCGAGACTGCGGCCCGGCTGGCGCTCGCGCATGGCGTGGCCGTCGGCGCGCATCCGGGCCATGCCGACCGCGAGCACTTCGGCCGCCGCGAGCTTCCCATCACGCCCGAGGCAGCCGCCGCGGAGATCGACGCGCAGATCGCGGCGGTGGCCTGTGTGGCCGGAGCCGCACTGCACCACGTCAAGCTCCACGGTGGGCTCTACCACCAGGTGGGCCGCGATCGAGCGCTGGCAGACGCCGTGGTCGAGATGCTCGCCGCACGGTGGCCCGCGCTCGTGGTCTATGCCGCCGCAGGCAGCACGCTGGCCGGCGTGGCCCGGACCCGCGGCCTGGCGGTCGCCGAGGAGGCGTTTTGCGACCGCAGGTATCGGGCCGACGGCACGCTCGTGCCGCGCGAGTCGCCGGCCGGATGCATCGACGACCCGTCGGAGGCCGCCGCGCGGGCCGTTGCCCTCGCCGCCACGGGGCGGATCCAGGCCGCCGACGGCATGGAACTTCCGCTCGCAGCCGACACGCTCTGCATCCACGGAGACGGCCCCCGCGCCGTGGCGATCGCCACGGCGGTGCGCGAGGCGCTGCGAGCCGCCGGCATCCGCGTGCAGTCCCCTAACAGGCCGTGGAAAAACTCGCCTTCACAGCCGGAGAGAGGGCGCTAAACTGCGGCCGTGGGCCTCGTGCGTCTGAGGCTCGCCAGCCACGGAGGGAAGTATGGCTCTTGGGAAGCGAAAACGGGAGCG
>VGYR01000249.1 GCA_016872925.1 Planctomycetota bacterium
CGCAACCTCGGCCATCAACAACCGCACCACCGCCTGGGCGTCAGGCGGCCACTTCGAAATCTGCTCTTCGGTGATCTGCAGCGACATGCCCCCTGTGTCGCTGGAATCGGCTCCCGAGAAAAGGCCAATTTCCGGAGATTTGACGCCCCGGGGTGTGAACGGTTACTGGCGGCGTGCCTCTCGGGGTACGCCACCGCCGGGTGCTCCGGCTGCACCGGTGGCTGCCGGGAATGCGTGCCCGCCTGCCATGGCACCTGGGACGAGAAGACGTCCTCGAAGCCCGTCTACACGATGACCTGCGAGTACGCGTGCGCGCGGGAGCGGGATGCCTGGCATGCCCCCGACCCCGCCTGCCGCTGCCACCCACCCTGCGGACGTGTCATCGTGAAGAAGAAGTTCTCCAAGACCGACGGCCCCGAGAAGGTCGAACGCGTCCCGAAGTACGAGGTGCGGATGGTGCCCGCCGCGCCGGTCACGCGGTGCGATCACGGGCGCTGCGACGATCCCGATCGGTTAGGCTGGTGGAGTCCGTTCGCCTGGCTGCACCGCTGTGCATCGTGGTGGTGAGCGGCGCCGAGGATGAGACCGCATGACCGTCGCGCCGGGCCCCGTCGACGCCGCCGTCGTCTTCGCCCTGGCCGTCGAGGCCGACGCCTTCGAGCGGCTGGTCGACGGCCGACGCGACACGCGCGGGGCGCGGTTCACGTTCTCGACGGGTCGGGTGGGGGGAGCATCGGTCGCGTGGTGCGTGGCCGGCGTGGGCCGGGCGGCGGCCGCAGACGCCGCCCGCCACCTGATCGCCGGCCACGAGCCGCGGCTGCTGATCACGGCGGGCTTTGCCGGAGGGCTCGCGCCTCACCTGCGGCGCGGCACGGTGGTCCGCCCGGGAATCGCACGCGCGCTTGGCTCCACGGCCAGGCTGACGCTGTCGCATCCGGGCGCCGCGGACTCCCCGCCGCTCACGATCGTCACCGTCGACCGGATCGCGGCCAGCGCGACGGCCAAGCAGGAACTCGCCGCGGCGACGGGCGCTGATCTCGTCGACATGGAGACCTTCGCGGTGGCCGAGGCGGCGGTGGCGGCCGGGCTCGAGTGCGCGGCGGTGCGGGTGGTCTCCGACGAGGCGGGTGAGTCACTGCCGGGGGAGGTGTCGCTGCTGGCGAGACCGCTGTCACCGCTGCGCCGGCTCGGCGCCGTCGCGGGAGTGGTGTCGAGGCGACCGCGGGCCATGGGCGACCTGTGGCGGCTCTGGGAACGCTCGGTCCTCGACTCCACAACACTCGCCCGGGCGGTCGTCGCGGTGATCGGCGACAAGGGCTGAACGCCTCACGGCGCCGCCAGCAGCCGCACGAGCATGTTCTTGGGCAGTCCGGGCGACGGTCCGGCCACCTCGAGGCCGAGATGGCCCCCGGCCGCGGCGGCGGCGCTGCGGCCGCTGCGGATCGCCCCCTCCATGGTCGACGGCCATCCCGTCGCCGTCCAGTCGCCGGCCAGGAAGAGATTGGGCACCGCGGTGGGGGCCTTGGGCCTGAGCGACTCGACACCGGGCCGCACGGAGAGCACGGCGGTGGGATCGGTGACGACCTTCGCCTCGCGGAGTTTCGCCTGCCCGGCGGCGGGGAACACGTCCCGCAGCTCGGCGACCACCCGCTCCACGAGACTGTCGCGGCCCTCGGCCAGGAGCCCCCGCGAAGCGCTGATCACCACCTGGCAGTGGCCCGAATCCTCCCGCGGATCGCCGCGGAACACCCACTGCGAGACGCGTCCCACCAGGACGGCATGGGGCACGTCCAGCACGTCGCGGTCGAACCAGAGATGCACCGCTGAGATGGGCGAGCCGGCGAGCTGCTCGTCGCCGGCCGGGATCGCGTCGGGCACCAGCCGGCCGGCTGCCTTCCAGGGCACGGCCACGATCGCAGCCGCACATGGCAGACGTTCGGTCCCATGCTGGATCGCCACCACCGCGCCGTCGGCGGTCCGCTCGATCGCCGAGACCTGGGCTCCCGTGACCACCTGCACGCCGGCGGCCCGCAGCCGACCGACGAACCGTTCGCCGAACAACCGGCCGAGCGGCTCGGTCGGCACGATCAGGTCGGCCGCGTGGCGGTGCCCGAGGAACCCGTCGACCGCCACCTGCCGGGCCGCGGCCACACTCACGAGATCGATCGACTCGCCGAGGGCACTCTCGATCACGGGCTGCCAGAACAGGCGGATCACCCGCTCCGGCTGACGGCCTTCCGTCCGCAGCCAGGCCAGCGCCGTCGCCGAGCCGGCCGCGGCGCGGGCGCGGTGCCGGGCCAGGCGGAGCATCCCTCGGGCGAGCGCCCCCTTTTCGCCCAGTGAGAAGTGCCGCATGCCGAACAACAGCGGGGCGAGGTGCAGCGGCGCGGGCAGAAGCCGCGTGGGGGTGCAGCGGCTGCGATGCCCGTCGGGGCCGATGAACCACAGCGTGCGGTCGCGCCGGATCGCGTCGTCCAGGCCGCCCCACCGGCAGAGGTCGAGAAAGTTCGTGCAGCAGCCCATCGCCACGTGCTGGCAGGCGTCGACCAGGCCGCCCCCGACCGGATCATCGAACGACGCCGCCCGGCCGCCGCAGCGGCGCCGCGCCTCGACGAGCGTCACGCGGCACCGTGCCTCGGCGAGCGCGGCGGCCGCGGCGAGCCCGGCCAGGCCGCCGCCGACGACGACGACGTGCGGCTCGACGGATGCCTGCACCGTGGTCATCGCCAGATCCTCGGGCCGCATGCCAGCGTGGCCGCAGCCGCGGCGACGAGCCGGGGCTTCCCGCCGCGGACCCGGGCCGTGAAGATCCGCGCGCCCGCCCGGCGCACGGTCCCGAACAGCGCGCGGTACACCCCGAACATGGCCCGGAAGACCAGGCGGCCGTCGGTGGTCAACAGGCGATCGAGCGCCGCGGCGCGGCGGAACCGCTCGCCGGCCCGCTGCACCTGCAGGGCGGCGAGGCGGGTGAACGCCGGCCCGATCCGGCCCTCGACGAGTTCGGCGGCCGTGCACCCGCACGCCGCGAAGTCGCCGAGCGGCAGGTAGATGCGGCCCCGGTCGAGGTCCTCCGGCACGTCGCGGAGGATGTTCGTCAGCTGAAAGGCCACGCCGCAGTCGTGGGCCACGGCGACCGCCGCCGGGTCGGTGAACCCCCAGACGTGGATCGCAGCGACGCCGACGGCGCTGGCCACCCGGCTGCAGTAGAGCTCGAGCTCGGCGGGGGTCTCGTAGCGGGAGTGGTCGAGGTCCATGCGCACGCCCGCCAGGATCTCGTCGAGGCAGCGTTCGGGAATGCCGTACCGCCGCACCGTGTCGGCGACGGCCCGGAGCACGGGGTCGTCGACCGGCCGGCCTGCGAGTACGGCCGCGGTGGCCGCCTCGAAGTCCGCGAGTCCCGTCGCGGCGGTGTCGCGATCACGCGCGTCGTCCACCAGGTCGTCGACGACCCGGCAGAAGGCATACAAGGCCGTCGTGCCCTGCCGCTTGGCCTGCGGCAGGAGGGCGATCGGCAACGCGAAGCTCGACCCGGACCGCCGCAGGATCGCCGCGCATGCGGCATGATCGGCCGCCGACGCCGTCATGCCGGTGTCCCTCCCGCCCGCCGCGTCCGCCACCATGCGGCCGCCGCCAGCCGCGCCTTGGTCCACCGGCCCACGGTGGGCCTGCGGGAGAGCGTGTCGTAGCCCGCCCGCTCGATCGCATCCGCGACGGCCCGCCCACCCCCGACGAACATCGTGATCGCAGGCCGCAGCACCGGCGGGGCGACGTCGGCCAGAGCCGCCCCCGAGGCGAAGCACTGCCGGGCCCAGGCGACCTCGTCCGCGAGTAGGCCGCGCAGCGCGGGCGGAGCCGCAGCCTCGTCGAGCATCGCCTCGTCGACGCCGTGCCGGCGCATGTCGTCCTCGGGCAGATAGACCCGACCCGCGAGCCGGTCGCGGCGGATGTCCTGCCAGAAGTTCACCAGCTGCAGGCCGGTGCAGATCGAGTCGGACATCGCCACCAGGTCGGGGGCTCGGCAGTTCTCCAGGGCGAGCACGATCCTGCCCACGGGATCGGCGGAGCGGCGGCAATAGCCCTCCAGATCCGCTCGGGTCGCATACCGCGTCTGCCGCTGGTCCTGCTCGAAGGCGTCGATCAGGTCGGCGAACGGCTGCCGATCGAGGCCGGTGCGACGAATGGTTTCGGCGAGGGCGAGAAACACGGGGTGCCGCGGCCGACCGGCGAAGCACTCGTCGAGTTGCTCCCGCCAGGCGGCGAGGGCTGCCGCCGCCTCCGCCGGACTGGCCGATTCGTCACCCAAATCGTCGGCCCAGCGGGCGAAGGCATAGACGTTCGCGAGGTGCTGGCGGAGTCGGGGGGGCACGAGCCGGGTGGCGACGGTGAAGTTCTCGTAGTGCCGGGTCGCGACGGCCCGACAAAACGCTTCGGCTGCGGCCAGGTCCCCTGCGGTGGGCACCGCAGCGACGCTCCAGGCCACCGGATCACGGTCCGCCGCCCGGTGGCCGGGCGGAATCGCCATCGGGGCAGGGGACCCGATCCGCATGCTTGGCTCCGTGCCGCGCGTGGACAGCCTGTCTGGTCGGCCACCGTGGCCTCCACTACGATGCCCTCGCGGTGACGTCCGTTGTACCCTACGGCCGCCGCATCGTGCCCGCGGGCCGCGGGCCCGTCCCGGAACGCGAGAACCATGAAACTCCTGCTCGCCAGCCCTCGCGGCTTCTGTGCCGGCGTCAACATGGCCATCGAGACCCTGGAGACCGCGATCCGGCTCCATGGGACGCCGATCTACGTGTTCCACGAGATCGTCCACAACAAGCACGTGGTCGACCGCTTCGTCCGGGAGGGCGCCGTGTTCGTGAACTCCGTGGCCGAGGTTCCGGAGGGCGCCGTGCTGTTGTTCTCCGCCCACGGCGTCGCGCCCGAGGTCCGGAAGGTCGCCGCGGAGCGGCGACTGCGGGCGATCGACGCCACCTGCCCGCTGGTCACCAAGGTGCACCTGGAAGCGATCAAGTACGCCAAGCAGGGATATCGGATCATGCTCATCGGCCACGAGGGGCACGACGAGGTGATCGGCACGATCGGGCAGGCGCCCGACGCGTTCACGCTGGTCGAGACGCCGGACGACGTCGACTCGCTTCCCTTCGGCCCGCACGACAAACTCGCCTACCTGACACAGACCACGCTCTCCGTCGACGATGCCTCCCGAATCATCGTCCGGCTCAAGGAACGCTTCCCGCAGATCGTCGGTCCCCCCAAGGACGACATCTGCTACGCGACCCAGAATCGTCAGGAGGCCGTCCGCCTGCTTTCCGAGGAGGCCGACATGGTGATCGTGCTCGGCAGCCAGAACAGTTCCAACAGTCAGCGGCTCGCGGAACTCGCCCGCGAGCGCGGCATCCCCGCCCACCTCATCGACGGGGCCGGGGAGATCGACCCGGCATGGTTCCGGGGGGACGAGACGGTGGTGATCACCGCCGGTGCCAGCGCGCCGGACAGCGTGGTGCAGGACTGTGCCGCCTGGCTTCGCGGTCGCTACGGCGCCGAACTGGAGGAGCGGACGATCCGGCAGGAGGACGTCTATTTTCCGCTGCCCAAGGAACTCCGCGCCGCGGCCACCTCGGCCCGGCTGCCGATGGCGTGAGGCCATTCCTGTTCGGCGCGGCAGATGCGGGGCGGGGCGACGCACGTCTGGCTTGGGTTCACGGCAACCCGCGGCTGGGTTCCTGCCCCTCGGAGCGCGGGTTTTCAACCCGCGGCTGAGAGGAGCGCGGGTTTCCAACCCGCGGCGCACTCTCGCCGACCCCGCATCGGAAGCCCCAATCGCGTAAGCGATGGGGACCGAGGCCGAGTCCAGCGTGCGGCAGCCGTACCGCTCACGCGGTGACGCTTCCGTATCGCCCCCACGCACGCCGCCCTCCGCCCTCCGGAAGCCCCAAGCGCGTAAGCGATGGGGACTGAGGCCGAGTCCAGCGTGCGGCAGCCGTACCGCTCACGCGGTGACGCTTCCGCATCGCCCCCACGCACGCCGCCCTCCGGAAGCCCCAAGCGCGTAAGCGATGGGGACCGAGGCCGAGTCCAGCGTGCGGCAGCCGTACCGCTCACGCGGTGACGCTTCCGCATCGCCCCCACGCACACCGCCCTCCGCAAGCCCCAATCGCGTAAGCGATGGGGACTGGGCTCCGCGTGGCGCGGGCTCGGCGTCGCCCGTGCCCGCCCGTCAGCATCGCCCTTGGGACTCGCCGAGGTGGCGTCGATCCGGGCAGCCCTGCCGCTGAGGACCTCGAAGTGCGCGTGCAGGCGGTACACCGAGAGGTGCTTGCCCTTGGCCTTCGGCGTTCACGAGAGTTCCGCCGCGATCTCCTCGAGCGGGGCAGGCGCTTGCGGACCTTGTCGAGGGCGCAGGCCCTTCAGCCCCTGCACATCCTGAGCGCGGATCTCGCGCTTCGCAGGTCCGGCCATGATGGGCACGAGAACGCCGTACCCATCGGCGCGCAACGCTGCCTCGACTGCTCAGGCTGCCGGGTCACCAGGGCACACATCCCGTGCCGAACAGGATTGGCAGGATGTCCCCCATCACCGGACGTTCGCCTCGGCCTTCCCGCCAATCCTGTTCGGCACGCCCGATGCGGGACCGGTCATTGCCTGCCGGGCGCGGCTCGGGGGTGAGCGCACACCAGCACCATCCGCCCCACGGAGAGAATCGGGGCTACCCAGGGGGTCTTATCGCTTCTTCGCGGGCCGACGTCGGGCTCGCTTGAAGGATTGGGCGTCGGCCCGTGAGCGACGC
>VGYR01000250.1 GCA_016872925.1 Planctomycetota bacterium
TCGGTGAGGCTCGCAAAGTGAACCTGGAGTTTGGCAGTCGCTGGCTTGGTCACGGGCATGATCTTTCCTCCATGAAGATCGCAGTTCGTAGCGCTCCGAGTCCTGTTTGAAGCCGCACAGACTGCGGCTGCCCAAGCATGCCCTATTACCCATTATCGCGCAATCGCCCTGCGTCGCCGAGTCCCCGCTCGGCACGTAGGCCATCCGTTCCGACGTCGCCAACGCCCCCGTGTTCAGCGGCCGCTCGTCGGGGTTGAACACCACCCACTCGATCCGCCCCGGCTGCATCTCCAGCCGGAGGATCGAGGCTTCCTCGTCGTCGCGGAGCACCGTGATCCCCGCGGCGTGGGCCGAGGCCTGAAGCTGGTCCGCATAGCCGCCCACGGAGCCCGGATCGTTCGACATCGTGCGCGACCGGTAGGGCGGATGCGGATAATACACCTGCGTGAACACCATCCGCCGGCCGATCTCGGGAGTTCCTTCCCAGGCGTGCCGCACCTGGGTGGGGCAGCTTTCGGTGCGGGGGTCGCTCACCAGCCGGTCCACGACATGCAGCCGGCGATCCTCCCGTGGCGCGAACCAGACGAGTAGGTCCGCAGGCGGAGTCTTCAGGCTGCGGTTGCCGTTGTCGTCGATCGGCGCATCGATGAAGGTGTTGGCCCAGTGGCTGCCGACCTGCGGGCCGACGTTGTGGGTGTTCCAGATCGCCGCCACCCGCGCCGAAAAGGCTTCCTCGAACGTCACCGTCTCGCGGCAGGCGAGGAAGCCGTTCTTCACGAACACGAAGTCGCGGTCGTAGACGACCGGCAGGCCGTCGAGATTCGAGACCCGCACCGACGCGTAGGTGGCCTGCGGGCCGTCCTGGAAATACGTCACCTCCGAGCGGATGTCGGGAGGACGGCCGTTCCACATCTCGTTGATCCGCACCGGATCGGGATGCAGGCGTCGGCTGGCGGTGCCGCCGAGATCCTCGACGAGCAGCCGGTTCTCGACCGTCGCCCCCTTGCTGGCCGCGATCTGGGTGAACGGGGCGCCCCAGCGGCACAGGCCCATGATGCCGCCGGGGTTGGCGGGAAAACTGGTGGGATGGAGTTCGACGAGCGCGAACAGGTCGCCCGCGTTCCAGCCGCTGCGAAGCACCAGCTTGTCAGGCCACTCCCTACCCGTCAGGAACCAGCCGCAACAGATCTGGCCGTGATCCGGACGGGGATCGACCTGCCCGAGCAGGCGTTCGGCGAGCGGCTTGTTCTCGGGGGAGACGCGGGCGGTCTCCCCGCGGAGGTTCCAGAGCGAGCCCGCATCGGGGGGGACGGGCGCCACCGAATCGTCGGCGAACAGCCAGGCGAGCGAGATCAGCCAGGCACTGCCGTCGTCGAGCCGAAAGGAGTTGCCGTCCGGGGACCGCGACTGGTATCGCAGCTGGTTGAGCAGTTTGTGCGCGACGAAGCGGTACCGGCCATCGCCGCTCGCGGCGGCGACGCGTTCGAGCATGGCGACCCGGGAATCCGCCGAGGCGTTCCAGCCGGCGTTCGGTCCATAGGGAACGACGGCGCCGTCCGGAGACACCTCCACCATCAGGCGGTCCCAGAGCCGCTTCATGCCCGGGTCGGTGAACACGCGGTCGTCGCCGGTCCACTGGTCGGCGGCCCAGGCGAGGATGAAGTAGGGCATCATCATGTAGTGGGCGTCGTTCTGCCCCACGTCCTTGACCCTCCAGAAGTCGTCGAACACCAACTCCGAGTACCGCGTCCAGTGCGCCGCCTCGGGGATGTCGGGATACCAAGCCGCCGCCCGCCCCTTGGCACACGCCTCCGGCATCGACCGGTGGCAGCCGCCCCGCCACTCGATCGGCTTGGTGTCCCAGACGTGGACGTTGCGGCAGTAATACAGCCACAGGTCGCGAAACCAACTCGCATCGGGTTGCATGGCGCCGCCCCGAACGAGGTAGGTCCGGTACAGCGGCACCAGCGCGGGGGGATGCTCGAACTGCCAGAACCAACCCCGCTCCGCCACCTGCCGCTGCATCGCGGCATGGAAGGCTTCGAGCATGGCGATGCAGGCCGTGGCCCACCGCTCGTCACCGGTCTGCACGTATTTGACGAGCACGGGCATGAACACCCGTGGGCCATCCATCCCCCGATCCGGCCGACTCGCGATCTCGGCGGGGTCGTAGGCCTCGATGCACCGCAGGTAGGTGTCTCGGGTCACGGGGTCGCGGGGTACCGGATAGAAGGCCGGATCCGCAAGGTCGCACGCGCCGCGGAAGCGGTAGTGTTCCACGTCCGGCGCGTACCGTGTGGGGGGGCCGTCGACGACGGCCGGGAGGGATCGATCCTGCTCCTCAGCGGCTCCGGGCCGGGACACGGTCGCCGCCAGCAGGGCGGCGAGCAGTCCAACCACGAGGCTGCAGGCATGCCTGGACGATCGTCGGACTCGGGCCCCTGCGCGGAGCGATGGACGGACGTCATTCATGTCATCAAGGCTCCCACATGACTCGCCGCGGCCGAGGCGAGGCCGCGCAGCGCGTAGCCCCCTTCGAGCGTCGATACGATCCGGCCGCCGGCGTGCGTGTCCGCGATCTCCCGGAGGAGGCCGGTGAGCTCCGCGAAGTCGTCGTCGGTGAGCGCGAACCCCCCGAGGGGGTCGTCGATCCGCGAGTCGAAGCCGGCCGACACGAGGACGAGATCGGGCTTGAAGCTGGCGGCGGCGGGCAGCAGCCGATCCCGAAAGGCGCCCACGATCTCATTCCGGCCGCTGCCCGCCGGAAACGGGCAGTTGATCGACAGCCCCGCGCCGGCGTTGCGGCCCGTCTCCGACGCCAGGCCGGTGCCGGGATAGAGCGGATGCTGGTGCGTGTCGAAGAACAGCACGCTGCCGTCCTCGTAGAAGATGTCCTGCGTGCCGTTGCCGTGGTGCACGTCCCAGTCGGCCACCAGCACCCGGCGGATTCCGTGCACGGCCTGGGCGTGCCGCGCGGCGATCGCCACGTTGTTGAACAGGCAGAAGCCCATGCCGCGGCCGGGCGTGGCGTGGTGCCCCGGCGGCCGCACGACCGCGAAGGCGTTGGCCACCTCGCCGGTGACGACGGCGTCGACCGCCGCGATCACGCCGCCTGCCGCCAGCCGCGCGACCTCGAGCGATCGTGCCGAAATGCTCGTGTCGCCGGTTGAGAGCCTCCGCTCGCCGGCAGCGACGTCTTCCGTCACGATCTGCAGATAGTCGGCCGTATGGCAGCGCAGGATCGCCTCGTCGGCCGCGGCCTGCGGCTCGATCCGGCGGGCGCGCGCGAAGAGCCCGTCGGCCCGCAGCCGCTCGACGATCGCCCCCACGCGGGCCGGCTGCTCCGGGTGGCCGGGGCCGGTCAGGTGCTCACCATAGGCATCTGCGAGGACGAGTCCCGTCATCCGGTCACGCATGCCGTCCGTCTCCGGTTCGGGGGATCACGAGGCTACGCGTCCGCATGCGGCGGTTCCGGCCCGAGGGCGTCGATCACCTCGATCATCGCGGCGACGTCGGCCGCCGAGACGCCGACGGTGCGGCGGGAGTGCGGATCGACGCAGGCTTCCCGGATCAGATCGGCGTCGAGCGATGCCAGCCCGCGGTAGCGCCGCACGCTCACGGCATCACGCTCCCGATGGCGGTCGGCCAGCGCCGCGAGTTCCGGCTCGGAGAACGCGTGCACGAGCTCGCCGTCGGCCACCACTTCGCCCCATGGTGGCCGCACGAGCTGCACCCGGCCGGTGTCGAGGAGGGGCCGCATGAACCGATGGAGGAAAAGCAGCACGAGAAAGCCGCAGTGGATGCCGTCGGCATCCGGATCGGTGAGCACGAGGACCCGTCCGTAGCGGCCGCGCCGCGGGTCGCACAGCGACTCGCAGCCCGTGTCGAGGGCCGCGGCAAGCGGACCGAAGAAGGGATGCTCGAACACCTTGGCACGCGACACCCGCGCCGCGTTGAGCGGCTTGCCCTGCATGGGGAGCACCGCCTGGCAGCGGGGATCGCGGACTCGCACCACGGCTGCCGCGGCCGAATCCCCCTCGACCACGAAGAGTTCGGCGGCCCCCCCATGCTCGGCCGAATCGACGAGTTTCGCCCGGGCGCCGTAGCGATCCGCCACCACCTTCGTCATGCCGTCGCGTCCGTTCGTTGCGTGGGTTCGCCCGTCGAGACATACTGACGGGATCTTCGTCGGGCGACAACCGCCCGCTTTTTTCGGAACCGCTCCTGACTGCGTGAACCTCCCGTCGATCGGCTTGTCCGGCTCCGGACGGCGCGATGGGGTGTGGTCGGTTCCGAGCGTTCCCGCGGCTGCCCCGCGTCGTCTCCGGCCGATCATGCCGTGCCCGCCCATGCGGGCCGACGGCAGTGCGGTTCCCGCGGTCATTCCCCGAGGTCGCGCCATGAACGCATCGCTCCGCTGTGCCGCCTGCCTGCTCGCCACCGGTGCGGCTCTCGCTCCGGCTGCCGGCCGGGCCGGCACGTTCGTCCGCTTCGACACGAACGTGGCCGATTTCGACGTCGAACTCTTCGACTCGGCGATGCCGATCACCGTGGCCAACTTCCTCGCCTACGTAACCGGCAGCTCGTACTCGTCCACGCTCATCCACCGGAGCACGACCTACAACAAGACGGACATCCAGATCATCCAGGGGGGCGGCTACCTGCTCTCCGGCAATCAGATCCTTCCGGTCCCCACGAGTTCCCCGATCGTGCTCGAGTCGGGCACGGCGACCAACGTCCGCGGCACGATCGCCATGGCCCGCGGCGCGGCGACGGACAGCGCCACGAGCCAGTACTTCTTCAACATCCAGGACAACCCGGCCCTGAACGGCAACTACGCGGTGTTCGGCAGGGTGGTCGGCACCGAGGGGCTGGCGGCGCTCGACGCGCTCGGCGCCGTGCCGGTCTTCGACTGCACGGTGCAACTCGGCGCCGCGTTCGGCGAACTGCCGCTGACCGCCCCCTCCCTGGACGCAGGCAGCCTCGTGCTCGTCAACGGCGTCACCCCGGTTCCCGAGCCTTCGCCCCTCCTCCTGGCCGCGGCCGGACTCAGCGTCGCCGCCGCAGCTTCGAGCCGTCGTCACCCGTAGCCACCCGCAGTCACCATGCCACGCGGAGCGACTCGAGCCCGCGAAAGTGCCAGGCGTCCTTCACCCGCGGCGGCTCCGCGATCCGCAGGCCCGGCAGCCGCTCGAACAGCACCCGCAATGCCACCTGCATCTCGAGCCGGGCCAGGGGCGCGCCCACGCAGGCGTGGATGCCGGCCCCGAAGCTGACGTGCGGATTCGGCGACCGAGCGGCATCGAACCGGTCCGGCGCGGCGAACTTCTCAGGGTCGCGGTTCGCGGACGCGAGCAGAAGTCCGATCACGTCGCCCCTGCGGAACCCCTCGCCCGCCACCTCGACATCCTCCAGCGCATAGCGGGTGAACATGTGCAGCGGCGCGTCGAAGCGGAGCATCTCCTCGACGTGACCGGCCGGACTGGCGACGACGTCCGCCGCGGCGGCCGGCACGTGCTCGAGGATCGCCCGCACGCCGTTGCCGAGGGCGTGGACCGTCGCCTCGTGGCCGGCGTTGAGGAGCAGGATTCCCATGGTCACGATCTCGTCGTCGGTCAGTCCCCGCCCCGCGCCGTCGGAGGCCGTCACGAGCTGGGAGAGGAAGTCGTCCCGCGGCTCCCGTCGCCGTGTGCCCACGACCTCGCGCATGAACGCGGAAAACTCCCCCGTCGCCGCAACCGTGCGGTCTTCGATGGCCCGATCGCGGCGGGCCTGGTAGATCGCCACCATGTCGTGCGACCAGGCGAGCAGCCGCGGGCCCAGATCACGGGGCACTCCCAGAAACTCGGCGATCACGCCCACCGCCAGCGGCGCCGCGTAGTCGGCCACGACGTCGCACGTCCCGCGGCCCGCGAAGCCGTCCACGAGCTCCTGTGCCAACCGCTCGATCCCGGCGGCGGCGCGGTCGACCTGCCGGGGCAGGAAGGCGGCGTTCACGAAGCCACGGAGCCGGGTGTGCCGCGGCGGCTCGAGTTCCAGGAGCGAGTGCCGCTCGAAGTCGTGAAACGGCCCGAGATGCGCGGCCGGTGCCGGCCAGCCCAGCTCCTCCCGGCTCGCCACGTGGAGGATCTGGCGGCCGAAGCGGCGGTCGCGGAGCAGCGCATTGACGTCGTCGTAGCGGGCCACGCAGCGATGCCCGAGCTGCCGCCACGCGCACACGCGGCCGAGATCGCGCATGGCCGCGTACAACGGGTACGGGTCGCGAACGAACGCGGGATCACAGGGATCGAGGTCGAACACGGGGGTGGCGGCCATCCACGCATCATGCCACCGGCCCACGAGCTTCGTCGAATACGGACTCCGCGTGATCCTCGCGCGTCGCTTCAGCACCGCCGCCGGCCGCTCCCGGGCTCCATGATCTGCAGGCACGAGGCTGCAGCGAGGGGCTGCCCGTGCCTGAGAGGATCGCGGGTTTCCAACCCGCGCCTGAGAGGAGCGCGGGTTTTCAACCCGCGGCGCACCTCCGCAGACCCCGCACCGAAAGCCCCAATCGCGTCAGCGATGGGGACTGAGCCTCGCGTGGCGCGGGGTCGAGCAGGCCCGGGGGCTTTCGCCCCCAGGCCTCTCTCAGAACCGGACTTGTGGGTCGCACACCCGGCTCTTTGGGTTTCAGTCTCACAGATCGAACAACAGTGTTTGACCAGAGGCCAGTGTCGGGCGTGGATTGAGCTTCTCCCATGTGGTTTCCAGGGACACCAGCCGCTCGTGAAACCAAGCGTTC
>VGYR01000251.1 GCA_016872925.1 Planctomycetota bacterium
GCCAAAGGCACCATTTCGGCGGGAGTTGTCGAGGGTTTGAACGGCGTCGTAAAACTGACCACCAGAAAAGCGTTCGGCTTTCGGACCGCGAAAGGCATTGAAATCGCGTTGTTTCATGTCCTTGGCAAACTACCGGAGCCAGAATCAACCCACAGATTCTGCTGAGGAGGCTTCAATCAAAGGGAAGCCCATGAACACTCGCAAGCGGTTCACTTCGGCTCACGTCACCGCGCTGGCGGCGGTCGCCATCGTGAGTGCGACGGTCGCGCGAGCCGAGGTGCTCGTCAACTACAGCATCTCGAGCACTTCGGGAACCGTCTCCATCCCCCCCACGACGCTGGCGGCCGGCATCACGGCGACCGACATCACTCGTGGTTCGGGACTGACACCGATTTCCCTGAATCGCGGCTACAGTTCCCAGGGCTGGAACAACTCGGGAACGACGACCACGACTTGAGCCGATGCCATCGCCGGCAACAAGTTCTACACGTTCTCCCTCACCATCGCGTCGGGCTCCATCGCGTCGTTCAACGACATCACCGTCGGGCTCTACAAGTCGGCGATCACGTCTCCGGCCAGCATGGAGTGGCAGTATTCCTTCGACAACTTCGTGACGACCGGCAGCACGCTGACGACGTTCAACCACTATGGCCGCAACAGCGGCACCGCTCCCGTCCCGCTCGTGCCGTATCAGTGGATGACCATTGACACGGGGGGCCAGTCGAACGGGAACCCCACGCCGGCCCTCGACATCTCGACCGTGTCGGCTCTGCAGAACGTGGCAGGACCTGCCACCGTGAGCTTCAGACTCTATGGCTGGGGCTCCATCAACGGCAATGCGACGACCCCGACCAACACGCTCGCGATCGGTCGCGACACGGGCCCGCTGATCAACGGGTCGATCGTGCCCGAGCCTGCGAGCATCTGCCTGGTGGCGTCGGCGGCGGGGATCGGCGGGCTGATTCGGATCCGTCGCCGCCGCAACGAGAGTTGACTGGATCGGCCACCCGCGTCAGGGAGCGAGCCGCTCGATGACCCACGGGCCGTCGGCCGTGCGGCGGAAGCAGAGGCGGTCGTGCAGCCGGCTCGGCCGCCCCTGCCAGAACTCGATCCGCTCCGGCACCAGCCGGAAGCCCCCCCAGTTCGGCGGCCGAGGGATCGCCGCATCGTCGGGGTGTTCGGCCCGAAACCTTTCGAACAGGGCCTCGAGCGCCGCGCGGCCGGGGATCACCTCGCTCTGCGGCGAACTCCAGGCGCCGATCCGCGACGTGCTCGGCCGGGTGCGGAAGTAGGCGTCGGACTCGGCGGCGGTCGTCCGCTCCACGCGCCCCTCGATGCGGACCTGCCGCTCGAGGTCCGCCCAGTGGAACGTGAGCGCGGCCCAGGGATTGGCCGCCAGTTCGCGTCCCTTGTGGCTCTCGTAGTTGGTGAAGAAGCAGAACCCGCGGGCGTCGAAGCCCCGCAGCAGCACCACGCGGGCCGACGGCCGGCCTTCGGGCGTGGCGGTGGAGAGCGTCATCGCCTCCGGCTCGGGCACGCCGGCGGCCACGGCCGCGTCGTACCAGGCGGCGAACTGCCGGATCGGATCCCGGTCCACCGTCGTCTCATCGAGCGTGCCCTGCTCGTATTCCTTGCGGGCGTGGGTGCTCCGGTGATCCATGTCAGGCACCTGCTCCTCGCGTTGCGACCCAGTGCATCGTCTTCTCCGTGAGCCGGTCGAGCGCCCGGACGGCGAGCGCCAGGTGCTCCGGTCTCGTGTCCTCGATCTTGTTGTGGCTGATGCCGTGCAGGCTCTGCACGAAGAGCATCACCGTGGGCACGCCGGCCATCGCCATCTCGGCGGCGTCGTGCAGCGGCCCCGAGGGGAGGCGGTGCGCCGTGCCGCAGGTCTCGCGAACCGCCGCGTCGGCGAACTCGACGAGGTCGGGGTGGAACGGTGCGGGGGGAATCCGCCAGAGCCGCTCCCACGACACCTCGACATGCCCCTCGGCGGCGAACCGCTCGGCCGCCTCCCGGGCCGCGGCGTGCATCCGCTCGAGTGCCGCCGCGTCGAGGTGCCGCTGGTCGAGCGTGATCCGGCACTCTTCGACCACGCTCGTCACGATCCCCGGCTTCGTGGTGCACGAGCCGATCGTGCAGACGCCGCCGCTGTTGGCCGCGATCGCGTAGATCTCCTGGGCCATCTTTCCGGCCGCGAGGAAGGCGTCGCGGCGGCGGTTCATCGGCGTCGAGCCGGAGTGGGCCGCCTGGCCACGGAACGTGATCGCGTGCCGCTCCACGCCGAAGGTGCCGAGCACCGCCCCCAGGGGCAGGCCGAGATCGAGCAGCACCGGGCCCTGCTCGATGTGAAGCTCGAGGTAGGCGGCGGCGGTCGCCCGCTCGCACCTGCTCTCCTTCACCCGTTCGAAGTCGATGCCCACCTCGCGGAGCGCGTCGGGCAGCCGCACGCCCCGCCGGTCGACGAGCCCGCGCGCCTCGTCGAGGTCGAGGTTGCCGGAGCAGGCGGCGGAGCCGAACAGGCTCTTGCCGAACCGGGCCCCCTCCTCGTCGGCCCAGTCGACCACGCGGAGCGTGACCGGCGGCCTGCCCGCGTGCTCCGCCGCCACGCGCCGCAGCACCTCGACGCCCGCGAGGAGCCCGAGGCAGCCGTCGAGCCAGCCGCCGTTGGGCACGGAGTCGATGTGACTGCCGATCACGACGGCCCGGTCGGACCTTCCGGCGAGCGTGGTCCAGACGTTGCCGGCGGCATCGGCATGCGTTTCGACCGGCAGGCCGACGAGCCGATCGCGAAACCAGGCCCGAGCCTTGGACCAGGTGGGGGTGAACGCCACCCGCTGGGCCCCGTCGGCATCGCCCGTGAGCGAACGGAGTTCTGCGAGTTCGCGGATCGTGCGCTGCGGGTCCAGGCCGCGTACCATGCGGATATCGTCGCCGGATTCGGGTGGCGTCCGCAAGCGTCCCGAAGATATCCTCGTCGCTTCGGGTCACAGGCTCGTCGCCGGTCGCGGAGGTCCACCCGTCGCGGAGGTCTCAAGGATGCCGATCCAGCCGCTGCTCGACGCCGCCACGGCCGCCGCGAACCTCGCGGACATCAGGCCGCCGTTCTCGCCCCAGGAGGCCCGCGTCGAGGCGAATCGCTGCCTGTTCTGCTACGACGCCCCCTGCATCAAGGCCTGCCCGACCGGCATCGACATCCCCACCTTCATCCGCAAGATCACCACCGACAACCTCACGGGCGCCGCCCGCACGATCCTCGAGGCGAACGTGCTCGGAGCGAGCTGCGCCCGCGTCTGCCCGACGCAGGTGCTCTGCGAGGGGGCCTGCGTGATGCTCGATCTGGAGAAGCAGCCGATCCAGATCGGCCGCCTCCAGCGGCACGCCACCGACCACGTGGCCGCGCGGGGGATCGACGTGCTCCAGCCGCCGGGGCCGAAGAACGGCCACAGCGTCGCCGTGCTCGGCGCCGGGCCCGCGGGCCTCGGCTGCGCCGCCGAACTCGCCCGCCTCGGCTACGCCGTCACCGTCTACGACAAGAAGCCCGCCGGCGGCGGCCTGAACACCTACGGCATCGCCTACTACAAGATGCGGCCCGAGGTGAGCCTCGACGAGGTGCGGATGATCGAGCGGCTCGGGGTCACGTTTCGCTACGGAGTCGACGTGCGCCGTGACCTGACGGCCGCCGACCTCCAGCGGGACCACCACGCGGTGTTCGTCGGCATCGGGCTCGGCGGCGCCAACCGTCTCGGCATTCCCGGCGAGGACCTCCCCGAGGTGGTCGACGCCCTCGAGTTCATCGAATGGATCCACACCCGGCCCCTCGCGGATGTGCCCGTCGGCCGCCGTGTGGCCGTGCTCGGCTGCGGCAACACGGCCATCGACGCCGTCACGCAGGCCAAGCGGCTCGGCGCCGAGGAAGCGACGATCGTCTACCGCCGCGGGGCGGCCGAGATGTCGGCCTACGCGTTCGAGTACGAGCTCGCCAAGACCGACGGGGCGGCATTCCTGTTCGACGCGGCACCGGTCGAGGTGCTGGCGCAGGACGGGCACGTGGCGGCGCTGAGGCTCGCGAAGACGGCCAGCCACGATGGCCGCGTGGCCATCGTGCCGGGAAGCGAATGGACGATCCCCTGCGACCTCGTGCTCAAGGCCGTCGGGCAGGAGAAGCAGGCGGGGCTGCTGACGCGGCTCTTCCCCGGGTTGAACCTCGATGCCCGGGGGCGCGTGGAGCACGATCCCGCCACGATGCAAACGAGCCTGCCCGCCGTGTTCGTGGGTGGCGACGCGGCCAGCGGCGGCCGCGAGGTGGTCAATGCGGTGGCGGAGGGCACGAAGGCGGCCCGCGGCATCCACGCCCTGCTGGCCGGCGACAGCGTCCGCGGCCCCGTGCAGCCCTCGCGGCTCGGCATGCCGGACGGGGCCACCGGCTCGGGTTTCGATCAGCCGATCCGTGTCCACGAACTGGAGGCGGCCCTGAAGCGGGGCTGACTGCACCCATGGCCGACCTCTCGATCGATTTCGCCGGGATCCGGAGCCCGAATCCCTTCTGGGTGGCGAGCGGGCCCCCCTCGAACACGGCCCACCAGGCCCACCGGGCCTTCGAGGCGGGCTGGGGGGGCGTGGTCTGGAAGACGATCGGCGAACCGATCGTGAACGTCGCCTCCCGGTATTCCGCCCTGAACCTCGGCGGGATGCGGATGGTGGGCTTCAACAACATCGAGCTGATCAGCGACCGCGCGCCGGAGACCAACTTCGACGAGATCGCCGCGGTCAAGAAGCGCTGGCCCAGGCACGCGGTGATCGCCTCGCTGATGGTCGACACCCGCGAGCGGTGGCACGACTTCGTGAAGCGGTCGGCCGACTGCGGGGCCGACGGGATCGAGCTCAACTTCGGCTGCCCGCACGGGATGTGCGAACGGGGCATGGGGTCGGCGGTGGGGCAGAATCCGGAGGTGGCCGAGACGATCGTGGGCTGGGTGATGGAGGCGGCCACGATCCCGGTGATCGTCAAGCTCACGCCGAACATCACCAACGTGGTCTACGCCGCCCGGGCCGCGAAGCGGGCCGGCGCCGACGCGATCTCGCTGATCAACACGATCAACAGCATCACCAACGTGAACCTCGACACGCTGGTGCCCGAGCCCACCGTGGCCGGCCGCAGTTCGCACGGCGGCTACTGCGGGCCGGCCGTGAAGCCGATCGCCCTCAACATGGTGCACGCCTGCGCCGCCGACCCGCAGGTGGGCCTGCCGATCTCGGGCATTGGCGGCATCGGCACCTGGCGCGACGCGGCGGAGTTCGTGGCCCTCGGCTCCACGAGCCTTCAGGTCTGCACCGCGATCATGCACTACGGCTTCCGGATCGTGGAGGACATGAAGGACGGCCTCTCCGCGTACCTCGACTCCAAGGGCATGCGGTCGCTCGCCGACCTGCGGGGGAAGGCGGTGCCGCAGGTGGGCGACTGGCAGCAGCTCGACCTGCACTCCAGGCGGGTGGCCCGGATCGACTACGAGAAGTGCATTGGCTGCAACCTCTGCCACATCGCCTGCGAGGACGGCGCCCATCAGTGCATCGATCTGGTCGATGCCGCACCCTACGGCCTGGGCCCGGGGCGGGTGCCGGGCAAGCCCGTGCCCAAGGTCCGTGAGGATGACTGCGTGGGCTGCAACCTCTGCTCGCTCGTCTGCCCCGTCGACGGCTGCATCACGATGACGCCCGTGGACACGGGCCGCGCCGCGATGACCTGGCACGACTACCAGTCGCGGCTCGCGGCGGGCACGATGCAGCCGATCCCGCCGCATCCCTGATCGCGGCGGTGCGCCGTCGGCGCCGCTGATTCGTCCCAGCCGGCGCCCGATTCGTCCCTCCCAGCGCTGACCTCTCCCCAGTTTTTGTACCAGTGCTCATGAGAGCGTTGGGGAACAGTCCGCGTGGTGTGTCGGAGGAAGGGATGGAGGGGCGCAGCCCCGGCCGGAGACACACCACGCGACGCCGCCGGGACCGCCCCGGAGGTTATTGCCATCGATGGTGCGGGCAACATCTTCGTCTCGAATAACGGCACAGGTCGGATTCGCGTCGGGTGTCTTTCAGTTTTCCTGGAGCACCGGCACAAGCGGTCCGGCCTATCTCGCTATCAAGTCGGTGGCCGTGCCCGAGCCGGGCTCCGTCGGCCTGGCGGCCTGCGGACTCGCCACGGCTGGCTTCGGACTCTGAAGGCGCCGGCGCAAGGCCGGCTGCCGCGGCGGCGCCTGACGCGTGCCGCTCGCACGGAGGCGACATCGTCCGGGCTCGGGCCCGCGGGAACAGCCCGCGACCCGAGCCCGGCGGCTTTTCTGGCGACCGGGGCGGAGGACGGCTTCGCCCACTCGGTCGTTTATACTTTGGTCGCTGATCAGAGCAGTCTCGATGCAAGGCCGGCGCGGACTCTGGGCAATCTGGGCTGGCGCGGTAAGCCTCTATTGACGATGATCGGCTTTGCCAGGAGTTCCCCTCGAAGCCGTCGCCGGAGATACAGTTGTGCCAAAGGATACCGAAGCCGTTCTGGACATGGATGTCAAAACCATTCTGGAGGAGTTTGCAGTTCTGCCGGATCCTCGATCGCACATCAACCGCCTACACCCTCTGGGCGACCTAGTGGTTATCTGCATCATGGCAGTCATCGCAGGCGCGGAAGGTCCCAAAGCGATAGGGTTGTGGGCGAAAAGCAACGCGGACTGGTTGAAGGACCGTTTGCAGTTGCCGAATGGAGTACCGGCAC
>VGYR01000252.1 GCA_016872925.1 Planctomycetota bacterium
CGCCGGTGACCGATCCACTGCTCAGGCGACGGCAATCCCATGCCGTGGGCCGGCTCCTGAAGCGGCTCCATGTCCGCGGCCTGATCGCGAAGATCCCCCGCACGCAACGCTGGCGGATCACCGACCGGGGCCAGAGCGTCCTCGGCACGTGTGTCAGGCTGCATTACCACGGACTGGCGACGGCAGCGTAAACATGCGCGCAAACGACGTGTGTGTCACGAATAAAGACTCTATTGGGCCGCGCGATCGGTGACGGGAACGCCGCTGGCCAATCGACCCTGGCAGTCTGATCGTTCTCGCGCCTTCGCAAAAACTCACTTTGTCCACGGCCTGCTAGACGGCCCAGCGACGGCAGCCACTGCGGCCCCTGAGTCGTGATTCGTCTCCAGGCGAATCTCGGTTCAGAAATTGCAGGCTTGCCGGAAGGACACGGTGAGTCCGGCCTGACGGGCGTCGAACACGAGGTGGTCGAATCCGTACACGCTCGCCGCGAGCACCCGCCTCGACTCGAGCGACTCCACGCGGCCGAGCGGCTGGCGGAGGGGACGGCGGTGGCGGGATCGCCGCCCGGTGATCCCCTGGGTGGTGAGGGAGCGACGCATCCCGAGGTTCCTTGGTATGGGCAGCAAGAAAACGGAGCCACACAATGGCCCCTCATTCAATGGAGTCACCCCGCCTCTGGAAACCCTCCAAGGGAGTATGCCAATGGCGCTCGAAGACCGCAAGAAATGGGCCCGCGGGGAGGAAACCCACGGCAAACCGTCGGCGATCGGTGGGTTCAGCCCAGCTGGGCCCGGGCCTCGTCGGGGATGTTGAAGTTCGCCGACACCGTCATCACGTGTAGCGGGGACTCGTCATCACCGGTGTTTCAGCACAAGACACGCCTACAAATACAGCTTGTTCTTCCTGGCCTTTGTGCCGTTGTCGGCTTCGGATGCGTCGATCGCAAAAGCGAGAAAAGCCGTCTCGGTCGGAGTCAGTGTCGCGGCGGCCGCTGGAACAGGTGTCGCCGGTGGAACATAGCCGCCTCGATTCAACAGACGCGTGCTCACGAAACTCATCACATCCAGGACGTCGACGATCCCGTCGTAGTTGAAGTCGCCTTCGAACCAACCGGCCGAGGCGTCGGTGTTGTACTTCCCGGCTGACGTGAAGTCAGCGACGTCGTAGAGATCCACGTAGCCGTCCAGGTTGGTATCACCGTTCGCGGCGAAACCGAGCATCAGGCTGCCGTCGTCTTCCAGTCGCCAGCCGACGTTGCCGCCCGTCACGTTGTCTACAGAGCGCGTGGTTATTGCGGTGGATGAGCCTGCCCAACGCGCCTTGTAACTCGTCCGGAGGAGTTGCTTCATTACGCCTAGATCGTACCCTCCAGGGCCGATGGCGAGCTTTGCGTATCCAAGGTCAACGCGGCTCCCCGGCGCCATCACGATCCCCTCCACGGGGACAAGACCGTCGTGCACGTCGAATGTCACGAATGCCCCTGCCTTTACGGTGAGCTTTCCCGTCCCAACAGCACCGGCATTCCTTACGACGACTTCTCCAGACTCGACGACGGTGCCGCCGCGGTGAGTGTTGGGCTTGTCAAGCACAAGCGTTCCAGGTCCCTGTTTGACGACCCGCGAGTCTCCGTTGAACGGCGATGCGGGTGTCTCGGTGTTTCCGGCTCCCGTGGAGACGACGAACTCCTTGACCAACTCCGCCTGCAGTTCGAAGACATTCTTCGAGGCGCCCGAAGTTGAGCGGCCAAACTGAGCAACGGTGTACGACGTGTTGGGAGCCGATTCGACGTAGAACCGCATCCTGACCCAGAGGAACCCGGCCCCGAGCACCTCGGGGGGAAGGTTATCGTCGAAGGCCCAATCCGCACCCCATTTCCGGGGCTCGAGGCTGTTGCGAAGGCTGATCCACGTGACGCCATCTTTCGATACCTCAAGCGAGGAGGCACCTCGTCCATCGCCGCCAGCCTCCTTGAAAAAGTCCCAGGAGGCGTCGCTCGCGCGAAGTCGGATGCTGTGCGACGACTGCGGGAACGGAAACTTGTAAACGAGTCGTCCTTCGGAGCCGTTGGCGGATGGCCCCCAGTACGTGATGGCAGGATTCTGCCACTCCGAGTATTTCCGCATCCCGGTGGAGTCAATCAGATAAGCGTCGGCCCCAGCCTCATTGACGTGCTTGAATCCAAACACGAACGGAGCGACCTCCACGATGGCTGTGACGTCGATCGTGAAGATCTTCTCTGCGAAGAGTCCGCCCTGGTCGGTGCTTCGGACACGGACGCTGTAGGAACTCCTGGTCTCGAAGTCGAGGTTGGATGTGGCCCGCAGTTGGTTGTTTGAGATGTTGAATGCGGCGTTGTCGGTGCTGCCGGTGCCGGTGACCAGCGTGTAGGTGAAGGTGTTGCCGGCATCAGGATCGGTCGTGGAGAGGGTGCCGACGACGGCGTTGGCTCCCGCGTTCTCGGCGATCGACGCGGCCGAGAGGGCGACGGCGGTCGGAGTCTCGTTCACGTTGGAGACGGCGATCGTGAACGCCTTCTCAGTGAAGAGTCCGCCCTGGTCAGTGGAGCGAATACGGATTGAGTATGAACTCTTCGTCTCGAAGTCCAAGCTTGCATCGGCTCGCAGTTGATTGCCGGAGATCTTGAACGCGGCGTTGTCGGTATCGCCGGTGCCGGAAACGAGCGCGTAGGTGAAGGTGTTACCAGCGTCAGGATCGGTCGTGGAAAGCGTGCCGACTGCGGCGTCGGCGCCGGCGTTCTCGGCAATCGACGAGGTGGAAAGGGCAATATTTTGCGGTGCACGATTACTGGCAAACGTGGCCTGCACTTCAAATACATTTGCCGTGGCAGCGGAAGTGGATCGTCCAAACTGTGCGTCTGTGTATGAGGAGTTGGGTGCGGATTCGACATAGAACCGCATTCGCACCCAGAGTTCGTTGCCGCCGAGTACGGTAGACGGCAAGGCCTCGTTGTATGTCCAGTCAACGCCCCACTGCCGCGGTTCAAGGCTGTTACGCAGGCTAATCCAGTTCGATCCGTCTTTTGAAACCTCGAGCGCAGATGCCCCCCTGCCATAACCGCCAGGCTCATTGAAGAAATCCCAGGAGGGCGAATGGGCAAGGAGCCGCATGCTCGATGTTGGCATCGAGAACGGAAACTTGTAGACGAGTCGCCCCTCGGCGTTGTTGGCCGCGGGTCCCCAATATGTGATTGGCGGATTTTGCCACTCGGAGTACTTCCGCATTCCTGTGGAATCCACAAGATAGCTATCGGCACCGACCTGATTAACATGCTTAAAGCCAAATGAAAACAACGCGGCTTCGTTGACGTCGGTTACTGAAATCGTGAAAGGTTTCTCCGTGAACAGTCCGTCTTGATCAGTGCTTCGAACGCGGACGGCGTAGGAATTCTTTGTCTCAAAATCGAAACTCGCGTTGGCCGCAAGTTGGTTAGCCGTGATTGTGAACGCTGCGTTGTCGGTGCTGCCCGTCCCAGAGACGAGCGAGTAGGTGAACGTGTTGCCCGCGTCAGGGTCCGTGGTTGAGAGCGTTCCTACAAGAGCATTGGCCCCAGCATTCTCGGCGATGGACGAGGTCGAGAGGGCGATGTCGGTTGGCGCCTCATTGACGTTTGTGACGGTGATCGTAAACGCCTTTTCGGTGAAGAGGCCGCCCTGGTCGGTGGCACGGACGCGGATAATGTATGAACTCTTGGCTTCAAAGTTGAGGCTGGCTGTGGCCCGCAGTTGGTTGCCTGAGATGTTGAATGCGGCGTTATCCGTGCTGCCGGTGCCGGTGACCAGCGTGTAGGTGAAGGTGTTGCCGGCATCAGGATCGGTCGTGGAGAGGGTGCCGACCACAGCGTTGGCCCCGGCATTTTCGGCTATTGAGGATGCCGAGAGGGCGATGTCGGTGGGAGCCTCGTTGACGTTCGTGACGGTGATCGTGAACGCCTTTTCTGTAAAGAGTCCGCCCTGATCGGTGCTTCGGACGCGGACACTGTAGGAACTCTTGGTCTCGAAGTTGAGGCTGGCTGTGGCCCGCAGTTGGTTGCCTGAGATGTTGAATGCGGCGTTATCCGTGCTGCCGGTGCCGGTGACCAGCGTGTAGGTGAAGGTGTTGCCGCTGTTCGCATCGGCTGTGCTCAGCGTGCCAACCAGCGCCCCGCTGGTATCGTTTTCAGGAACACTGGATCCCGCCAAGCTGATATCAGTGGGCGCACTATTTGGATCCACGACCGTGACGGTGAACGTCCGCACGACCGAGTTATTGTCGGCCGACGTGGCGAGATTGCGGTCCGGCCCCCCGTCCTCTACCGTGACCGACACGGTTGCCGTCCCAGACTTTCCGGGTACCGGTGTGACTTTGAGCGTCCCAGTCGATACTGCCTGACTGAGAAGCACGTCGATGTCACCAGGAATCTGATTCCAAATTTCGCCGACCGTGGTGATGTCAGGAAAGCCGTCGCCGTTGAGATCCTTGACGACGGAGAAGGTTTGGTCCTGCGTCGTTGGGCCGAGTACGAACGCTTCGGGGCTGCCAAAGGTGCCATCGCCCCCACCGTTCAGCCGGAAGACGCGTCCCTGCTTCGAGGACGTCACCAGATCCAGGTTACCGTCTCGGTCGAGATCGACAGCAGCGACCTCGGTTGTTCCTGATCCGCCCGGGATGGTCGAGGATACGATGAAGCCCCCCAAGCCGTCTCCCCGTAGGATCGTCACCGTTCCGGCACCGGTGTTTGCCACGGCAAGATCGACCCTGCCATCGCTATTGAAGTCGCCGGCTGCGAGGCCTTTTGGCGCGTCTCCGACAGCGATTGACTTGACCACGGAGAGGCCGCCAGCACCTGCCACCCCGTCGAGGATGCGCACGACATCCTCGCCCATCACGGCAACGGCCACGTCCTGCTTGCCATCGCCGTTGAAATCCTTGATGACGGCCCCGTACGGGCCGGTCTGATGGGGTACCGGGACGCCGACTCCGCCGACACCTACTTTCGCCGACGCACCAAAGCCACCCGCACCATCGCCTAGTAACACGCTGATGAAGTCGTGCCGGATATTGCTACTGACCAAGTCCCGGTTGCCGTCCCCGTTGAGGTCACCCGTGGCGAGATACCACACGCCCGTTGAGGCAGGGAACACCATACCCTTGCCGCTCTCAAATGACTTCGACGCCAAGAACGCACCGCTTGGAGATCCGAGCCGCACGGTAATCAAGTTACTTTCGAAATTTGAGACGGCTACGTCGTCGATTCCATCTTTATTGAAGTCATCGGCGATCACAAAGTACGGCTCGTAGCCGACAGCGATAGCGGCAGGCGTGGAAAAACCACCGACGCCATCGCCAAACACAACGCTGAGAGTGCCGTTTGTAGCGCTGTTGGCAGCGATATCCATCCTGCCATCGCCATTGAAATCACCCACTGCGACGCCATAGGTTCGCACAGTTCCGGTAGAAATCGTCGCCGACGTAGCAAAGGTTCGCGATACATAGTCAACCGCAGGATGGGGCACGAGGCTTGGGTCGCTGCTCTGGGCCGTCACCCGCACCGGCACCAAGGAATCCCCTGCTGCTATGCCCGTCAGGTTGACCGAGGCCTCTCCCGAGTTTTTTTGAACCGTCAGGGCGGCGAGTTGCCCGAGTGTGGGAAGCTCTACGACGTCCGCTACAGTGATCGAGAAGGAGCGTTCTGTCGATAACCCATCCTGGTCTGTCGCTCGAACGCGGATCGAATAACTCCTCTTATCCTCGTGGTTAAAGGAGGCAGCCGTCTTCAGGGCCTTTCCTGCGATCGCGAAGGATGCGTTGTCGTTGGAACCAGTGCCTGAGACCAGGCTATAGGTGAACGTATTCCCGATATCGGGATCTGACGCTGAAAGCGTTCCCACTGGCGACCCTGCCGGCAGATTCTCTGCGACCACCGCGCTGCTCAGACTCACGTCGATTGGCGCATCATTGCGATTGGTGATGGCGCCGGTCTGGCCGGTGATGAACATTCCCAGGGTTGGGCTCGTGAATGAGAAGGACGATACGGAGCCGCCGGTGTACGTCGCCAACGAACCGGTCGGAATAACCCAGGTCATCCGAAGCTCATAGGACCCTCGCGCCGCAGTCGTCAGACTGTAGGCGGACGAATCGGAAAACCCCTGCAACGTCACGGCGTCAAAAGCGTACGACGCGTTCGCCATGTTTCCGCCGGCACGATTGAGGCTCAGGCCGTTTAGGCGGCCAGTATCGGTGTCGACGGAGATTGTTCCGGAGAGGCTGCCGGCCTGGCCATTGCTCGACCATGACGCGTTGACATTCAGTACGTTGGTCGCCAGCAGGGTTCGCGGCTCGAGCTGCTCAAGACTTGCATGTCGCGTTTTGCGACGACGGCGACAAGCGTGGTTCGAGCAAGTCGATCGAGACCACTTAAACACGGCGCGGAGCATGGTGTACGCCTTGAGATCGAATAGACGCGGGTGGCTTCGTAGGGAGGGGACACCCCCACCGCGGTCCCTGCGAACGGGGGATGGTATGGCGGGCCGCCTGGGGGTGTCAACGACTGGGATGCGAAATACGCGTTTTCAACCGATCTTGCCACTACTGTCGGGTTATAAGTCGAATAATCGCAACTGGTTACGATCGGCGTCCTGTTCGGATGCGTCAATTTCGGCCTGAAGGGCCTGAAAAAGCGGCGTTTTTTCAAACAGCGTGAGGCTCAGGACCTGCAGGATTT
>VGYR01000253.1 GCA_016872925.1 Planctomycetota bacterium
CGGAAGTCTGCAAGAAAATGGTCACCCGCCCGAGGGGCTTGTTTCTCGTGACCGGTCCGACCGGCTCGGGCAAGAGCACCACGCTGGCGTCGCTGATCGACTTCATCAACCAGAACTACGACCACCACATCATCACGATCGAAGACCCGATCGAGTTCTACCACTACTCGAAGAAGAGCACCGTCAACCAGCGCGAGATCGGCACCGACGTGCCCTCGTTCTCGGAGGCCCTGCGACGGGCCCTGCGGCAGGATCCCGACGTGATCCTCGTGGGCGAGCTTCGCGACCTGGAGACGATGGAAGCCGCGATCTCCGCCGCCGAAACGGGGCACGTGGTGTTGGGCACGCTCCACACCTCGAGCGCCCAGGGCACGATCAACCGGATCATCGACGCCTTTCCCACGAACCAGCAGGAGCAGGTCCGCACGCAGCTGTCCACGGCGATCATCGGCGTCGTCTCGCAGGCCCTGCTGCCGAAGATCGGCGGCGGCCGGGTGGCCGCCTACGAGGTGCTCGTGGTCACTCCCGGCATCGGCAACCTGATCCGCGAGAACAAGACCTTCCGGATCACGTCCGCGATCCAGACGGGGGCGAAGCTCGGCATGAAGCTTCTCGACGACGACCTCTTCCGCCTCTGGAACGAGCGGAAGGTCACGGAGGAAGACGTGCTGGCCAAGGCCCAGAGCCTCGACGAACTCCAGAGGCGGATCATGAACGCCAAGCAGGGCATCTTCGACGACGAGGAGACCGTCGCCCGGCGGGCCGGCAAGGATCTCGACAAGTAACCCACGACCATGGCACTCAAGCGCATCGGACAAATCCTGCTCGACCTGGGCCTCATCGACGAGGCCCAGCTCGACACCATGGTCCAGGAGCAGGCCGCCCGGGGCGGCGAGCTGGTCGGCCGTGTCGGCCTCGCGCTGGGCTTCTACACCGAAGAGCAGCTCGGCGAGGCGCTCGCGGAGCAGTGGGGCACGACGTTCGTCACGCTCTACGACCGGCAGATCCCGGCCAGCGTGGTGCAGCTGATCAGCGAGCCCATGGCGCAGCTCTACCGGGTGATTCCGCTCGAGCTCTCCGGCAATCAGCTCACCGTGGCCTCGGCCGAACCGCAGAAGATCCAGGTGGCCGACGAGCTCCGCACGCTCCTGGGCTACGACATCAAGATCTGCGTGGCGACCGACGCCGAGATCGGCAAGACGATCGAGAAGCTCTACTCGTCGCAGAATGAAAGCGTGGAGTCGCTCGTCTCCGACCTCGAGGCCGACGACGCACTGGCGGCCGCGGCGGCCGCGGCGGGCAAGGAGGGTGTCACCGACCTGACGAGCGTCGAGGCGCTGGCCGAGAGCGCCCCGGTCAGGAAGCTCCTCAACATGGTGCTGCTGCTGGCGATCCGCGACGGGGCCAGCGACATCCACTTCGAGCCCTTCGAGACGGAGTTTCGCATCCGGCTGAAGGCCGACGGCGTGCTCCAGGAGATGGTGCCGCCCCCCAAGCACCTCTCCTTCGCGATCACCACGCGGATCAAGGTGATGGCCAACCTCGACATCGCCGAGCGGCGGCTCCCGCAGGACGGCCGCATCGAACTTTCGGTCGGCGGCCACCCGGTCGATCTCCGCGTCAGCGTGCTGCCCACGCTGTTCGGCGAGAGCGTGGTGATGCGGGTGCTCGACCGCGGCGTCGTCTCGCTCAATCTCGAGAAGATCGGGATGGAGGAGTCGATGCTGCGGAAGTTCCGCGAGGTCATCAAGCGGCCCAACGGGATCGTGCTGGTGACCGGCCCCACGGGCTCGGGCAAGACCACCACGCTGTATTCCGCCCTCTCCGAGCTCAACGACATCGAAGACAAGCTGATCACGACCGAGGATCCGGTCGAATACGACATCGACGGCATCGTGCAGGTGCCGATCGACTCCGAGATCGGCAACACCTTCGCCGCCTGCCTGCGGGCGATCCTCCGCCAGGATCCCGACCGCATCCTGGTGGGCGAGATCCGCGACGTGGAGACGGCCGAGATCGCCGTCCAGGCGTCGCTCACCGGCCACATGGTGTTTTCCACGCTCCACACCAACGACGCCCCCTCCACGGTCACTCGGCTCCGCGACATGGGCGTGCCCCCGTTTCTGATCACCGCCACCGTGGAGGCGATCCTCGCCCAGCGGTTGGTGCGGCGGATCTGCTCGGGCTGCCGGGAGGAGATCGTGCCCGGTGCCGACGTCCTCGCCGACCTCGAAATGACGAGTGACCAGATCGTGGGCAAGCAGTTCTTCCGCGGCAAGGGCTGCGAGAAGTGCAACCGCACCGGCTACAAGGGCCGGCTGGGAATCTACGAACTCCTGATCATGAACGACGAGATGCGCGACATGATCATCCGCAACGCGTCGACGGAAGACCTCCGCGACGCCGCCCGCCGCAATGGCATGGTGACCCTCCGCGACTCCGGCATGGAGGCGATCTTCGGGGGGCTGACCACGGCCGACGAAGTGATCCGCGAAACCATCCTCGAAGCGTAGAAAATGCCGTAGCACGGGTTTTCCAACCCGTGCCCCAACCGAACTCGCAGCCCAGGCACCCAACCCGCTCCACCCCGATGCCCACGTTCCTCTTCGAAGCCATCGACGCCTCGACCGGCAAGGAAATCCGCGACACCGTCGACGCGGCGAGCGAGGCGGAGGCCCAGGCCACGATCCGCTCGATGGGCTACATGGTCACCAAGCTCAAGGCGACCAAGGCCAAGGCGGGCAAGGGGGGGAGCGGCACCAAGAAGCCGGGCCGCTCGTTCGCGATCGGAGGCGTGAAGAGCAAGGACCTCACGCTCTTCACCCGGCAGCTCTCGATCCTCCAGGATGCCGGCCTGCCGATCCTCCGCAGCCTCAAGCTGCTCGCCGAGATGCAGAAGCCCGGCCGGCTCAAGAACTCCGTGATGGACGTCTGCGACGAGATCGAGAGCGGGGCCACGCTCTCCGAGGCGATGTCCAAGAGCCCCAAGGCCTTCGACCGGCTGTACTGCAACATGATCCGGGCCGGCGAGGCGGGCGGGGCGCTCGAAGTGATCCTGCGCCGCCTCTCCGAGTTCATGGAGCGGGCCGAGTCGCTGCGACGGAAGGTGAAGGGCGCGCTGGTCTACCCGATCGTGGTCGTCTGCGTCGCCGTCGGCATCCTGACCTTCATCATGCTGAAGATCGTGCCGCAGTTCAAAAAGATCTTCGACGACTTCGGCAGCGAGCTGCCGGGCATGACGCAGATCCTGATCAGCATCTCCACCTGGGTGGCGACCTACTGGTACCTGATCCCCGCGATCCCGTTCGGCTTCAACCTGGTGATCAAGGCGATCAAGCTGGTGCCCTACGGTCGCTTCGGCTGGGACCTGTTCGTGCTCAAGATGCCGGTCTTCGGACAGCTCGTGGAGAAGAACATCGTCGCCCGGTCCTCCCGCACCCTGGGCACGCTCCTGGCCAGCGGCGTTCCGATCCTCGAGGCCCTGAACATCACGAAGGAGACCTCGGGCAACATGATGTTCGAGCGGCTCTTCTCGCGGGTCTCCGACTCGATCCGCGACGGCGAGGCGATCGCCAAGCCCCTCAAGAACTATGCCGTCCCCCCGTTCAACCTGATCGCGATGCTCTTCTGGACGATTTTCTGCCCGGGCATCGGGGCCCTGCTCTACCTGACCCGCTACAAGAAGCCGGTGGTGGACGACCTGATGGTGAACATGGTCGACGTGGGCGAGGAGTCGGGCGAGCTCGACACGATGCTCTACAAGGTGGCCGACACCTACGACGAGGAGGTGGCGGTGCTCACCGAGAGCCTGACGAGCCTGATGGAGCCGCTCTTGATCATCTTCCTCGGCGGCGCGGTGGGCTTCATCGTGATCGCCCTGTTCATGCCGCTGATCAAGCTGATCCAGGACCTGTCATGAGCCGTTCGTGCCTCAAGTTGGCGACCGCCCCAAGCCGCCGCAATACAACGACGGTTCACGGCTGTCGTAGAACGAGGCAAGGATTCAGCCTGGTCGAGTTGATGGTGGTGGTGACGATCATGGCCCTGTTGGTGGGCCTGATAAGCGCCGCCGTGGCGGGTGCCCGGTCCAGTTCGAGGAAGCAGCAGACGCAGTTGCTGATCTCAAAGCTCGATACCATCATCCGCCAGCAGTTCGCGAGTTACGCATCGAAGACGGCTCCGACGCCTGCAAGCCTGCCCGCTGGGTTCTCACGAGCCGCGTATCGGTCGTGGTACATCCGACGAAACCTGATCAGCGGCGACCTGCCGGACAACTGGACGGATGTTGCATCGCTAGCGTCCGGCAGTTCCGTAGGCTTTGGCACTAGCCAAGCGTTTCCACTCACTGCGACACAGACGGCTTACGCCAACCTTTACCGGGGCATATCGTCCACGGTTACGCCTACATGGGGAGACGCGGAGTGTCTTTTCATGATCGTCACACAAGGCGGTATCGCGAACTGCATCGACTGCGGCGATCTAAAAACCGCGGAGCGCGGCGACAAGGACCTCGATGGTGCCTTTGAGTTCTGGGATGCCTGGGGTAATCCCATAGGATTTGTGCTCTGGCCAGCCGGATTGCAGCTTCCTGCCGGGGCCGGATCTGCCTTCTACTCAGGAGCGCGGCAGCTCGAAGATCCGCAACCGTCGACGCCCGGTGTGTACCCGTCTCCTTCGCTCGGTATGAGGCCACTCATTTACTCGGCAGGTCCAGATGGAGTCGCCAGTATCGGAGTCTCTGCGGGAAACCTATCGCTCGGGTTAGACTGTGGAAATCCGACAAGTTCCACAGTTCAAAAGCTGGCCGGGTTTCTGAGCGACCCGAGCACCCCTGGTGATTACCGTGCCGACAACATCACCAATCTGGATGCGGAGGCAGCAAAATGACGCCTCCCCCTCGCCGGCCTTCCGCGTTCACGTTAATCGAGCTGCTCGTGGTCGCCTCGATCATGCTGCTCATGTTCGGTCTCGTGCTGAGCGGGGCGCGGCCGTCGCCCCGCGGGCAGATTCGGCAAGCGGCGCAGTCGCTCGCGTCGCTTTTGATGTCCGCTCAGTCGCAGGGCCTGGGTAACGCGGCCGGCGCTGGACTCGTTCTCCAGTCGGGCACCGTGGCAGGGCTCCCCGCCACCATGGCGACAACCATCGCAGCGGCGGCGTTGCCCCCCTTCCTCACGGGCACAACGGGGCCGGGGTTTCCTCCTTCCAACCCACGTGTCAGCAACGCCGCCGTGACTCTCTTTCCGCTCAATGGGGACGCTGACGAAGTTCAGCATGGCTACAAGATTCGCTTCGGAGGAGCGGTGGCGACGGGCAACGCGTATCCCTTTCAGCCTCCGACGGCTTGGATGTCTCTCGCAGCACCAGCCGTCGGCGGCGGGAGTTCGTGTACAGCCATGGTCCGGCTACGGTATGGCGTAGCGACGTCTGGCAACAACGCCGGCAGCAACGTCGCGGCGGTCTGGCCGGAGCCAACAAAAAACGCGGCTGGCGGGAACAATCCGCTCGATTTTCAGATTGCCCGCTACCCAGTCATCGCGGACACCCTGCTGGACATGCCGAAGACGGCGGCGGTGGATCTCCGGTACAGCGGGATCGGAGAGGACGTGACGACGGTCTGGAATCAGGCCTCGTGGCTGAGTTCTGGGGCGGCCGTCTCCGGCTGGGGCACGCTGGCGGGGAAGGGATCGATCGCGATCGTCTTCGACAGCGTGGGCGGCGTTGATGCGGTGATGCAGAACATCGAGGGCCCGTCGTTGCTGCGGTCGCAGCCGCCGATCGACCCTGTTGAGCCCATTTATATTCTTGTTACCGCACGTAGCGAGATCGACGAAGCCTCGTTCAGTGCGTTGTCGAGCCCGCAAGCGATGTGGGTGGCGATCCACCCGCAGACTGGTCGAGTCACCACCGCGCCGAACGTTCCGCAGACGGGCACCGATGCGGTCGCGCTTCGAGCAGCCCGAGCCAAGGCGCGGGCCGCCGCTATGTCGGAAAAATGAACACCTCCGCGACCACTCTCGCCGCCGCCCATTCTCGCAGCGGCCACTGCCGGGCCGGGGTGACGCTGCTCGAGGTGCTGGTTGCCTGTGGCATCCTCGTGGTCGGCCTCGCGAGCGTGGCGTCGATCCTGCCGGCCGCCGGGACGCGTTTGGCCCAGGCGACACTCGAAGATCGGGCCGGAACGGCCGCGGCCAATGCGTATGCCGACATCGTCAATCGAGGCCTCGTGGCTGCGGACATCTTCGGATCAGGTACGACCAAGTCGGCAGCCTTCGGGCAGACACTTCCCGCTCTGGCTACGGTCACCTCCTCGAGTAACTTCGTCGTGTCGTCGTATAGTGCCGCGTCTAACCTTATCACTGCCAGGCTCGACGACTCGCGAACGCTCTTTCTAGAGGACGACCTCGTCTACCAGCCTGCCGGCTTGGCGGATACGCCCGTGAGCTCTTTTTTCAGCGGCATCTCTCCGCGGGAGTTCAAGTCGGGAGTGTGCTGGGGCGCCATGCTTGCTCCCAACTCATTTCCTGCGACTCCCGGCGCCATCGCCACCTTGAGCATCGCAGTGTTCCGAAAGCCTGGGAGCGCTATGGAACTGACGCTTAGCGGGTCCGGGATCTACCGATACTCACCCGCTGACCCGACGACTTCTGAAACCATTCGCAAGCAGTATCTCCCCGGATGTGGGTACGTCCTGGCCTTGCCGACATCAGCGCCCGCCGCGCCGAA
>VGYR01000254.1 GCA_016872925.1 Planctomycetota bacterium
CAGGCGGCCACTTCGAAATCTGCTCTTCGGTGATCTGCAGCGACATGCCCCCTGTGTCGCTGGAATCGGCTCCCGAGAAAAGGCCACTTTCTGGAGATTTGACGCCCCGGGGTGTGAACGGTTACCCGTCCACCAGTCGCCCGTGGCCCAGCCGTCGAGCAGCGGGGAATCGGCCCCGAACGGTGCCGGGTCGAGCCTGGCAGGGACGACCAGCGGCGCGTCGTGGCTATGCGCCGTGCCGCCCACGAGCAGGCTCGCCAGGGCGATCACGGCGATTGGCAGCGGGTGCACGTCGTCCTCGCAGCGGCTCACGGGGAGCACGTGGAGCACGTATTGTCGGAGAGCGCCTGCGGATGTCGAGCGGGGTCGAGCGAACACGGCCGCTGGTTTTCGAGGCCCGATCATTCGGGCCGCCACGCGGCGTTGACCCACGCCCGCGGCGGGTTCACACTCTGCGACGCTCAGCGATCGTGCCCGAGACATCCTGGAGATCCGTCATGCCGTGCTCCCGCCCGCGAGGCCGCTGCCGAAAGCCTGCTGGTTTCACGCTCGTCGAGTTGCTCGTGGTGATCGCGATCATCGCCACGCTGATCGGGTTGCTTTTGCCGGCCGTGCAGTCCGCCCGCGAGGCGGCCCGCCGCAGTGCCTGCCAGAGCCGGCTCAAGCAGATCGGGCTGGCCGTCCTCAACCATGAGAACTCCAAGGGATTCCTGCCGTCCGGCGGCTGGGGCATCGCCTGGACCGGCGATCCCGACCGCGGCTTCGGCCCGCGACAGCCCGGGGGCTGGATCTACTCGATCCTGCCCTTCTCGGAAGAGCAGTCGCTCTACGCGCTGGGCGCCGGGCAATCCGGCCCCGCCCGCCAGACGGCCAACACGCAGCGGATCGAGACCCCGGTGAGCGGCCTCTACTGCCCGTCGCGCCGGTCGCCGTCGCCCTATCCCTGGTCGCAGTCGTGGACCTTCGTCGGCACATCCATGCCCGCCGCCGCGGGCCGGGCCGACTACGCCGCCAACGGGGGCAGCGTCTACAACCAGTCGGGCGAACTCGGCGGCGCCGGCGTCACCCCCCCGTGGCCTCTGGCGGCGGCCGGCGGCAGCCCCAATGCCGGGCCCGCGGACCTCGCGCAGGGCAGCACTCCCGCCGCCCTGGCCCACTTCCGCAGGTTCTTCAATGCCACCGATGGCGTCGTCCATTGCGGCAGCGCCGTGAAGCTCGCGCACGTCTCCGACGGCACGAGCAAGACGCTGCTCGCGGGGGAGAAGTACGTCGACACGGCGGCCGTCGTCGACGGCAGCGACGGCGGCGACAACGAGGCGGCGCTGATGGGGATCGGCCGTGACATCGTCCGCTGGAGCCGCGATGCCGACAGCACGGTTCTGATGCCGATGCAGGACCGCCGCAGCGAGCAGCGGAGCAACTCCTTCGGCGCGCCGCACGCGGCGGGCTTCGGCGCCGCGTTGTGCGACGGCTCGGTGCGGACGATCGCGTTCACCGTGGACGCCGCGGCGTATGTCGCGCTCACCGGCCGCAACGACGGCGCGGCCGTCCCGTCGGACCTCTGAAAGGCTCCGACGGCCCCGGCGGATGCGGGAGCGGGGACGCGGGTTGGAAAACCCGCGCTACGAGGGCGGACGGGTGGGACGCGGGTTGAAAAACCCGCGCTACGAGGGCGAACGGGTGGGACGCGGGTTGGAAAACCCGCGCTACGAGGGCGGACGGGTGGGACGCGGGTTGAAAAACCCGCGCTACGAGGGCGGACGGGTGGGACGCGGGTTGAAAAACCCGCGCTACGAGGGCGGACGGGTGGGACGCGGGTTGGAAAACCCGCGCTACGAGGGCGAACGGGTGGGACGCGAGTTGGAAAACCCGCGCTACGAGGGCGGACGGGTGGGACGCGGGTTGAAAAACCCGCGCTACGAGTAGCACGGGTTTTCCAACCCGTGCCGCCACGGAAGCGTCACCGCGTAAGCGGTACGGCCGAATCACCTGCGGCTGCGCATCCGTTCCCACGCGTCGCGCCAGGATTCCCACCGGATCGGCGGCAACGGCCGGCGCTCGCCGCCGTCGTCAGGCGCCGGGGGCGCGCTCGGCATGTCGGCCCAGGCGGCATCCGCCGCGTCGGCCGCCGCGAGGCGGTGGTAGCCGGCCAACGCCAGCCGGAGCGCCTCGAGCGGCTCGCCGCGCTCCGCCGCCAGCCAGCCCGGCTGGACGATGTGGGACACGATCGAGCCCGCGCGTTGCACCAGGTCGAGCACGAGCGGCTCCCCCGTCCGCCCCTCCGCGCGGATGCTGACGCGGATGCGGTTCGACGCCAGCCGCACGCCGTCGACGGCGAGGTCGAGCGGACCCCCCGCGGTCGTCCGCTCCACCAGCGCGATGATCTCGTGGTCCACGAACGCGGCGACGTCGTCGGAGAGTTCGTGGAGCCGCCGGTCCGCGCGAGCCCGCACCCCCGGCGACTCGCGGCGGAGCCGACCGAACAGCTTGGGCACCGTGCCGGAGTGGAATCCGGGCAGGAGCAGGCGGCGCATCGACTCGCCGTGATGCCCGACCGGCACGGGGCGCAGCGTCGCCGGCCGGTTGGCCGCGTAGAGCCGCCAGTTCTCCTTCAGCTCCCAGGCCAGAAACCCGAACACGCCGGGGATCGCCGTCGAGACGAACGTGACCGCGGTCAGGGCCAGGCCCCGCTCCATGCCCGTGGCGGCCACGAGCTGCGACGCCACCACCGGGATCATCGGCACGAGCAGCTTGTGCGACACCGTGACGACGGGGAAGTGCTTGATCGGGTTGAGCTGCGGCTCGATCAGGAGCGTGACGCAGAACCGCACGGCCGCCTCCACGACCGACCAGACGGCACCGAGCACCGCCTTCACCGCGAGCATCAGGCCCGACTCGTCGGTCCGAAACCGCAGGCTCTCGTCGACCGCGTAGAGCGTGCCCTCCACCACGTCGAGCGCTCGCCGGAAGGCGTCGACGATCCAGGAGACGAGCCCCACGATCACGTGGGCGTGGAACTGCCGCACGAGCCGTCCCGCCGCCTCGATGACCTGTTCCTGCAGGAGTCGACCGGCCGCGGAGTTGAGCACGGCCGCGGCCACGGCGAACACGGCCGGCGGATACCAGCGGGTGCCCCGGTCGATCCAGCCGCCATGGTGCGGCAGCAGCAGCCAGGCGACGAACGTGACGACCAGCGGGCTCCACGCATACTCGATGAACCACCGCGCCGGCGGGCTGCGGACGAGCCACGCCACCGCGGGCAGGGCGAGCAGCCGGGCGGGGAGGTCGAAGCACACGAGCCGGACCACGGCCGCAAGGCCCCGCACCCCCTGCCACGCCGCCGTGCGCAGGGCCGGCAGGTGCAGCAGCGCCCAGATCGCCGCCGCGGTCGCCAGCATGCGGCCTCGGGTGTACACATGCCAGGGCGCGCCGAGGGAATACTCGGTCACCGGCTCCACCAGGTGCTCGAGCCCGCGCAGCGCGATCCACGCCCCGCCGAGCGGCAGCAGCAGGTGCGTGGTCACGAGCCGGCCGGCGGCGACGCCGAAAAACGGCGCGCTGAGCCGCTGCATCGCCGAAAGGTAGAGGGGAGCCGGCCGGTAGACGCCGTCGAGCGTCGCCGCCAGGCGGCCGTCCAGCCGGAGCAGTTCGTCCCCCTGGAGCCAGCCGGCCACGCCGTCGAGGTCATGCAGCTTGAGCTGGTTGCGCGAGATCGCATCGCGGACGGCGCCGAACGAGATAAAACCCCGGTCGACGACGGCGTCGAGGAGTTCGTCGAGAAGCTGCTCGCGGGCGGCCTCCTCGACGAGATAGGTGGGTTCGAGGCCCGCTTCGGCCAGGGCCCGCGTCAGCCGCGGCCGCAGGGCCTCGCGGGCCGACGCGGCCGTGGTGACGACCGCTTCGGCGAGCAGCCGCGTGCCGATCCGCTGCGGCCGCTCCGGCAGGTCGAGCACGGGGAGCCTCGCGGCCGCCGCCTTGGCGTGGCGGTGGATGAGCACCAGCCGCTGGCAGGGCAGCGGGATCGCCAAGGGCCGCCGCCCGGCCGAGAGCAGCCAGGCGAGCAGCTGCGTGCGGAAGCTCTCCCGCTCGGAGTCGACGCACACCTTCTGCAGGTCGTAGAGCAGCCTGGCCTCCGGGCTCCAGGTCGAGCCCGCCGCCCGTTCCACGAGGGCGCGGATGAACTCCACGGTGTCGGTGCGGCCCGTGGCGTCGAGGTCGAGCGCCCAGGCGACCCGCTGGGCGAAGGCGTCGACCTGCCGCTCGAGCCGGCCGGTCGCCGGCTTGGCGGACGGCGGCCGGGCCGCGATCGCCCGCCACTCGTCGATGGCCGCGCGGACGGCGTTGCCCGTCGGCGCCGCCTGGTCGGAGCGACGGCGAAACACGGCGGCGCTTGCCGGCAGCCGCGGCCACCATCTCCAGCTTCGCCGCCGCGGCGTGGCCGGGTCGTCGAGGGGGCTGTCGTCGGCCTCGGGGTCGTGCCCGGGGGGCAGCGCCCGGGCGAGCAGGTCTTCGGCCGACGTGAACGCCGCGAGCTTTTCGGCGAGGCCGTCCGGGTCGTCGATTGCGGGAAACCACCGGCCGACCGCGGCAGGGGCGAAGCAGCGCAGCTCCAGAAAGGTTGCGGTGAACTCGGCGAGGATGGTGGCTTCGTCGGCCCCGCGATCGATCCGCCCCTCGCGGACGAGCACGTCTTCCGCCTCCGCGCGGGCGACCGGCCCGAGCCGTTCGAGAACGGCGCCGCGGTGCGCCGCGACGGCCGCAGGCGCCGCCAGGTCGAGGAGGGCGTGGAAGGCGAGCCTCCAGTAGGCCGCCGCGAGCCCGGGGCCGGACTCGGTGTCGGCATCGGGCCGCGCGACGACGGCGACCCGGTCGGGCAGGTCGGCGGGCAGCGCCACCAGATCGGCCGCGATCTCGGCGAGCCGCCGCGCGGGCAGCACCACGACGTCGCGGTGGGGCGGCCGCACCAGGCCCAGCGGCTCCTCGCGGTGTCGGCGGGCGATCGCCCGCACGATCCGGGGCGCGGCGAACAGGACCTCGGGGACGGCGCCCCGCAGCCCCCGCTCGACGGCGAAGGCGTCGGGCGGCTCTTCGGGCTCCGGCATCGGGGCCTACTCCGCCTCGAGGAGCCGACGAGCCTCCTCGATCTGCCGCCGCTTGGCGTCGTCCACGGCCGGCCACTCGAGCTTCAGCCCGCGGATCGTGGCGGCGAGCACTCCGGCGACGACCGCCCGGCTGACCCACTTCTTGTCGGCGGGCACGACGTACCACGGGGCCTGCTCGGTGCTCGTGGCCGCGAGCGCCTCTTCGTAGGCCTTCATGTAGGCGTCCCAGTGCTGCCGCTCCGCCACGTCGGCGGGGGAGAACTTCCAGTGCTTGTCGGGCTCGTCGATCCGGGCCAGGAACCGCTTCCGCTGCTCCTTGCGGGAGATGTTGAGGAAGAACTTCACGATCGCGGTGCCGTTGCGGACGAGGTGCCGCTCGAACGCGTTGATGTCGTCGAACCGGTCGGCCCAGGTCTTCGACGTCGGCCGCACGCCCGGGATGCGCTGGGCCTCGAGCAGCCGGTCGTGCACGCGGACGACGAGCACTTCCTCGTAGTAGGAGCGGTTGAAGATGCCGATCCGGCCCCGCTCCGGCACCCGCTTCATGCACCGCCACAGAAACGTGTGGTCGAGCTCCTCCTCGGAGGGCTTCTTGAACGACGTCACCTCGACGCCCTGCGGGTTGACCCCCGACATCACGTGCTTGATCGCACCGTCCTTCCCGGCCGCGTCCATCGCCTGGAAGATGGCCAGCACGCTCCAGGTGTCGCTCGCCCAGAGCAGTTCCTGCATCCGCGCGAGGTCCGCGACGTCGGAGGCGAGCAGGCCCTCCGCGAACTCCTTGCGGTCCTGCTCCGGGATGTCGCCGTCGCCGGCCCAGCCGGGATCATGGTCGGCGAGCCGAAAGGGCTTGCCAGGGGCGACCCGCAGCTTCCTGGTGATCTTGTCGAGGTCGATGGCCACGCGAACGCCTCCTGCCGGGCGGCACCACGCCGGCCATCATACCGTCGCGCCGGCCTCGCCCCCCTCGCCGCCGTGGGCCCTACGGTGAACAATGCCCTGGTTCCGGTCCGGGCCCTGGAGACGATGCGATGGCGGCGATCGAGGTTGGCGACACGGCGCCCCTGTTCACGGCCCCCTTGCAGGACGGCGGCACGTTCGACTCCGCCTCGCTGCTCGGCAGCAAGTGGCTGGTGCTGTTCTTCTACCCGAAGGACGACACGCCGGTGTGCACCAAGGAGGCCTGCGCCTTTCGCGACTCCTACGAGAAGTTCGCCGCCGCCGGAGCCGAAGTGGTGGGCGTGAGCAGCGACACGGCCGCGAGCCACGCCCGGTTCGCCGCACGGCACCGCCTCCCGTTTCCGATCGTGGCCGACACCGACCGCCGGCTGCGGCGGCTGTTCGGCGTGCCCAACACGTTCGGCGTGATCCCCGGGCGGGTGACCTACGTGATCGACCGCCAAGGGCTCGTGCGGCTCGTCTATTCGGCCCTGTTGGCATCGGACGCGCACGTGCAGCGGGCCCTCGCGGCCGTGGGCGCCTAGCAGGCCGTGGAAAAACTCGCCTTCACAGCCGGAGAGAGGGCGCTAAACTGCGGCCGTGGGCCTCGTGCGTCTGAGGCTCGCCAGCCACGGAGGGAAGTATGGCTCTTGGGAAGCGAAAACG
>VGYR01000255.1 GCA_016872925.1 Planctomycetota bacterium
ACGTGCTCGTGGCGATCGTGAAGAAGGAACTCAGGCTCGAGCGAAGCCTCTACGAAATCCTTCAGGTCCTGAGCCTCACGCTGTTTGAAAAAACACCGCTTTTGCAGGCTCTTCAGGCCGAAATCCACGCATCCGAACAGGACACCGATCGTAACCAGTTGAGATTGTTCGACTTATAACCGGACAGTAGTGACGCGTGCTATTTCCGCCGGCGGGCGGGGCGGGGCTTGGTGGCGGCCTTCCGGGTGGCGGCGCGGGCGGGGGCCGCCGGCTGTTTTCCGGAACGGCGCCGCCCGCCGGGAGCGGCCGGGGGCATGTCTTCCTCGACGGTGGCGATCGGCGAGGCCTGCGGCTTCGACTTCGCGCCGCGTTTTCCGGTGGTCGGCGGCTCACCGCCGGCCTGCCCGGGAAGAACCTGCGGCACGATGATGCAGTTCTCACCGAGTTCGAGATCCTCTTCGTCCTGGATCGGCCGACCCCGGTCGTCGAGCTTCATGTCGGCCTCGGCGGTCTTCTTCCTGGCCACCGCGAGCAGCTGCTCGTAGAGCTTGGCCCGGTCGAGGCCGTTGATCTGCGCCACGGCCGTCGCCACCTCGCCGAGGTAGCGCAGGAAGATGCTCCGCCGCTGGCCCTCCTGGGCCACGCGCAGCCGGCGCCTCAGATACATCCCGAGCTTGCGGCCCACCGCCTGGAGGGCGAGGCGGATCTCCTTCTGGATCTCCGGATACGAGGCGATCGCCTCCTTCGACTCGCTCGTGAACGGCACCCAGACGCTGGCCACGTGCACCATCGCGGTCACCGGGCCGCTGGGCAGGCCCCCCCGTGACTGCGAGAGGCCGTAGGACCGCCAGTTGGTCGAGGTGATCGTCTGCGTGACGGCGCAGGCCGCGGGCTGGAACTGCAGCGGCACACGGTTGGCGTACCGCAGCACGGTCATGTTCGTGCCCTCGTCCACGCTCACGTCCTGCATCGCCGTGAACAAGGCGTCGAGCGCCCCCTTCTTGAGCTTCGACGGGCTCTGCCGCGGCGCGAGCTGGGCCTCGGCGAGGATCTTGTCGGCCGCCTCGCCCCCCATGCCGGTGAAGGTGGTGGTGAGGAACTGCCGCAGGCTGCGGGCGTCGCTCTCCCCGGCGATCTCGGCCAGGCCCTCGCGGGTGATTTTCTGGGCGGCCACGCCGCCGCCGTAGGCGAGGGCCGCCTCGATCACGAACGGGTTGCCGCGATACACCGACGGCGGGCGCGTCGCGGCGGTGAAGAACTCGCCGGGGACGACCTGCCGCAGACCGGCCAGCAGCCGCTGCTCGCCGATCGGCACGATGCAGTCGGTCGCCGGCGGCGGAATCTTCGTCTCCTGGATGGCCTTGAACAGGGCGTCGGCCTCGCCGCGGCCGAGCTTGCCGGTCGTCACCCGGGGGGAGAGCCGGGCGGAGTCGCAGATCCGCTTGGCCGTGCCGTGCGAAACCCGCGAGAACGACTGCGTGAGGAACTGGGCGAGCGTGAGCCGCGGCTGCTCCTGGAGCATCGTGACGAGGCGGCCGAGCTCGACGCCGTAGGGATGCGGCTTGATCTCCTTGGGCTCCGGCGGCAGCTCCTCGCTGGAGCGCTCGAGGATCCGCTCCGGCCCGTCGGGACCCTGGAAGTGGATCCGGGCGTGCGGGTTGGCGATCGCGGTCTGCTCGAGATACTCCTCGACGCTGCCTCGGCCGCGCTGGAACTTCGCCTCCATCTCGATCGTCACGCGGGTGCCGTGCTCGATCGGTTCACTCCGGTCGTTGGCGGCGACCCACTCGATCGAGTGCTTCTTCATCAATCCGGCCCCACCCTTGCCGGCCGGGATGTCGACCCCTTCGCCACGGCCGTTGAGGATCTCCGGCTGGTTGGTCTTGGTGTCGATCCGCAGCTCGTAGTAGTGGGCCGGGTGCTTGGCGTCGATCTTGGAGATGATCTTCACCGGCTTGCCGGTGGTGAGCACGCCGTACATGCCGGCGGCCGAGATGCCGATGCCCTGCTGACCCCGGCTCATCCGCAGCCGGTGAAACTTCGAGCCGTAGAGCAGCTTGCCGAAGATCAGCGGGATCTGCTTGCTGACGATGCCCGGACCGTTGTCCTGCACGCCCATCCGGTAGCGGGAGCCGCTGTCCCCGACCTGCTCGATGTGCACCCAGATCTCGGGAAGGATCCCCGCCTCCTCGCAGGCGTCGAGCGAGTTGTCGACCGCCTCCTTGACGCTCGTCAGGAGCGCCTTGCGCGGCGAGTCGAAGCCGAGCAGGTGGCGATTCTTCGCGAAGAACTCGCTGACCGAGATGTCGCGCTGCCCCGCGGCGAGGGCCTGGGCGGTGGCCCGGCGGGCGGTGGCCGGCTTGCGGGCGGCCGGAGGGGACGCTTCGGCCGGTTCAGGCAGGGCGCCGGGGGCCGCCGCGGCGGCCTTGGCAGGCTTGGGCCGGGGAGCCTTCTTTGCAGCGGGACGCTTCGCGGTCGCAACCATGGTTTTCCGGGGTTGATCGGCCCCCAGACTGTGATCCCGAGAGGCAGGCTTGGCAAGTCGGGAAGACTTTGCGGCCTGGCGGCCCCGCCGCCCGGGCCGAAGCCGGGGCGGGCGGAAGGTGTGCCTGTCAGGCAGAACCGGCATCCCAGGAATCGACGGAGTGATGCGCAGGACGCGGTCCGGCCGAAGTTCCGGAAGCCGGGGCGATGCCGGCGAGATGTCGCTCGATCCACGAGGTGTCCAGATGACGAGCAGCCGCGCGATCAAGACCTGGCTGGTGGCGACGACCGTGCTCGTCGGGCTGCTCTCCGGGCCATCTGCCCGGGCGATCCCCATCGACGGCGGCGTCGAGGGGCCGACACCCGACGTGTTCTACAACTTCTACGTGCCACCGGTTCCGGCCGGCGGCTACCCCGGCGTCGGCGCGCAGCTCTACGTGTCCCCGCGGCCAGTGCCGCCGCGGGTGGGGCATACCTGGATCACCTATCCGCCCTTCATGCCCCACGAGTTTCTCTACAAGCATCGGCGCCGCTACATCCGTCCCGCCGGCGTGACCGGCATGCGGACGGACGTGCATGCCTTCTGGTACTGACCCGGGAGAAGCCTTCTCATGCTCCGTGGAGCCTTCCCGGCCGCGCTGATCGCGGTCGTCGTCTGTGTGGTCGTGACCGTCCGGAGCGCGACGGCCGGCGATCATTTCGGACGCGGTCCGGCCCAGGCGCCGGGCTGCGCGGGCGAATGCGGCGGAGGAGCCTCCGGACCTGCGGCCTGCGGGCCCGGCGGGTGCGGCCACGGCGGCCAGGGACTCTGCCATCACGGGCGCTGCGGTCCCCGCGGTCCGGGACCCTGTGGCCCATGCGGGCACGGCTGCGGCCATGGCTGTGGACACTGTTGCGGCCACGGGTGCGGCCTCTGTGGCCCGGGCACATGCAAGTACGACGCCTGGGAGAAGCGGTACTTTCTCCGCGCCCAGGGCAAGAGCCGGCACAGCGCCTGGTACGACCCCGCCGAGGGCCGGCCGATCGCACTGGTGGTGCCGCCGACGAGCGAGTTCGTGACGCAGTATTCCTGGGGCGTGCCAAGTTCGCGGGTGATGCCGATCTACCATCAGTTTCGGCGACCGTACCCTGGTGCCGGGGCGATCGCCGGGAGCGGTGGCGGATTCCTGCCCACGCCCTACCAGCCGAGCGACACGGTGCAGTTCGGCGTGAACGCCGTCCGGGGGCCGTGGGGCAGCTACTGAGTGCCGGCTGAGCGGCCGCCGCCCGGGATGCCGTGCGGCCCGCGGAACCGCCTCAACGTCTCTCGTCGAGTCGGGTACGGGCGAGCGTGGCCCAGGGGCTCTCGGGAGCCAGATCGAGGAACCGGCGCAGGTGGTGCAGCGCGTCGGCTGCGCGGCCCATGTCGCGGAGCACGCCGGCGATGTGCCAGTGGGCGTCCGCGTAGCCTGGTTCCTGCCGCAAGACGCCCTCCAGGGCCGCGACCGCGAGATCATGCTCGCCGAGTTCCGCCAGCACGCAGCCGAGATTGGCGCGGGCCTGCAGGTGATCCGGGTCGATCTCGATCACCGAGTAGTACCGCTCCCGCGCGGCGGTCAGGTCTCCGGAACGGTAGAGGAGTTCGGCCAGCGTGAAGACCACGCCAGCCGAGGGCCCCTGGGCCTGGAGCACGGCCCGCACCGCCTCGGCCGCCTCGACGAACTCGCCCGCGGCCTCGAGATCGTCCGCCAGGTCGAGGATCTCGGCGGCGTCGGTGCCGGCCGCCGGGAAATCGTCGTGCCGTTCCGGCCCGGACGCGGTCCCCGGCCCGGCGGGAGGAATCGCCACGATCGCCGGTGCGTCGTCGGGCCGGGCCAGCGACTCCGTGTAGAAGCCGAGTTGCAGCTGGCGACCGGGAGCCAGCAGGCGGCCGCCGTCGTCGAGGCTCAGCCGCCGGCCATCGAGCCGCACCCGCGCCGCGGCCTCGGCGGCCGCGCGACCCCCTCCCGGCGTTAGGCCGCCGAGCTTCGCGTCGATCTCGCGGAGCGAAAGGCCCCCCGCGAGGAGGCGGGCCAGGTGTCGGGCGACGACGAGTTGCTCGAAGTCGAACCATTCCAGTGACCCGCCGACGTGGGCCGGCGTGATCAGGCCGGCGCGACCCCAATGACGGATCGCAGCGGGCGGAACCCGCAGCACGTCGGCCATGATGGCGGCGGTGTAGAGCCGATGGACGCCCGTTGCATCCGCCGCGGGCTCGTCAGGCAGCAGACGCTGCCGGGATCCGACCCGCCGGGAGGCCCGCGCCGGCCCGGACGCATCCCCGGACGGCGAAGGCGAGGGGTCGTCCGTGACCTCAGGGGGCATGCGCGATTCCCGGGAACAACAAGGTTCGCGGGAATGTACTCGCCGGCACGACCGCCGCCAATCGTCACGCCGTCACGCCCGCAGGAATCGACCGGCCGCCCGGCCGCTCAGGTCGTGTGGTCCGACGTGATGGGCTTCAAGAGCCCCGTGCCCGACGTCTTCGCGGCGGGCACGTCCCGCAGATCGTGGGCCGGTGGGGCCGGCTCGACGACGGGGCCTGCCGGAGCCACGGTGGGGCTCGGCTCGACGGGCTTCTCCGCGGTGATCGGCTGCGGAGCGGTGGCGCTGGACGGATCGGCATGCTGCATCGGCGACGCGGTCCAGCCGTCGCCGGCCGTCTCGGTCGGCTTGTCGCTGCTGAACGTCCTCAGGGGAGCGACGCCGGCGGCCGCATCGGGTCGGGCTGCGGAGGCGACCGGAGCGGGGATCGGCTCGTAGGTCGTCGTCGTGGGCAGGGCGGGGGCCGCGATGGCGGCGGGAGCCGCGGCGGTGGCCGGACCCGCCGGAATCGGATTGCCGCACGGGTCGAGCGGCACCTTCGTGACGATCGTCCGCGGCATCCGCACGGTGTACGTGTACGGCGTCTTCTTCTCGACGACCCGCGGCACCTGCATCGTCCGCTCCTCGGCCACGTACTTCATCACCTGCACCTGCACCGGCTCGACCTTCTCCTCGGTGACCATCCTGCAGACCTGGTAGGCGACCTGCCGGACCTGTTCCTCGGGCACCATCTTGCAGACCTGGACCGGGACCTTGTTCTCCACCCGCTCCACGACCTTGCGGACGGTCTGCACCGGCACCTGACGGACGGCCGTTTCGGCCACCATCTTCATCGCCTGCACCGGGACCTGGGAGATGACCTGCTCGTCGACGTACCGGACGGTCTGCACGGGAATCTTCTGCGTGACCACGCGGTTGACGTACGTCGTCTCGGGAACCTGCACCGCCGAATAGGTCGGCTGGTAGACGCGATTGACCTGATTGACCACGGCCCCGGGCGTCATCACCCACTGGTAGCCTCCCCGCTGCCAGACCGCGAGGCCGGTGGCGGGATCGATCACCCAGCCGCCCGGCGTCCAGGCCAGGCCGGTCGAGCCCGGCGTGACCACCGGGGTGACGGTGTCGACGGCCTGACTGCCCACCGAGTAGGCCGTGCGGAGCTGCGTGACCGGTTCGGTGACCGTGTAGGCCTGCTCCCGCTCGCTGGTCTCGTACACCGGCTTGCGGACGACCTGAACCTGCTGCTGCATCACGGTCTCGTAGACCGGCTTCATCACGGTGTAGTGCTCGTCGCGGGTCGCCGTCTCCACGACGTCCCGGGTGACGTCGTAGCTGCGATCCTCGATCACGGTCTCGTAGACCGGCTTCATGACGGTCGTCCGCTCCTCGCGGGTCTGCGTCTCCCAGACCGGCCTCTGCACGGTGTAGCGGCGCTCCTGCGTCTGCGTCTCCCAGACCGGCTTCTGCACGGTGTAGGTCCGCGTGTCGTAGACGGTCTCGTAGCTCACCTTCTCCGCCGTCATCTGCCGCTCGTCGTAGACGGTCTGGTAGTCGAGCCGGTAGGTCTGCGTGGGTGCGGCGACGGCCGGCGCGGCCGCGCCGCAGCCGCACTCCGCGGTCGCCAGCCGCATGGCCGGAGCCTGCGGCACGATGGCCAGGCAGCCGCACGCGACTGCTCGGAGGGAGCGGGAGATGGTCGAACGGGGCGATCGGGCACCGAACGCGGACATGGGTACTCTCCTGGAAATAGGGTCTTCAGCAGAATTTGTGGGTAGAAAGCCTGTGTTTCTGCGCGGGGCTCTGCCCCGGACCCCGAGGTTTATGAGCCATGGCACAGGCATCAGCCTGAGTCTGTCGGCGTGAGG
>VGYR01000256.1 GCA_016872925.1 Planctomycetota bacterium
CGATCTTCTCGGGGCCGGACAGCCGCTTGCGCTTCTGGGTCATGGGATGGAATCCTCCGGGGGAAAGGGTAGGCTAACCCTTGCCCGCGGAGATTCCAGGTTCGACGGGAGCAAGACACTGGAACGAATTGTTGAAGGCAAGCCTCCCGCTGCTCCGGCAGGCAGCCGACTCGCCGGCGGCGTGAAATTTTTCACAGAACGCATCCGCAGCCATGTTGCCCGTGACGCTGCGGCGCTCGAGCGACTCAAGGTGGCGGCCACGGCGAGGCTGTCACTCGTGACGATCACACTCGAGGGCGAGAACCCCTACGAGATCTTTGAGAGCCTCAATGCCACAGGACTCCCTCTTGAAGAGAGCGACCTGATCCGCAACTACCTGTTCATGCAGGTACCTCTCGACAAGCAGGAGGACTTTCAAGACCGACGTTGGAGCAAACTGGAGCAGGCGTTTGCCGGGCGCAAGGATGCCCGTGGTGTGCCTACGGATTTTTACCGGGCCTTCTGCATGCGAGGCGGGACATACTCCAAGCAGAAGCAGACGTACCTTGATTTTCGGACGGAGTATCAGAGCTCCATCGATTCACCTGAGGCTGCGGTCGACCAGCTTGTCCAGTTCGCAAAGTTCGACGCGTGGGTGCACGATCCGCTCTCAGCGCCATCTCGGCCGCTTCGTGACCGCCTGTTTCAGCTCGCACTGCTCGACACGAGCACGGCCAAGCCGCTGGTATTGCATCTACTCGATCGCCACGGTGCCGGAACCCTGAGCGACGAGACGTTGCTGGGCTGTCTCGACGATTTGGTGTCGTTTCTCCTGCGGCGCAGCCTCTGTGGGGAGAGCACGCGGCAGTATTCGAAATGGTTGGTAGAGGCGATCGGGACGATTTCGCCGGAAGATCCGCGGGGATCCCTCCAGCGCTATTACGCGCGGCGTGGCTGGCCGGGGGACAAGCCCTTTGTCGAGGCTGTCACGACGCTCCCCATCTACCTGCGGGAGCCAGGGAAGGCGCGGCTCATCCTCGAGGGGCTGGAGGCGGCGCTCAACCCAGCCGAGCAGATCGAGGATGCGGGAATATCGATCGAACACGTTCTTCCCAGAACGCTGGGTGACGCAGCGTCGGGAGATACCTGGCGGGCGGTCCTGGGGCCCGAGTGGGAGGCCGAGCACGACCGGCTGGTGCACGTGATCGGCAACCTGTCGCTCACCGGGGCGAACTCCGACATGGGTAACCGCGACTTTGAAACCAAGCGGGGCATCCTGCGAGACAGTCGATTTCTTCTCAACCGTGAAGTGGCACGTGCCCCAGCCTGGAATGCCAACGCGATCGAGGCTCGCAGTCGAGACCTGGCGCAAAGGGCAGCGACGATCTGGGCCCGACCGCCTGGAATTCCCGATGGCCGCGGGCCGGGTGGCGACAAGCGATCCCGCACAGAAACCAAGCGATTCAAGTCGGATTACTGGGCCGGTGTCCTGCCGGCGCTGGAGCAACTGCCCTTCGTCACGGAGGTGCCGCAGGCTCGGACCTTCGGTTTGGTGGGTCTGCCGCTCACCCGCAAGGCTTTCCGCTACGGACTGAGACCGCGTTTTCAGAAGCGACGCCTGAGCCTGCTGCTCTTCCTGCGGGGACCCGAGCGGGAGCGCAACTTCGACATACTTGTCGCCGAGCGAGCTGCGATCGAGGCCGTGGTGGGCGAACGCTTGGTCTGGAGAAAGAGCGTGCCCTGGTCAAAAGCCACGTCGGTTATCGAACTCGTCGGCGAGGGGCTCGATCCGAATGACCCGGCAACGCTGGAACGGCAGAAGGCCTGGTTCCTCAATGGGCTCGAGCGTTTTCACGCCGCCTTTCATGACCGTTGTGTGGCACTCGCTCCCGGCGATGAGCCGCGGAAGATGACACCCACACGACTGAAGCGGCAGAGGTGGTGGACACTGGTACTGGATACGTTAGCGTCAGGCTCCGAGCTGTTCGCCGGCCGACGCCCCCCGGCTGAAACGTGGATCGGTGAAGGATGCGGGATTCGGGGAGTGCAATTCCAGTTAGGGGCTGCGAAGGAGCATTCCTCAGCGGAGGTGTATATCGATCGTGGCCGCAAGGGGCGCGACGAGAACAAGCAGATCTTTGACAAGCTTTATGGCTTTCGTGAGAAGATCGAGACGGTGTTCGGTGGTCCGCTCGCATGGGAGCGACTCGATGGCAAGCGGGCCTCCCGAATTCGCTGGGTTCAGAATTCCGGCTACGGCACGAGCGAGGACAAGTGGGGCGGCGCCACGGCCGCTCAGGCCGATGCGATCGTGCGGTTGGCGAAAGCCATTGAGCCGTTCCTCGACACGCTGAAAGCAACTGTTACCGGATAGCGCTACGTCGGCATCGTCCGGCAAACGGCTAACACGCCCCGTTCAGTACCGCTCGGGCGACCCTTGCGTACATCACCGTTGCACGCGTCTCAATTCGGGTTCACAAACTGCAGGCCCCATGCGTCCATAACGTCTGGGAGGATCCTGGGTTCGCGTTCCTCTTCAGCCAAAGCCTGAAGGCGTGGCCCCAGGAGCCGCGCGTAGGCCGCCCTGGTCCACCTGCCATGTTCAATTGTGCTGGCAGTCGGCGACGTGGGAGGAAAGCAACGTGAAATATCCCGGACCCCCGTTGTCTCCGCTTTGGTCCCCAATCTGTGCAGAGCGGCGGCGACGTGGCCAAAGGTTGAGGCACCCGGGTCTTGTTCAGGAGAAGCTCGTAGGAGGGCTCGCAGCCAATCACAGACAAGATCGACTGTCGCGGCGAACACGAAGGAACAGTTGAACTGCGACACCGCCTGAGCCAACTCCGGAGGCGCGGTCTCGAGTAGGCCGAGGATCCTGTCGGAGAACCTGCGGTCGCCCAAGGCAATCAAGCCGATCAGAATCGCGGGCTGATTCTCGACAGCACCGACCTTGAACATGCCAAACGCTTGCTCAAATCCGATGCCTGGATGGGCGGTCGTGCCGCGGAGAACCGCAAAGTCCAAGGTGGCTGTGGAAACGATAGTCGTGTCCGGATCATGGACGATAAACGGAAGCAGGGCGTCTACCTGGTGACGAATCCCGTCGTCCGGCACGATGTCCGCGTTACTGAATCGATTCGTGACGTTTTGCAGCAACGTGAATCGCCGTTCGGCCGGTACACGTTCGACGAGGTAGGGATACATCCGGATCACCAATGGGATGAGTTGCTCCATTCGGAACTCGGCGTAGGCGAGGATCGTGTATCCGATTACCTGGCAAAGCCGATCCTCTGATAGTGCCGGCCAGCGGGCCGGATCGGATATATCGGCATCGATACCTCGTATGAACTCCATCGGGTCGATGTCGTTAGTTCCTCCCATGGGAGCGCTCCTATGGAAACCGTTGGGCCGGCAACTGGCTACTGCTTGGTCTTCTGAATCAGATGGGATGGGAGCTCGGTGACAAAGCGTGAAGGGGTCTGCTGACGCGCTGTGCCGCTGCGGTCGATGTTCGAGCGATACGATGTCATGCAAAGCGAGCGCCTCGCCCGCGTCACGGCAACATAGAAGAGACGCCGTTCCTCCTCGTCGGACCCTGTCTGCTGAATGGTCTTCTGGGAAGGAAACCACCAGTCCACCAGGCCAATCAGAAACACGACGTCCCATTCGAGCCCCTTGGCGCTATGAATGGTCGATAGAGTGACGCTCGGACCCTCGTTCGTATCGCTATCCCAGTCATCGACCACCACGGCATTTGCGAAGTCCTCGAGCGTCTGGTAGCTGCCCGCGATGTCGAGGAGGACGTCGAAGTCTTCACGCACTTCGGCGGCATCCATGTCTGGCAGCATCCGGAGCCGATCCTCCGCTAATGAGATAAGCCCCTGAACGGTCTCAATCACCGCCGCACCGCCGCTCCACGCTTGGCGGACTCGGCTCAAGTCATCTCCAAGTACCCGAAGGCGACCCGACGGCGAGGCCTTCGCGGGGTCGGGTGCGAAAAGCTCCCACAAAGATAGTTGCTTTACTACTGCTTGTTCGGCGATTTCATCCAACGGCCCGGCCGAGATGCGGAGCGTGTCTTGTATCCCACTCAACGCAATCGAGTCCTCCGGATTCATGACGAGCCGGCAGCAGTCGAGGACGACACGAATATGCGCCTGGGTGAAAAACTCCGGCCCCCCAAAAACACGATAGGCAACTCCTTGCCTTCGGAGCTCGGCTTCCAGCGGACCTGCCAAAGCCTTGGCTCGGTAGAGAACGGCAATGCGGTCCAAGGGCACTCCATCGCGGTGGCACTGCTGAATCCGCCGCACTACGTAGGCCGCTTCCGAGACGGGGTTTTCACAACTTGCGAACAGCGGCTTCAAGTGACCGGGGCATCGGCTTACCGTATCGATGGTCAATGACAGCCCGCTACCTGCGATCGCAGCCTTGGCGACACCGAGAATCTCCGGCGTCGAGCGGTAGTTGCTTCTCACGACCGCCTGCTCGGCAGAGAAGGTGCGTTGGAACTGTCGGATGTTGTCGAGTGTCGCCCCCCGGAAACCGTAGATGCCCTGCGCTTCGTCTCCGACTGCGGTAATCAGCGTTGTCGGGGCAACCAGCATCCGCAGCAGGTGTGCCTGGATCGTGCTGGTGTCCTGGTATTCATCGACGAGCACAACGCGGAACCTTGCGTGGAGCTCGCTACGGACGGAGGGGTGGCCCTCGAGGAGTTCGAGTGTAAGTACTTGGAGGTCATCGAAATCAACGCGGCCTGATTGCCGGCAGCGGTCGCGGTAGCGACTGAGCACTTTGGAGACCGCAAGTTCGTCACGCATGGTGAGTGCTGCGAAACGGGGCGCCCCGAGGTGTGACTGCCATGGCGTCATGCTGTTGCGGGCGTAGCTGTAGAGCCGGATGAGGTCCCACACTTGGTCATCGGTCAGGGAGCTGCGTCGCGCCGACTCCTTCAGGACGCGGTCGGCGTCAACACTCACGACAACACTCCAGCCGGGCTCGAGGCCCAGGCGGTCGCCGTACTCCTTGAGAAGCCGGAAACAGACGCTGTGGAACGTGCCGATCCAGGCATCTTTAAGCTCCGCGGCGAGGCCCGGAGGCACTTCGTCTTTCAGCCGCTTCCGAATCTCATCGGCAGCCTTCTTCGTGAAGGTCATCAAGAGGAGATTCTCCGCACGATGCTCCTCGAGGAACGCGGCGGCCCGGCGGGTCAGGGTGAGCGTCTTGCCAGATCCAGCGCCAGCGAGGATGAGCAGGTTTGTGCCGCGGTGGGACACCGCCCTCTGCTGATCGGTATCGAGGTCAATAGAGGTCATGGCGTGGCGGAATGCGGTCAAGGCCTACCAAGCGTTAATTGCCGTGGAAAAGCCAGTGCGAGACGACGCGTTGGTCACAGGTCGTCCTTTTCGCCGCTAGGTGGGATACGGACGGCCGACGAAATCATCGGTACGTTGAATGGCCGCCTACGACATCTTTGCCAATTCGCCGTGCACTTGCGTGAACAAGTCCGGCCGCCTACGACTGTCAGTTGCGAGCATGGCGGTGACCAGCCTTCGTAATGGCTCATAACGGTGATCGGTGGAGGATTGGAATTCGAGAAGGCCTGCGCCGGTGATGTAGTCGAATGTTGAGACGAATGGCCAACGACCGTCTTCTAGAATCCAGTAGAAAAGCACGCCCGCTTGGAACATGTCGTAGAGCCTGTAGTCGAGGCTTGTGCTATTCTGAATTTCCTCAGGCGGCAAAACCCGGACATCGCGTTTCTGCAGTTCCTCGAGTGTAGCAGTCTCGCCTTGGAGCGGGTCCCTCACGCACTCAAAGCCAGTCAACTGAATGTTGCTGCAGTCCCCTGCAGTCAACACATTTGAAGGGTGGATGTTGCGATGGAACACACTTCGCCGGTGGCAGTACACAAGCGCCTCCGAGACACGCGTCATCAGAAGGATTTTGTCTTCAATCGAAAGCGTTTGGCTGCGGGTCAGGTGTGGCAGTGCCTGTCCATCAAACCAATCGCTAATTTGTACGAGCGAACTGCCGGTGCAGAAATGACCAGTAACGCACTGAATCAGCGGATGACGTAGTCGTCGAAGCGCTGCCATGGGGCGAGTTGCTTTTGAAAGATATGCTTCCAGGTCGCCGGTAGGCATCTCCTTCGGGAATGGTATTTCCAGAAGGTGGACATCGACTTTGCATGGAGGTTCGTCTACTGCCAGATATGCCACCCTGTCGCCTGCGGCTTCCAGCCGACGTTTGATGATGAATCGCCCTAGGCGACCATCGCGGCGTTCCGTTGGTGCCTGATACTTCGTGCGGTGCTCGGTCCACCTGTCGCGAATGCCGCCGCGTGTCACTGCGGCGGGGGCAGATTGGTTTTGCAGAAGCTTGGCGTAATCACTGAGGCGCAAAACCTTTTCGTTGTCTTTGTGAGGCTTGTACAGAAAGTGCAGTTCACAGTCGTCGGGGACGATGATTCGGGATTTCGGGAAGCCGCCATCGCAGCCCGAGAAAGGTGGCTTAGCAAGTCGGCTTTCGAGAACTCTGCATTTGTTGGCAAGTGTGGACAGTGCGTTTTCTACTGTCTTGGTTCAGCGTGAACTGGAATCGCGAGGGCAAGGCGTAAGGGAACACCGTGCGGCTCCATGCCGCTTGAGTCGCGGCCTCCGGCCGCGAAGGTTTATCGCATAGGTGCCGATCCCGAAGGGA